>JANLQQ010000185.1:0-15881 GCA_031367905.1 Novosphingobium sp.
GACTTTCTCGCTCGGCTGCGGCAGCTGGGGCGGCAATGGCACCAACAACAACATCACCTGGCGCGACCTGATCAACGAAACCTGGGTGTCCAAGCCGCTTGCTGTGGCCAAGGTTCTCCCCAGCGATGAAGAATTGTTCGGGAAAGATGTGATGACCCGGCTAGCGTCCTGATCCCGGTGCTTGTTCAATGGCCGTGGGGGCGCCACTTCAACTGAGTCAGCCGCCAGCTCAGGTCCGAACAGATCCAGCCCTGTGAAGACCGACTCGCCATCCCGACGTTGGGTTAGGCCAAGGGAACTTCCCTTATCAGAGGGTGTTCTTGGGTTATCTTCCCTGCGAAAAAGGAATCTGACCATGCCCCGCATTCTGATCGGACTGATCCCCCTGGCTGCGCTGGCTGCCTGCAACAACAGCAACCAGCCGACTGCCCAAGCAAGCCAAGGCGCAGCGCCCGCGCCGGGCGCCAGCATGTCCACGCCGGCAATCACCGCCACCAATACCGCCCCAGCAACGAACCCTGCCACTGCAGCCATCCCGGCCGCGTTGCAGGGCCGCTGGGGGTTGGTTGCAGCGGATTGCACGTCTGATCGCGGTGATGCCAAGGGCCTGTTAGTGATCGATTCGACCAGTTTGAAATTCTACGAATCCGTAGGCAAGCTGGGCACTATCAAAGAGGCGAACGCCACTCGTTTGCGCGCCTCGTTCAGCTTCACCGGCGAAGGGATGAACTGGACCCGCGACGAAGTGCTTGATGCCCAAAACCAAGGGAAAAAGCTGATCCGCCGGGAATATGGCGAAGATGCAGCCCCTGGCCCCTTGCAATACACGCGCTGCTAGGCAGAACCGAGGATTATGAGCGATCAATTCCAGCTTCCCGAAAACCAGCTCGCCACCCAGCGCTGGGCGACCTTGTGAAACAACGCGTCAGCAGCGGATCGCCGCTTGAGCCAGTGCTCGGCTTTAGCCGTGCGGTGCGGACCGGCAACCAGATCATGGTTGCCGGAACCGCGCCGATCGAGCCCGATGGTTCGACCACGCCCGGTGATGCGGCAGCCCAGATGGAACGGTGCTGTGAAATCGTGGCGAAAGCGATTGCCGATCTTGGCGGGGATATTGCCGACACCGTACGAACCTGTATTTACCTGACCGACCGTGCAGACTTTGCGAGCATTGCGGCGATCCATGGCCGGTGGTTCGGGGTTGCCCGGCCAGCCACGACCACGTTGATTGTCGCGGGCTTCATCAGGCCCGAATGGCGGGTAGAAATCGAAGCGGAAACCATGAGCTTATGACCGATCAATTCCAGCTCAACGATGATCAGTTCGCCATTCAGGAAATGGCGCGGCGGTTCACTGCCGATGCGATCACGCCCTTTGCGGCACAGTGGGACGAGGACCACATCTTTCCGCGCGATACAATCAAGGCGGCGGCTGAGCTCGGTTTTGCGGCGATCTATGTGTCCGAGGAATCGGGCGGGATCGGGCTGGGGCGGCTGGAATCAGCGTTGATCATGGAAGCCATGGCCTATGGCTGCCCAGCGACCTCTTCGTTCATTTCGATCCACAATATGGCAGCTTGGATGATCGACTGTTTCGGCAGCGATACGGTCAAGGCCAAGTACCTGCCCAGCCTTGTCACTATGGACAAAATCGCAAGCTACTGCCTGACCGAGCCGGGTTCGGGCTCGGACGCGGCGGCGCTGAAAACAACTGCACGGCTGGGCGGCGATCACTATATCGTCAACGGTACCAAGCAGTTCATTTCGGGTGCCGGCGTCAGCGATGTTTATGTCACCATGGTCCGCACCGGGATCGATGGTCCGAAGGGGATTTCCTGCCTGGTGATCGAAAAGGGCATGGCGGGCGTCAGCTTTGGCGCACCCGAACGCAAGCTGGGCTGGAACGCCTCGCCCACCGCGCAGGTGATCTTCGACAATGTGGAGGTGCCGGTCGAAAACCGGGTCGGCGCAGAGGGCGATGGCTTCCGTTTCGCGATGGCCGGGCTTGATGGTGGGCGGCTCAACATCGGGGCCTGCTCGCTCGGCGGAGCGCAGCGCTGCCTGGACGAGGCGATTGCCTATACCAAGGATCGCCAGCAGTTCGGCCAGCCGATTGCCGATTTCCAGAACACGCAGTTTACGCTCGCCGATATGGCGACTGATCTTGAAGCGGCGCGCGCGCTGCTCTATCTTGCCGCCTGCAAGGTTTCCGCCAATGCGCCCGACAAATCGCGCTTTTCGGCGATGGCCAAGCGGCTGGCAACCGACAGCGGCAGCAGCGTGGTTGATCGTGCCTTGCAGCTGTTCGGCGGTTATGGCTATCTGAAGGACTATCCGATCGAACGGTTCTGGCGCGATTTGCGGGTTCATTCGATCCTTGAGGGGACCAACCAGGTGATGCGAATGATCGTCGGCCGGGATTTGCTTCGGCAATGACAGATGATGTTTTGATCCACCGCGAGGGTGCTGCAAGCTTCCTCTCGCTTAACCGGCCAAAGGCGCTCCACGCGCTGACGCTGGAGATGTGCCAGGCGATGACCGCTGCGCTGCTTGAATGGCGCGACGATCCTCAGGTTCACACGATTATCATCGACCATGCCGAAGGCCGCGGTTTTTGTGCAGGCGGCGATATCGCCTTCCTGCGCAATTCGGCGCTGAATGATAGCGGCGTTTCAGGGCGAAAGTTCTTTTACGACGAATATCAGCTCAACCATGTGCTGTGCACTTACCCCAAGCCGGTGGTCGCCTTCATGGATGGGATTACCATGGGCGGCGGGGTAGGCATTTCGCAACCGGCAAAGTTCCGCGTTGCGACCGAGAATACGCGCTTTGCCATGCCCGAAACCGGGATCGGCCTGTTTCCCGATGTCGGCGGCGGCTGGTATCTCTCGCGCCTGTTCGGGCGGATCGGGCAATTCCTCGCGCTGACCGGCGCACGCTTGGACGGGGCGGAATGCTACTGGACCGGCCTGGCGACGCATTATCTCCCATCCGAAGCATTGGCTGAAGCCAAAGAGCGGATCGCCCATGGGCATGAGCCGGGCGGGGTACTCAGCGCGCTGGCGGTCAGTCCGCCGCATGCCCGGATCGAGGACAGCGCCGCTGCCATTGCCAGGCACTTCGCCTCGGATCGTTTTGAGGACATCCTCGCCAGCCTTGAGACAGATGATAGCGATTGGGCCGCCAAGGAACTGGCAACCTTGCGCACCAAGAGCCCGCAGACCTGCAAGGTTGCGCTGCGCCAGTTGCATGACAGCCTGACCTGCGCTGATTTTGCCGCCAATATGGTGATGGAATATCGCATCGCCTCGCGGGTCCTAACCCGCCCCGATTTCGCCGAAGGTGTGCGGGCGGTGATCGTCGACAAGGACAACTCCCCGAAATGGGATCCGGCAACACCCGAAGCGGTGACCGATGCCCTGATCGACTTGATTTTCGCGCCCCTACCGGCGCAGGAAGAATGGAATCCACTATGAATTACGCAACCATCCTCGCCGAGACGCGCGGGCCAGTCACGCTGATCACGCTCAACCGGCCGCAAGCTTTGAACGCGCTCAACAGCCAGGTTCTGGAAGATCTGATCGCCGCCTTTGCCGCCTATGAGGCCGATCCGGAGCAGCGCTGTGCTGTTCTGACGGGTGCTGGTGAAAAGGCCTTTGCGGCCGGGGCCGACATCAAGGAAATGGCCGACAAGACTGCGGCCGAGTTTTTCTCCGCCGATTTCTTCGCCAAGTGGACCAGCCATGTCGTCAAGGCAGTGCGCAAGCCGTGGATTGCCGCAGTCAATGGTTTCGCGCTGGGCGGTGGTTGCGAACTGGCGATGATGGCGGACTTCATCATCGCGGCGGATAGCGCGCGGTTCGGCCAACCAGAGATCAAGCTGGGGGTTGGTCCCGGGATGGGCGGATCGCAGCGCCTGACCCGCGCAGTGGGTAAATCCAAAGCGATGGAAATGTGCCTGACCGGGCGGATGATGGGTGCCGACGAAGCCGAGCGCTCGGGGCTGGTTGCCCGGATCGTGCCGCTGGCTGATCTCCTGACAGAAGCGCTCAAGGTCGCCGCTGAGATCGCCGCTATGCCGCCGCTGGCCGTGATTGCCAACAAAGAAGCGGTCAACGCCGCTTTCGAAATGACTTTGGATCAGGGTATCGTGATGGAACGCCGGATCTTCCAGATCCTGACCGCAACCGAGGACAAGACCGAGGGCATGGCTGCGTTCGTCGAAAAGCGGCCCGGCACCTGGAAGGGGCGCTAAACCATGAAAATCGCTTTTATCGGTCTAGGCAATATGGGCGGCGGTATGGCCGTAAACCTGGTCAAGGCCGGGCATGAGGTTCGCGCGTTTGACCTTTCTGGCGAGGCGCTGGCCCGTGCGCAGGAAAATGGCTGTGCAACTTTCGGAACCGTGCGCGAAGCGGTGAAGGGCGCCGATGCGGTGGTCTCAATGCTGCCCAACGGGGCGATCGTCGAAAGCGTCTATGCCGCTGACGTGATCGGGCAGGCCCCATCCGAGGCGTTGCTGCTCGATTGCTCGACGATTGATGTGGCGACCGCCAAGCGTGTTGCTGGAGCTGCCAGCACGGCCGGCTATGCGATGGTCGATGCGCCGGTCTCGGGCGGGATCACCGCGGCCAACGGCGGCACGCTGACCTTCATGGTCGGCGGCAGCAACGCCGCTTTTGCGCGGGGTGAGCCAATTCTGGCGGCGATGGGCAAGGCAGTGATCCATGCTGGCGGCTCGGGCGCGGGGCAAGCGGCCAAGATCTGCAACAACATGATCCTGGGCGCGACGATGATCGCCACTTGCGAGGCATTCCAGCTGGCCGAAAAGCTCGGACTGGATCTCCAGACCTTTTACGATATCTCCTCCAAGGCCTCGGGCCAGTCCTGGTCGATGACCAGCTATTGCCCGGTACCCGGGGTTGGCCCGCAAAGCCCGGCGGACAACGATTATCAGGGTGGTTTTGCCGCAGTGCTGATGCTCAAGGACTTGAAGCTTGCGGTTGCTGCGGCGCAGGGAGCGGGCGCAAAGGTGCCGATGGGCGATCTTGCTGAGCAGCTCTATGAGCAGTTCGCAAAGGCCGGTAATGGTGGCCTGGATTTCTCGGCGATCATCAAGACGCTGTGAGAGATTGACCTTTTCGTAGGCCATGTGCAAAGGCCAAGCCTGCGCTTCAAGCGGTATTTGCGGGTGTAGCTCAATGGTAGAGCAGCAGCTTCCCAAGCTGAATACGAGGGTTCGATTCCCTTCACCCGCTCCAAAAACCCCTCCACCGCCGTCCGCATCCGTCCATTACATGGCTATTTTCCGGGATATTTCCCTGCTATAGCGTCCCCATTGGTTTGGCGTCGTCCGTCCCCATCCGTGTATTTTGATGGTATAAATGATGGTATATCGCTGAACGCTGGGATGGAGATACCATCATGGGACTGACGGCGGTGGCGATCAAAGCGGCCAAAGGGCGTGACAAGCCCTACAAGCTGACGGATTCGGACGGGCTGCATTTGCTCGTTTTGCCGAGTGGCGGGCGCTACTGGCGGATCAACTACCGCTACCTTGGCAAGCAAAAGACTTTGGCCCTTGGAGTGTGGCCCGATGTCGAGCTGGCTGACGCAAGAGCCAAGCGAGACACGGCGCGGCGATTGTTGGCGAAGGGCTTTGATCCTGCCGAGCAAGTGAAGCTGGACAAGATCACGGCAGGCGTAGCAGCGGCAAACACGTTCAAGGCGGTCGCCGAGGAATGGTATGCGAAGGCCGAAAAGGAGGGGCTGGCCCCTGCCACGCTCAACAAAATCCGCTGGCTGCTGACATTTGCCTATGCGTCGTTCGGCAATCGCCCCATCGCAGATATTTCTCCCTATGAGTTGCTGGCGGTTCTCCGCAAGTTTGAAGTGCGGGGAAAGCATGAGTCCGCCAAGCGGCTTCGCAGCACCTGCGGTCAGGTGTTTCGCTATGCCATTGCCACGGCGCGGGCCAACCGTGACATATCTGCTGATCTTCGCGGGGCGCTGATCTCGGTTAAAGTGACACACAGGGCGGCGGTGACAACAGCCAATGAGGTTGGGGCCTTGCTGCGCGTCATAGACGGCTATGAGGGCCATGCGGTGACGCTTACCGCGCTCAAACTCATGCCGCATGTGTTCGTGCGTCCGGGTGAACTTCGCCATGCCGAATGGGGCGAATTTGATTTCGAAAAAGCGATTTGGACAATCCCCGCGCACAAGACCAAGATGCGTCGCGCACATTCGGTGCCATTGTCACGCCAAGTCTTGGCGATCATCGCAGGCATTGAAACCGACGCACGGCTTAGCCCGCTTCTGTTTCCGTCGCTGCGTTCGGCAACGCGCCCCATGTCTGAGAACACTATCAACGCGGCGCTGCGCCGGTTGGGCTATGCCCAGGACGAAATGACCGGCCACGGGTTCCGCGCGATGGCAAGCACCTTGCTCAATGAAATGGGGAAGTGGAATCCCGACGCTATCGAGCGTCAACTCGCCCACGCCGAAGGCAATGCCGTGCGTCGTGCCTATACGCGGGGAGAATATTGGAATGAGCGGGTGGCGATGATGCAAGATTGGTCGGATTATCTCGATCAGCTTCGCAGCGGCGCAAAAATTCTGACGGGGACATTCGGTGCGCGGTAGTCACCCCCGCGCTAACGCCGCGCCTTCTGGATCAGGCGACGAAGGCTGGCGACGGTAATCAATGTTGATGCCCCCACCTTGACCGTTTCAATATCCCCGGCTGAAATCAGTTCGTAGAGTTTTGATCGCCCGATGCCGGTCAACTGCACCGCAACCGGAATACGCACCGTCATCGGCTCCAAGGGAAGCTGCATCGTATCGAGCGATGAAATCCGTTGTGGTGATCTGCGCGACATTGGCGAGGCCTTTGGGTTTCTGAGTGGGTTGGTGACGAAGCAAACCGGGAAGAGGGGGCTGCGACGGCTGCTCCGCCACCGGCTGTGATTATCGCCTCAAGCCGCCCGAAAACGAACCAGCCAGTTCTACGCCACCGCCTGTCTTTCTGCGCCACCCGTCCGGCGCTATCCGGCGACACTGCAAAACCAAGGCTAAAAACGAATCACAAAGCCGGAAATCGAGCGCCGAAAACTGGCGCGAGACAAAGCCTCTGCGCCCCTTCCCGGCCCCTTCCCTAAAATGACCCATAATGTGCGGCAACACCCAGAAAAACTGCCATTTTTGGCTTCCACGCGATGTGCGTTATTTTTTCGCACATCGCGGCGCGCCTCTCTAACTCCTTGTGAAACAAGGAAACGACCGAGGGAAAATGGCTCCGCACATTGTTCCCATTTATCTTGCCCTCAAACTTTCCAACAAAATCACCCGCCCATTCTACGCCACCCTACGATCACCAAAATCAGCGAAAAACACCATGTGACGGCGCATCAGACATTGAATTCATTGGTGTTTTTGACCCAAGCGCCAGCAGGCCAATGTTTGCACCGTCGCAAATACGTCAATTAAACCAACCACATGCACCCCAACCGACGGCGGTGCTTTTATCTCGCCGTCAAAAAATGCCCAATATCTCCCGCTGGTTCTCCTCCATGCTACGACCGCAAGTGCAACCGCTTTGCCCCATGCGATCAATGATCCTTTCAGCATTCGACCCACCCGGCTAAGGTATTGGAAAGGGGGTTCCGTTTGTCCGATTCCGCAACATTCACTTTTCGACCGTTTCTAATAAATGGCTGTCTCGTCGAGATGGTCAAATGTCTTTTGGCCGCAGTCATTTCTGTGCGACCCGCCCGGTCGATGCGATCTATTGAAGTGAGCCGAAAATGAGCGGTCGGGTGTTGTTGCAAAAATCCATTGCTGAACTGGAAGCAATGGCGACACGAAATTCAGAAAACGGTGCTGAGCTTGCACTCATCTTCAGCGAGCTTGGTCATCGTCAAACGGCCCGGGCGACGGCTCTCCGTGCCGAAATCGCCAAAATGATGATGGAAGTAAGACAGCATGGCGAGGCTGCCATGCCCACCAAATCGATTCAGCACCCCAACGGTAAGGCTACGCCTCAAGGACCGCACGAACCAATCCTGCCCGGTCTACCCGGCGGGTCGCCCAACAGCAGGGCCACACCTGAAAGACCGCTTGGACACATCAATGACAAGTCGGTTGAAGCGCGCCCGATTGACCCCAAATCCGCAGCGTGGTTGCGCGCCGCCCTCGCTAGATTGCGAGACAAGCTGATCGATCTGTCGAAGCGAAATCCGCTTGTTTCGTTCAAGCATAGCGAGCGTGGCGCGACCTATTTACGCATCATCGACGAATTACCTGACCACCTCTTTGCGAGTTTGCAAGGCGGAGTGATGAAGTTCGATCCCCTGCCTACGGCAGATGAAACCCCCAAGGACGAGCTGACGCCTGATTTCAAAATTGCTTGGGAACGAGCAAGGCTGACCGATGCAGCATACTTGGCCGAGATTGAAAAATTGGGCGAGGGAGCTGAAGATGAGATTAGGATGCAGGACGAGGATCGCGCGCTGCGAGCGCGCGTTCGCGCCGGACTGGGCTTGCCGCGTCTTGCGACTGGTAAATCCATCGATATTGCCGCGTTGGCACGCGCGCATGGATTCGACCCATCTTTTGAGCTTCGGTCTGACGATGATGCCGATGCCAAACATCTGCATGATGACAAGATCCGTGTCCTTCTGACGGCAGATCGGCTCGAAACGCGGCTGCGGACGATTCATGATCGCTATCGTGGTCACGCAGCCGAAACCGGGCTTCACACACTTTACGTCGCATTTGGGTTTGTCGAATGGTTTGAAGACGAAATCTCAAAGGTAGCACTTCACGCCCCGGCATTGATCCTTCCTGTCACATTGGATCGCAGCCTAGAACGCAGTCGATATGTCTTCGCAGTCACCGCGCGAGACGAGGATTTGCAAATCAATGTCGCGATGCGCGAACTTTTGCGCCAGAAATTTCAGATTGAAGTTCCAAAGCTGCGTGAAGATGAAACACCCGAATCCTACTTCGTCCGTCTCAGCATCGTGCTCGGCGAAGACCCAAGGCTGCGGCTATCCTTGCGGCGCTTTGTGACACTGGCTGTCCTGCCATTCCCGCGCATGGTGCTGTGGCAAGACCTTGATCCCGACATCTGGCCTGACGGCGCTTTGGACATTCACCCGTTACTCCCGCAGCTACTGGGGGCGAAGGATGCCGAAGGCGGCGGCGCTTTTCGCGAAGATTACGCAATCGACGAACCGGAAATGTCGGCACGCGTTCCTCATCTTGTTCTTGATGCCGATGTATCTCAGCATTCGGCGCTCGTGGATGTGGGCGAAGGCCGCTCATTGGCAATCGAAGGGCCGCCCGGAACGGGCAAGTCGCAAACAATCACAAACATGATTGCCACTGCGCTCGATCAAGGGAAGCGCGTATTGTTCGTCGCCGAAAAGCAGGCGGCGCTTGATGTTGTGGCGAAGCGTTTGCGAGAAATCGGTTTTGGGCCGTTACTGCTTCAACTGCATTCCGACCGCGCGACAAAAACCGAAGTGCTTCGGGCACTGGACGAACGCCTAAAAGCGGAACCTTCGCGTGGCCTCGGCGAACTGGAAACCCTGCGCACCGAACTACGCGATAAGCGCAACCTGCTGCGGCGCTATCTTGGTCTTCTCAATCAGCCGCTGGGGAAACTTGGCCGTTCGGTCCACCGCCTTGTTTGGAGGGAATTGGCACTGCGGGACAAATGCGCCTCCGTTCCGGCTGTCATAGTAAGCCGCATTATCGACGATGCTGCGGACATTGGCGAACTGGATTTGAAGCGCGCGCGCGAAACGCTCGACAATATCTCTGTGAAAGCTTCTGATATTTCCCGGCACGGCAAGTCACCTTGGCAGGCGGCACGGCACCTCCCGGCTTTCGATCAGACGCTGGTTATGGAAGCCGCGAAAGCGGCGATGGTAGCCGCCGACTTGTCGCTTGAGACAACCAAGTCTGTTGAAAATGATTGCGGATTTTCTCTCGCACACGATGACGTGGCTCTGAGCATTGCTGCCACCACGATGTCCAATTTACTCTCGCCCGAAGGATTTAGCGACCGGGAATTCCGAACGGCATTGCGTGATAAAGCTGGTGTAGGCGCGTTACTCGGGCATTGGCACGACATGGCTTTGGCTCGCGACCAAGCCAGTTTGGCGCATCCTGCTCCATTGTCGGCAGACCGCGAGCAATTGGGTAATCTCGCTCCCCTGCTCGTCGATCCCAAGCTGCCCGCAACCCATAAGCAGGCCATTGAACATCTGGCCTCATCAAACGCCAGAATAGCGGCACTCGATCACATTGAAACCAAACTCGCCCCAGCGCAGGCGCGGTTCGGCACCACTAACGATGCGCCTTTTCGCGAAACCGTTTCCGCTTGCTCAGCCGTTATGAAAATGGTCGCCGCTCCTGACGATGTTGTTGCTCTGCGGTCAGAGGCATTGCTGAGCGATCAAGCCGGTGCCGTAATTGGGGCCGCAAAGGCTAAGGCTCTCGACCTAAAGCACCAAGCCGAGACACTCGGACAGATTTTTCAGATTGATGAAGCATTGCGGCAGGAAGCGTCTCAATTGGATGCCTTGATCGAGACGATCGAAGGGGCGGCCCTGTTTGGGCGGCTTTTCAGCGGCGTTTACAAGTCAAGTTGGCGCAACGCCGCGCAACTCTTGCGGGAGCCATTGAAACGGCCTGACGCGCTGGAAGCGCTGCGTAAGCTGCACTCGCTTGTTTCTGCGAGGAAATCCTTTTTCGACGATCATGCTGCGCGGGCATTTTTTGGCAGCACCAAATGGCGGGGCGTTGAATCTGATTGGGACGTTCTGACAGCAACGCATACCCTATTGAATGAAATTGCCGATAATTCCGCAAACGCGGGCCTGATAGGAATTGCTGAGATTGTCTCAACGGAACCTATCCGCAATCTTCGCGCGTTCGCTCAGGCTATCGAGAGCGTTGAAGACCCCATTGCGGTTGTTGGCTTCAAAGGTGCGACATCCATCAACCAAGAACGCGAAACGACACAAGTTGACATAGCCAGGCTTAAATCCCTGGTCGATGCCCTCAGAGAAACCGGAATTTCGCAGGACGCAATCTTGCACTCGGATGGTCAAACATGCGCACAGTTGATCATCCAATTCCAGGATGCTGCCGCAAAACTGAATGAGAAGCCGGATGGAGGCGAGGTTTGGGATTGGTACGTTGGTGACGGGGCCAACACTGACCTCTCGGCGCTCGGCGAAGCCGCACGCTATGTAGCATCGCTGCCAATTACCTCCATGTCACCGGAAATATTCGACGCTCTGGTTGAGTCAGATCAACCGGTTCGGCTGATTGAGAAGTTGCAAGTTCATGGCCCAAAATTGCGCCTTGCGCTCGCGGAATGGCGGGAACGAATTTCTGGCTTATGCGATCTAATCGAAGTCCCGATTGCTGATTTTCTGCGGAACCGACCCGATGATGGCTCAAACATGGAAGCGGTCTGCGAACTGCTCAAACATGCTGTTAATGACGAAGCGGGCCTTCGCCTTTATGCCGACCTGCAACGCTATCTAAAAGATGCGGAAGAACAAAACTGTCGGTTTGTCTATAATCTGTGCCTTGACCATGCGGTGTCGGACACTGGCTTTGCCGATCTGTATGAGCTCCTTGTTGTCCGGTCGCTCTTGCGTCATTTTCTTAGCAGCGATGGCAAGGAGCTTGAGCGGTTGGGTGGGCTTGGTCTTACCCAGGCTCGATCCCGATTTACGGAAATTGATAATGCCCTTCATGCGGTGGAGGCAAAACGTATTGTTGCTCAGCGTTTGGTGGCGGATCGCGCGCCAGAAGGTATAGGAAGTGGCCCTCGAAGCGGTTGGACAGAATTGTCCTTGATCCGACATCAGATCGGATTGCAGAAGAGACACATCCCAATTCGCGATCTGGCTTACCGTGCGGGTGCGGCCCTTTCAGCGCTCAAGCCCGTGTGGATGATGTCGCCAACGTCAGTGGCACAATATGTCCGGCCCGAAACCTCGCAGTTTGATCTGGTCGTGATGGATGAAGCATCGCAGATGCGCCCGGAATTTGCCGTTGGCGCGATAGCACGAGGAGCGCAATTGGTCGTCGTCGGCGACAGCAATCAGTTGCCCCCTACGGATTTTTTCAACGTCGCGACGAATGATGAACTCGATGACGATGACTTCGCCATCGACACAGAGTCGATTCTCGATCTTGCCAATGAGAAGCTGCCGCACAAGCGCGCGCTGAACTGGCACTATCGGTCAGAGCACGAAAGCCTGATTCAATTTTCCAATCGTCAGTTTTATGATCGCAAGCTGGTGGTTTTCCCCAGCCCAACGACGGACGACCCCTTGTTGGGTGTGAAGCATGTATTTGTTGGCGGCATCTATGAAGCCCAAATCAATCAGATAGAGGCACAAGCCGTCATAGAAGAAGCAATGGGGATCATGCTGACCCGCCCCGAGCTTTCGATGGGCATCGCCACGATGAATATTAAGCAGCGCGATCTGATTTGGGCTGAATTCGAGCGGATAGCGGCACAGGAAAAGGACGTGCAAAGCTATCTCGAACTACATGCCGAAACAATTGAGCCGTTCTTTGTGAAGAATCTCGAAAACGTGCAGGGCGATGAGCGGGACGTCATACTGATCTCGACGGTGTATGGTCCCGACAAGAATGGGCATGTGTTTCAGCGGTTCGGCCCTTTGAACAGCAAGGTCGGGCATCGGCGACTGAACGTCCTCATCACCCGTGCCAAGCAGACAACGAGGGTCTTCACTTCGCTCCGGCCCGACGACATCAAGCCATCCGAAGGTTCGAATAGAGGCGTGTTCGCAACTCAAGGATATCTGAGATATGCCGCCGGCGGGGCAACGACCGACGATGCCGGTGGAGGCGAGCCTGATAGCGATTTTGAGGTCTTTGTCGCTGACCGCCTTCGCGATGCCGGTTATGAAGTTGTTCATCAGGTGGGCGTCGAGGGCTTTCGGATTGATCTGGGCGTGCGTCACCCAAGTTTTCCGCTTGGCTTCATTGCTGGCGTCGAATGTGACGGAGCATCATTTCACTCCGGGCTGACGGTGCGGGATCGCGATAAGATCAGACAGAACATTCTCGAAAAGCTCGGCTGGAAAATCTGGCGCATTTGGTCAACAGACTGGTTCGCCGATGCCGAGCGTGAATGCGCGCGGCTCCTGTCAGCGTTGGAAACGTGGCGTGATGAGGCAGCAGCAACCTATGCGGCGCGCCAGAATTCGGGGGAATTCGCGCAATCGGAGCTTACCGAGAAAGCGCCTGACTCGCCCTCCATAGATGTCGTTGTCACAACGACCTCGGCTCAGCCAAAAGTGCCTATTGGTTTGAAACCAAAACCATCCGAATTGCCAGACGAGGAAGCTGCGCGAGTAGCCGCTGCTCACGAAGGCCCGAAAGGTAAGCACCGCGTGCTTGACGATATAGACTGGTACGAAACGATGCGTGGGGCTTGGTTTGAGGTTTGGCCGGACGGACAACTTGCGGGGGATATTGAGGTCTTGTCACGGGGAACCTCCGCTCCCAAGGTTTACGGAAATACAATCGCAGTTCAAAGGTCGCAGTATCGATGCACCGCAACTGGGAGTGGCAAGACGTTCATCGTAGACGATCTGTATGTTGCCGTCCGCAAAATAGCCAAGGAGGCTCGGGACAGTCAAAATTCTTGATCAAGCCGCTCTGCCATTTTGATCGTTGTTCATCGGCATCCGTGGCTATCCGGCCCTTCTGATGGTATAAATGATGGTAGATTTTGATGGCTGAGAATATAAAGTTAGGTTTCGTAAGGAGTTATGGCCACCCTTCGATTCCCTTCACCTCCATTTCCAAGCTGCGCTGCGGATTGCCGGTCGGTTGGCATAATCGGGCGCGGAACCCTTGGTTCTGTAGAGTTATTTCGAGCCAGATGAAATCATCTGGCGACTCGGAAATCACGGCAAAACAACAACCTAGAGTGCTGCGGGCGGCGTTTGCCGCATGGGGCCTGACCGGTTAGAGGTAAGTGATGAACCAGCAACCGATCCTCGTGCTCACCACCGGCGGCACGATCGACAAGAACTATTTCGACGCGCTGAGCGAATACCAGATCGTCGACAGTGCAATTGCCGCGCTGCTAAAAGAGGCCCGTGTCGCCGTGCCGTTCCGGGTAGAGGAAGTGTGCCGCAAAGACAGCCTCGAACTCACCGATGCAAACCGCGCAGAGATCACCCGCCGTGCAGCTGGCGCACCCGAAACCTGGATCGTCATCACCCACGGTACCGACACCATGACCGAAACGGCCAAGGCGCTCGCCGGGATAGCGGGCAAGACGATCGTCCTCACCGGGGCCCTTGCCCCTGCGCGCTTTGCCCAGAGCGACGCCGCGTTCAACCTCGGCATGGCGGTAGCTGCCGTGCAGGTAGTACCGCCCGGCGTCTATATCGCGATGAGCGGGCAGGTGTTCGATGGGCTAAAAGTGCGGAAAGACCGCGTAGCAGGGAAATTTGTGGCGGTGGAGAATTAGCCCGCAACTGCTTGGATTTCGCCATATTGCCGCCTAGCATCGGTCTTGGCGACTAGATTGAATCAGCCGCACCCAGGGGTATCAGGCATGGTGGCACAGGTTGATGAAGACGTTCGTAACACCGAACGGACCCCCGGGGCGGTCAGCACACTGGTGCTTCTGCTGGCGTTGGCGATCTTCATCAACGCGCTTGATCGCGGCAATTTCGCCACTGCCGCCCCGCTGATCAAGGACGAACTTGGCCTGTCCAATTCGCAGATCGGGGTGTTGATCTCGGCCTTTTTCTGGACTTACGTGCCAGGCCACTTCCTGTCGGGCTGGCTCTCCGAACGGATCAACGCCTATCGCACGCTGGCGCTGGGATTGCTGGTCTGGTCGATTGCGACGCTGCTGACTGGCTTCGCTTCAGGCTTTGCCGCGCTGCTAGGGCTGCGGCTCTTGCTTGGCCTGGGCGAAAGTGCGGGCTGGCCGGCGAGTTCCAAGCTCCTGTCGATGCATGTCCCGGGGCCGCAGCTAGCCTCGGCCAACGCGATGACGGGTGCAGGACTGATGTTCGGCAATGGTGTCGGTATCCTGCTTGGCGGCTTGATGATCGCCCAATTCGGCTGGCGCACCTTGTTTTTCGTGTTCGGCGCCGTATCGCTGATGTGGCTGGTGCCATGGTCGCGGATGGCGCGCCCCCAGCCGCTGGCGCGAGCCGATGGACTGAGCGGCGCGCACGGCCCCGCGCCGACATTTCGCGCGATGCTTGCACGGCGCGAAATGTGGGGGACTGCACTCGGGCATTTCTGCTCGAACTATGCATATTTCCTCGTGCTGTCGTGGCTGCCGCTCTACCTGGTCAAGCAACAGGGCTATTCGATCGTCGCGATGGCTTGGCTGGGCGGCGCGGTCTATCTGCTCTCGGCATTGTTCGGCGTCATCGGCGCGCGCATTGCCGATCGCTGGATTGCGCGGGGCGACAGTCCGAGCAGAGTGCGCAAGACCATGATCCTGACCTCGCTGGCGGTTGGGCTGGGCTGCATGCTGGCCTGCGCCTTTGGCAGTCCACAGATCGCGGTAGCAGGCCTTCTGGCCTATTCAGTGGCCAACGGACTGGGCGCTTTCAGCGTCTTCTCGATTGGTCAGACGTTGGCCGGGCCACGCTGCGCAGGCAAATGGATCGGCATCCAGAACGGCATCGCCGGACTCTCTGGAGTGATCGGGCCGCTGCTGACCGGCTGGTCGATCGACGCCACCGGCAACTACCGCATCGCCTTTCTGATCGCCGCTGTGATCATCGTAATCGGAATGGTCTGCTGGGGTCTGGTAGTCCGCCAGGTTAAACCACTCGACTG
>JANLQQ010000131.1:0-7847 GCA_031367905.1 Novosphingobium sp.
TGAAGCCCCGGGAGCAGGCGCCGTCGCCCACATGTCCCTTCATCTAAACTAACAATGTCAAAGAGCCACACAACAGAAGTGGCGGACAACAATGGCTCCCCGATATGGTACCGGGGGACTGCTGTCCGTTCCTATTGGCGACCGGGGGAAAGAAGCTGGTTTTCGTCAGCACCTCGTCCGGTGACCGGGCATATATGGAGGGTGACTGAGTCGGTCAACGCCTTTCTGCAATTTTATTTCAAACCGGTGACTTTTGGCGGAAATCTGTGGGTCTATGGCAGCTTCACTAAGTGGAATTGACCGACTTGCGGTCAGAATGGCGAGAATCGCTTAACGGATTGGTGATCCAGCTGGGGAATTCGCAGCCTGAACAGGCAGTTCCGTCCCTGCCCTCAAAGAATTTACCATTCCCGACTATGCGGTTAACCGTGAACATGACGATACCGACACTGGAAATACCTGGCACCGAAGCGGCACCCGGCGGCTTTGCCGACCGTGTGCGCAGTGCTGTATTCTGGCGCTGGGGTAGTCAGGTACTGGCGCAGATCATCACCTGGTCGGCAACGATCATCGTGGTGCGCCTGCTTGACCCGCATGATTATGGCTTGTTTGCAATGACTCAGGCGGTGCTCGTCGCGCTGAACTTCCTCAACGGCTATAGCTTTGCCACCTCGCTGGTACAGGCCCGGGAGATTGACGCGCGGCGCGTCGGCCAAGTATTTGGTTTGCTGATCCTGTCCAATCTGATCCTTGCCGCAGCGCAATGGCTGCTCGCCCCGCTGGCAGCTCAGTATTACGGCCAGCCTGCGATTGCCGATATGCTGCGCGTGCAATGCCTGGTGTTCCTGACTACCCCGTTTATCGCCCTGCCTTCGGCGCTACTCGCCCGCAAGATCGAGTTTCGCAGCCAGGCGCTGATCACGCTGGTGTGTGCGGTGATCGGTGCGGGCATCGCGCTTGGCCTGGCCTGGGCTGGTTACGGAGTGTGGGCATTGGTGCTGGCGCCAATTGCCGGGTTCATCGCCCGGGCGATCGGACTGACCATTGCCGCGCGGCTGCTGGTCTGGCCAGTGTTCAATTTCCGCGGCGCGCGCGAGGTGATTGGCTTTGGCTCAGCACTTACCCTGTGCCAACTGTTCTGGATCATCCAGAGCCAGTCCGATATCTTCATCGCCGGACGCAGCTTCACCCCGCATGATCTGGGCCTCTATTCCGAGGCCTTGTTCCTGACGCTGATTTTCACCGGGCGATTTTTGCCCCCGCTCAATGAAATCGCCTTCCCCGCCTATGCTGAACTGAGCAATGCCGGACAATCGCTGGCCCCGGCCTTCCTAAGCAGCGCCCGCCTTGTCATGTTGCTGGCTGCCCCGCTTTATATTGGCCTGAGCCTGACAGCAGAGCCGTTGATCGCCACAGTGTTCGGACCGAAATGGCTGGAAATGGCGTCGATCACTGCGGGCCTGGCGCTCGCTATGCCGGCCATGGTGCTGCAAATCGTCTGCTCGCCGGCCACCAACGCGCTGTCCTTGCCGCGGATCTATGTAACCAGCAGCCTGTGCGGCGCGGTTCTGATGCCTGCCTGTTTCCTGATCGGGGTGAAGTTCGGCCCGGCCGGGCTGATCCACAGCTGGCAGCTGGCCGCGCCGCTGCTGCTGGCGATAACGCTGGCGCTCACCCTGCCGGCAATCGGCGTTCGGCTGCGCGACCTAGTGACGACCTTGCTGCCGGTAGGGGTGGCAACCGGTATCATGGCAAGCGCGGTTATGCTGGCGGATTACCTTACACCTGCGCTCGCTCCGGCCGCAGAGCTTGGCTTGCGGGTTGGAGTTGGAGCCGTTGCCTATTGCGGAACGCTGTTGCTGGCCTGGCCGGAAATCGCGCGGAACACTTTGACGATGCTACGCCGCCGTTAGCGCCTTTGCAGTGCAGCAGCCTGCATCCGCGCCAGAGCTTTGCGATCAAACCACCACCACTGCGGATCACGGCGCGCCCTGAACTGTGGCAGCCATTCGGAATAAAGCTCCACCAGGCGGGTTGGCATGCCGCCCGGCCCGACGGTACACATGATCGCGCTGATCATCCGGTTCTGGAAATGGCGGACGCTGTAGTTGATCATCCGGCGATATTGATTGCGCCAGCCAGCGAACGCTAGCAGCCGGATTGGCTCGCACACGAAGCCGGCTTCAGCGCAGGCCGCGATCCGCTCGTCCTGCCAATCATGCTCAGGCCCAAGGTTGGTTTTGGCCAAAGCTCCGACCAGCCCGTCATCGCCGACCAGATCATCGGGAAGCCGGATCCCGCTCGCGCGGAAGCGAGCGACGAAGCTGCCGCGTAAGGCATAAAGATCGCCAAAAATACCGTGGCTGGCAGCCATTTCACGCCGATAGGCCGCCGCCCGACGCCCATTGGCGGGCAGGCCAGCCGCCGCATTGGCACCGGGCCGCGCTTGTAAGGCCTGAGCCAGCGCGCGGACCGAGCCGGGCAGGATCGCAGCATCGCCATCGACAAAGACAAAGGTTTCCGCAGCAAGGCCCGGCGTATCGAGAATAAAACGGTTCCAGCTGCGCGATTTTCCGCCTTCGGGCCAATCATGCACCGTGACCGCAGCCCCGCCTGTCGCGCGCGCTATGGCGGCGGTGCGGTCGGTGCTGCCATTGACCACAACATGAATTGCCACCGCCGGATTACCCAGCGGCAGGCTGGCGAGGCAGGCGGCGATCCGCCGTTCCTCATTATGGGCCAGCACGACGATGATGATTTCCTGCATGTCTTTACCGCTTATTCGAGTCTGCCCGCGATCGGTCGCCTGTTGCCACAAATTGACTAAGATTGTTTTGCAGCGCGAAATCGGTCCGAGTTCACTTGGGAGCAACCGCAATCGGGTGTAGTCTTGGCTGCGAGAGGAACCTTGCCGTGAGTATGACCAACCTCGTGCTTGCGCTGACTGCTTCGGCGCTGGCTTTGCCCACCCTGCACGGCGCCAGTGGCGCGCAGGACGTATCCGAAGTCGATATCGTCGCAATTGGAACCGACCGGCATGACCGGATGACGGTGCCGGTGCGGATCGGGGCGAACGGGCCATATGAGTTCCTGATCGATACCGGGGCGCAGAATACCGTGCTGAGCAAGGCCCTGGCCGCACAGCTTTCACTGGTCTCGACCCGCAAGGCCCGGTTGGTCGGTATCGCCGGAAGTGAAATTGTCGATACAGTCGATGTCGATGAGATCGGATTGGGCCGCCGCAGTTACTACAGCCTGATTGCACCGCTGCTCGATCAGTCGAACATCGGCGCAGACGGGATCGTCGGGCTCGATACCTTGCAAGGCCAGCGGGTGCTGCTCGATTTCAAACGGCGTCTGATCACCATTGGCGATGCCAAGAGCCTTGGCGGCAACCGCGGCTATGAAATAGTCATCACAGCCAAGCGGCGCTCTGGCCAACTGATCATGGCCGATGCGACAATCGACGGGATCCGGACCGAAGTTGTAATCGATACCGGCGCGGAAAACTCGATCGGCAACCTGGCTCTGCAGCGCGCATTGTCGCGGCGGCGCGATCATGGCACCACCATGCTGGTAAGCGTCACCGGTCAGGAGATCGAAGCGAGCCTGGGCTATGCCCGCAAACTGGCAATAGCTGACATGTCTATCAACAATCTGCAGATTGCCTATGCCGATGGGCCGGCCTTTGCGGCGCTCGAGCTTGATCAGCGCCCCGCGCTGTTGCTGGGAATGCGCGATCTGCGAAGTTTCGATCGGGTGGCGATCGACTTTGCCACCCGCAAAGTGCTGTTCGATCTGCCCCGGGAAGCGTTCTGACCCGGGCCTTCCGTTTTCGCGTCGCACGCTTACATAGTAAACGATGAGTCCCCCCAATCAACCGTCTTCGCCCGATGCCCGCCATGATGGCTGGAGCACGCTGCGGCGCTTCCTGCCCTATCTTTGGCCGGCCGGCCGGCCGGCGCTGCGCGTGCGCATTGTTATTGCTCTGGTATTGGTGGTTACATCGAAGCTGGTGCAGCTTAGCATGGCCTGGGTCTATGGCCGCGCGATTGACCGAATGGTGCCCGGGATGGAGAGCGGGGTCGCCATCGCGATCGCTTTAGTCTGCGCCTATGCCGGTGCGCGCTTTGGCGGAGTGCTGTTCGACAATTTGCGCAATGTGGTGTTTGAACGGGTCGGGCAGGACGCGACCCGGCGGCTGGCCGAAAGTGTCTTTGCTCACCTCCACAACCTGTCGATGCGCTTTCACATGAACCGGCGCACCGGCGCGGTGACCAAGGTTATCGAGCGCGGTACCAAGAGCATCGACGTGATGCTCTATTTCATGTTGTTCAATATCGCCCCGACGATACTCGAACTCACGCTGGTCTCGATCTATTTCAAGATCGAGTTTGGCTGGGGCATCGTCGCAGCTACCTGGCTGATGGTCGCCTGCTACATCACGTTCACCACGGTGATTACCAACTGGCGCAATGCCTTGCGCGAAAAGATGAACGAACTTGATACTCAGACCGTGGCCAAATCGGTCGACAGCCTGCTCAACTATGAGACGGTCAAATACTTCAATGCCGAGAAGCGCGAGACCGCCCGCTATGGCCAGGTTATTAGCCAATGGGCTGATGCTGCGGTCAAATCTGAAAATTCATTGGCACTGCTCAATGTCGGCCAGTCGCTGATTACCAACCTGATGATGGCGGGCGCGATGGGTTATGTCGTGTGGGGCTGGTCGAAAGGCCAGTTTTCGACCGGCGATGTAGTGACGGTCAACACCTTGCTCGCACAGCTGTTCCGCCCGCTCGACATGCTGGGGATGGTCTATCGGACAATCCGCCAGGGACTGATCGACATGGCCGCGATGTTCGATCTGATGGACAGCGAGGTTGAGGTTAAGGATGCTCCGGGCGCACCCGCGCTGCTGATCCGCCGCCCGACGCTGACCTTTGACAATGTGGTGTTCGGCTATGAGCATGACCGCACCATCCTCCACGGCTTGAGTTTTGAAGTGCCTGCGGGCAGCCAGGTGGCGATCGTCGGGCCTTCGGGCGCAGGCAAAAGCACCATCGCCCGGCTGTTGTTCCGCTTCTACGATCCATGGGAAGGCCGGATCCTGATCGATGGTCAGGATATTCGCGGGGTAACCCAAACAAGCCTGCGCGCCGCGATCGGGATCGTGCCGCAGGATAGCGTGCTGTTCAACGATACGATCGGCTATAACATCGCCTATGGCCGTGACCGCGCGGGCCTTGCCGAAGTAGAGCAAGCAGCGCGCGGCGCAGCGATCATGCCGCTGATCAAACGGCTACCCAAAGGCTTCGAAACAGAAGTGGGGGAACGCGGTCTCAAGCTATCAGGCGGGGAAAAACAACGCGTCGCCATTGCCCGAACGCTGGTCAAAAACCCGCCGATCCTGCTGCTCGACGAAGCAACCAGTGCGCTCGACACCCGCACCGAACAGGAAATCCTCGCCACCCTGCACCGCGTTTCAACCGGCCGCACCTCACTCAGCATCGCCCACCGGCTTTCGACCATCGCCGACGCCGACCAGATTTTCGTGCTGAATGAAGGCCGCCTCGCTGAAGCAGGCACCCACGCCGATCTGCTCCGGCGCGACGGGCTTTATGCGGAAATGTGGGCCCGTCAGGCGCAAGAAGTGGGCGAGATCAGCGAGGCGGCGGAGTAGGCCTCAAGCCTTCACATCCTCAGCCCCGCCCCACACCACGGCCTGCGCGGCGACGCAGTACTCGCCGTTGAAGGTGAGCGCGGGTGAGCCGTAGAGCCGCCAGCCCTGGGCCAGCGCGTCGGACACCCGGACACAGAAGGCGTGGTCATCCTTGCCGGTGAGTAGGCGGTAGACCGGCTTGTCATCGGGCGGGTTGCTGTCCATCGGGGTCTCCATTGTCTGGCTTCAGGCTACCAGCGCTTGCCACACGATCAAGGCGCCGTCCTCATCATCGACACGCTCGCCGATGCGGGCAAAGCCATTGTGTTCCAGCACGCGCTGAGACGCGACATTCTCGTGATTGGTTTCGGCAATCACCCGCTCCACCCGGCTATCGCGGCGCGCCCATTCGAGCAGGCTGGCGAGCGCGCCGCTCGTCGCACCCAGGCCCCGGCGGGTCGGCGCCACGCCATAGCCGATGCAGATTTCGCCATCGGCAAAGGCCCGGACCAACGAGAGCAGGCCGACCACCTCATCGCCATCGACAATCAGCCATGCCGCCGGATCGAACCCCGGCCGGATCGAATCGGCCAGATCGGAGAGCATTTGCAGGACTTCGGGCGGCGAGATCGCGCTGTCATCAACCAGCCGCCACGGCGCAGGTGGCTGGCCGCTGATCAACATTGCGAAATCGCCATCGGTTGCCGGAACGATCATCTCACAGGATGTACTTCGACAGATCGGCATCCTTGGCGAGGCCCGCCAACCGATCGCGGACATAGGCCTCGTCAACCGCCACCGTACTGCCAGCGCGGTCCTCGGCTTCGAAGCTGACCTCTTCGAGCAGTTTTTCCATCACCGTCTGCAGCCGCCGCGCGCCGATATTCTCGAGGCTGTCATTGACCTGACAGGCGATTCTGGCAATTTCGCGGATCGCCTCGGGGGTGAACTCCAGCGTGACCTTTTCGGTGGCGATCAGCGCGCGATATTGCTCGACCAGATTGGCGCGGGTTTCCGAGAGGATGCGGACGAAATCATCCTCGGTCAGCGCTTTCAGCTCGACCCGGATCGGCAGGCGGCCCTGCAATTCGGGCAGCATGTCGCTGGGCTTGGAGAGGTGGAACGCGCCCGATGCGATGAACAATACATGGTCGGTCTTCATCGGCCCGTATTTGGTGGCCACGGTGGTGCCTTCGATCAGCGGCAGCAGATCGCGCTGCACGCCTTCGCGGCTGACCGAACCGCCGCGCACATCGCTGACCGCGATCTTGTCGATCTCGTCGATGAACACGATCCCGTTGGTCTCTGCATTGGCCAGCGCGACGCGGGCGACATCATCCTGGTCCATCCGCTTTTCCGCTTCCTCATCGACCAGCTTGTCCCAGGCGTCCGGCACCTTGAGCTTGCGGCGCTTGAGGTTCTGGCGGCCCATCGCCTTACTCATCATTTCGGACAGGTTGATCATCCCCACCCCGCCCGGCATTCCGGGAATATCCATTGCTCCACCGGGCGTGTCTTCCACCTCGATCTCGACCTCGACATCGTTCATCGCATTCTCGACAATCCGCTGGCGGAAGCTCTCACGCGTGGCTTCGGAGGCATTTTCACCAACCAGCGCTTTGAGCAACCGGTCCATTGCCGAAGCCGAAGCAGCCTCACGTACCGCCTCGCGGCGGCGATCCTTTTCAAGGCGGATAGCTTCTTCAACCAGATCGCGGGCGATCTGCTCGACATCGCGGCCGACATAGCCAACCTCGGTGAACTTGGTCGCCTCGACCTTGACGAACGGCGCTTCGGCCAGGCGGGCCAACCGCCGGCTAATCTCGGTCTTGCCGCAGCCCGTCGGCCCGATCATCAGGATGTTCTTGGGCGTCACCTCGTCGCGCAATTCGGGCGATAGCCGCTGGCGCCGCCACCGATTGCGCAGCGCCACGGCCACCGCGCGCTTGGCGTCGTTCTGGCCGATGATATGCTCGTCGAGCGCAGCGACGATCGCCTTGGGGGTAAGATTATCTGGCATGGGAGTTCCTGGGGGCGATTACGCGCCGATTGATTCGAGCGTAACCCGGTCATTGGTGAAAACGCAGACTTCGGCCGCGACTGCCATGGCCCGGCGCGCGATCTTTTCGGGGTCCTGCTCGTATTCGACCAAGGCCTTGGCGGCGGACAGCGCATAGTTCCCGCC
>JANLQQ010000071.1:0-9566 GCA_031367905.1 Novosphingobium sp.
TTTTTCAGGGTAAAGAACGGGAGCGGGCTGTCTAATCCCCACGACATTGCCGCCGCGCCATGGCATCATGGACCATGCCCGTTCCTGGCGACTTATGATGACCTTTCGAAAGGCTGACTTGAGGCGCAAAGCCGACGTTCGATCCATCAAGAACTTCCCCGAGCGCAACAACAGGGGAGTTACCAAACCGGTATTTTTCAGAAATTGTGTGAGAACATGATCCACTCCCGGCACCCATCTTGAGGGCGAAAAGTGCGAGGTACCCTTCTGTGAAGGCATAATGCCGACTTCGCGCCGGTAAAGTGACCTAGTCGCATACCCTCCAATGCAGGCCCCTCTCGGTTTTCCAAAACTTTTGAAAGTGGCAATTAATCTCAGATTGCCTTGACGAGATAGGCAGCCCAAGCCGTCATCAGCTTGCGGCGCTCGTTGAGCGCATCGCCCCGGCGGTACGCACGCTCCACCTCATTCCCCACGGCATGGGCTAGGGAGGCTTCGGCGACACCTATCCGTGGCGACAACATCACAATGGACATGTTCGATAGCGGTCGGTGGGCCTGAGTGCTGGGGAAGATGTAAGCATCGGCTGCGGTATTGTACTTCTGCGCTAGACGCTTCGGGATCGCCATGGCAGCATCGGGCAGGTCAAAAGGGCCTTGGCTTCGTCGGTGCAGGGAATTTCTATCCCGACTTCCTGCTCTTCTTGGTCAATGATGCGACGGGCCAGCAGTGGCTCAGCTTTGTCGACCCGAAGGGCATTAGCAACTTCGACCTCAACTACCCCAAGCTCGGGCTCTACGCGGAAATCATTGAGCGGCAGAAGGAAGTTGCCGATCCGCACCTGATCCTGAACGCCTTCATGCTGTCTTACACGCCCCACTGCGACCTGTTGAGCATCGGAACGGCTGGATCAAAAGCGGAGCTTGAGGATCGCCACGTGCTCTTTATTGACGATGGCCGGGATGCCAACCTGTGAAAGCTTTCCCAACGGATTGCAGCCTGATGTACAGGTAATTTGATTTGCGATTTCAGTTTTGGGGATCAGATTGGGGGCCACGTTCCTAAATTTTTTCAAATATTACCTTAATTACAGCTAAATAAAATTGATTTTCGAGTCCTCTTCTGCACCATTAATTCAGCCTCGGCATTGCGGCTATCGTCTCCCTGGTTGGGGGCGGTGGCTGCGGCGCGGTGATTTTGGGCGGGGGCGGGCTGAATGGTTGCACAGTCTGGCGGCGAGCTTACACATGGGGCGCGTACACCGTTCGGGAGGGCCTGTGAAACATCGTCGGATCTCAACTCATGGCGGCGTGGAAATAGCCTTTGATGACAGTGGGCTGGAGGATTGGCCCGCGGTTGTCTTCCTGCACGGCGGCGGACAGACGCGGCACAGCTGGCGCGAGGCGACGGTTGCGCTCAATCGCATCGGCTATCGCACGCTGAACGTCGATTTGCGCGGCCATGGAGATAGCTCGTGGGCGGGGGACGGCGACTACCGGCTTGATGCGCATGTTGGAGATATCACGGCCTTGATCGCGGAATTAACCGATCGCCCAGCCATGGTCGGGGCATCATTGGGCGGGATGATCGCGCTGGTGATGGGCGGGGAGCATGATCCGCCAGCGATTGGTGCGGTGGTGTTGGTGGACGTTGTACCCCGGTTCGAGCCGCAGGGCACAGCGGCGATCCAGGCTTTCATGCGCGGCAATCCCGAGGGCTTCGCTTCGCTGGATGAAGCGGCGCAGACGATCGCCGAATATTTGCCGCATCGTCCGCGTCCGCCCTCGCAAGCTGGCCTGCGCAAGAACCTGCGCGAAGGCGTGGACGGCCGGTTCCGCTGGCATTGGGACCCGGCGATGATGGCCGGGCCGAACGAAATCGGCGCTGCCCAGGCACGGCTTGATGAGGCCGCGCGCCGGTTGAAAGTGCCCACGCTGCTGATTCGGGGCGAGCTTAGCCGGGTTGTTTCCGACGAAGGCGTGCGGGCCTTCCGCGCTAAGGTGCCGCACGCGCGCTACGCCCAAGTAGCGGGGGCCGATCACATGGTGGCAGGGGACCGTAATAGCGAATTTGTGGCGCCGCTGATTGATTTCCTGCAGGTTCAAGATGAGGCAAGACCGCGGGCTCATCACCCTCTGCCAGCTGGCGCGGGCGAGAATGGCTCCTGACTTGAAGCCAGACGGCGCATGGGATAGCGGCATACTCAGGAGTGTCGGTTGGGCAAGATTGAGAGCTCTGCCAGCCGTCCTGCCAGGCAGGGCTTCCAAATTGAGAGGCAAGCAGTGAGCATAGAACGCAGTTTTGACGTAGTTATTGTCGGGGCTGGGCATGGCGGGGCGCAGGCCGCGGTGGCGCTGCGGCAGGGGGGTTTTGCCGGCTCGATCGCGATGATCGGCAATGAGGCTGAGCCGCCCTATGAACGTCCGCCGTTATCCAAGGAATACCTCGCGCAAGAAAAGCCGTTTGAGCGGCTTTATATCCGCCCGCCCGCATACTGGGCTGAAAAGCATGTGGAACTGCTGCTGGAGCAAGAGGTGGTCACGGTTGATCCGTCTGCCCATCAGCTAACCACTGCAGACGGTTCGGCGATCACTTATGGCAAGCTGATCTGGGCAACCGGCGGCAGTCCGCGCGCGTTGCCTTGCCCGGGCAGCGAACTTGCCGGGGTTCACGCGGTGCGCAATCGCGCCGATGTCGATACGATCATGGACGAGCTGAAAACCGCAAACCGGATTGTGGTGATCGGCGGCGGTTATATCGGGCTTGAAGCAGCGGCGGTGCTGACCAAACTGGGCAAGCAGGTGACGTTGCTCGAAGCGCTGCCACGGGTGCTGAGCCGGGTTGCCGGCGAGGAGCTTTCCGGCTTTTTCGAAGCCGAACACCGCGCCCACGGCGTCGATCTGCGAACCGGCTGCGGGGTTGTCGCCTTGACCGGCGAAGGCCGGGTCAGCGCAGTGGAACTCGGCGATGGCACAGTGCTGCCGGCTGAACTGGTGATCGTTGGGATCGGGATCATCCCGGCGATCGCGCCGCTGATCTTGGCGGGCGCAGCGGGGGGCAACGGGGTGGACGTCGATGCGCAGTGCCGTACTTCGCTGCCCGATGTGTTTGCGATCGGTGATTGCGCCGCCCATTCCAACGCTTTTGCCGATGGTCTGGTGATCCGTCTGGAATCGGTTCAGAATGCCAATGATATGGCCAGCATCGCGGCCAAAACGATCTGCGGCGAGGACAAGGATTATGCCGCAACGCCGTGGTTCTGGTCGAACCAGTATGATCTGAAATTGCAGACTGTCGGCCTTTCGACCGGCTATGACCAAGCGGTGCTGCGCGGCGACCCGGCGACCCGCAGCTTTTCGGTGCTCTACTTCAAACAGGGAAGGCTGATCGCGCTCGATTGCGTCAACAATGTTCGCGATTACGCGCAGGGCCGCAAGCTGGTCGAACAGCGGCTGGTCGCTCCAGCTGAAGAGCTTGCCGACCCGGCCCGCCCGCTAAAAGAATGGGCCGCACTGGCGGAAAGCTGAAGGCCTGAGAGCGTGATGCGATAAACCGGTTCTCACTTTTTCGCTTCACGCCCTGGTCAGGCCCCGCCTCAATCCGCAAGCGTCAGCTGCTCGAACCGCTCGAGGTGATAATCGGCAGTCCCGAACTGACTCTCGATCATCGTGGCGCGCTTAAAGTAATGGCCGATTGCCAACTCCTGGGTGATCCCGATGCCGCCGTGAGTTTGCACTGCGTTTTGACCGACGAATTTGGCCGAGCGCGAGACCTTGGCCTTGGCCAGGCTGACTGCGGCCTTGCGCTGGGCTTCAGGCAGATCGAGCTTGAGCGTGGCCATCAGCGTCATCGAGACAATCTGTTCCACCTCGATGAACATGTCGGCCATGCGGTGCTGCAACACCTGAAACCGCCCGATCGGCTGGCCAAACTGCTGGCGCTGCTTGGAATAGTCGAGCGTGCCTTCGTGGAGCTTTCGCGCGACGCCGCAAGCCTCGGCGCAGACAGCCACGGTGGCTTCATCGACAATCTGCTCTATCAGCGACAAGCCGCCGGGCAGCAGGGCATCACCGGGAACCGCAACGTTTTCGAAATATATTTCCGCAGCGCGGAAGCCATCGACAGTGGGATAATCGCGGCGGACGATCCCAGGTGATTTGGCGTCGATCAGGAACAGTTCCACACCGCTGCGTTCGCGCTGGCTGCCGCCGGTCCGGGCGGTGACCAGCAGATGGCTGGCTCCGGGTGCGGCATAGACTACGCCTTTGTGGCCGTTCAGCACATAGCCGGCTCCGTCCGTCTTGGCGGTAGTGCGCAGATTGGCCAGATCATAGCGGCCTTGCGGTTCGGCATAGGCAAAGGCGATGGTGGCATTGCCGGCGATGATCTCGGGGATCATGGCGTCGGCAATCGCACCGCCTGCGTGTTTCAGTGCGCCGCCGCCGATCACCACGGTCTGAAGGTAAGGCTCGATCGCGATGACCTTACCCAGCTCTTCCATCATGATCACGTTTTCCAGCGCGCCGCCGTCCATTCCGCCGTGCTTTTCGGCAAAGGGAGCGGACAGGATACCAAGATCCTGTGCCAAGGCACGCCAGATCGCAGGATCACGCCCTTCTGCGCTGTTCAGCATCCTCTTGCGGTTCTCGAAATCATAGGTGTCGGCAAGGAAGCGCGCGAGCGTGTCGCGCAGCATTTCCTGCGTTTCGGTATAGGTGAAATCCATCGAAGTTATCCTGTCCTTGACCCTATGCGTGGCGTAAAATGGGGACTGTCCCTATTTTACAGACCCAGCACCATCTTGGCGATGATATTGCGCTGGATCTCGTTCGAGCCGCCGTAAATCGTGGTCTTGCGCGCGTTGAAATAAGTCGGCGCGGTGCGGTGGGCATGATCCGGCCCGATCGGGTGTTCGTTATCGCCCTCACCAAACCCGCGGAAATAGGGCGCGCCATAATAGCCGACCGCTTCGAGGCTGAGCTCAGTCAGCCGCTGCTGGATTTCCGACCCCTTGATCTTGAGCAGGCTTGATTCCGGTCCCGGACCCTTGCCGGCGGTTTCACCGGCCAGACTGCGCAGTTCGGTAAATTCAAGCGCGGTGAGGTCCATTTCCAGTTCGGCGATCTTGCGGCGGAAAAACGGGTTGGCGATCAGCGGCTTGTCCCCGTCAAGTTCGGTCCGGGCGATTGCCTTGACCTTTTCCACGCCGCGCTTGGACGATGCGACCCCGGCGATCCCGGTGCGTTCATGGGCCAGCAGGAACTTGGCGCAGGTCCAGCCCTTGTTCTCTTCATAAATCCGGTTCGCGATTGGCACGCGCACATCTTCCAGCCAGACCTCGTTGACCTCATGCTCGCCGCCCAGGGTGATGATCGGGCGCACGGTGATGCCGGGGGTCTTCATGTCGATCAGCAGGAAGCTGATCCCTTCCTGCGGCTTGCCCTCGGCATTGGTGCGAACCAGGAAAAAGCCCCAATCGGCATGCTGGGCCATCGTGGTCCAGGTCTTCTGGCCATTGACGATATAATCGCTGCCATCCTGAACGGCCTTGGTCCGCAGGCTGGCCAGGTCCGAGCCGGAACCGGGTTCGGAATAACCCTGGCACCACCAATCCTCGCCCGAGAGGATCCGCGGGAGGAATTTGGTCTTCTGCTCGGCCGTACCAAAAGTGTAGATAACCGGGCCGACCATCGCCAATCCGAACGGCATCAGGCGGATACAATCGGCCGCAGCGGTCTCTTCGGACCAGATATACTTCTGAGTCGCGGTCCAGCCGGTGCCGCCAAACTCGACCGGCCAGGCCGGTGCGACCCAGCCCTTGCGGTGCAGGATCCGGTGCCACGAGAGGAAATCCTCTTTGGACAACTCGTCGCCCTCATCTTGTTTTCCTCTGAGTTCCGTAGGGTAATTTTCGGCGATGAAGCTGCGCACTTCGTCGCGGAAGGCCAGTTCCTCGGGGCTGAATTCAAGATCCACAGACTTTCTCCGGAATGCGAAGGGATGGACATCGGCACCGGTATAGGTACCAAATAAAAACGCATGTTCGACTGTGGATGAGCGTTTGGCCCGCGACAAGATGGAATCGATGAAAATGCTTGAGATCAAGGGCTCGGTTGCGGTGATCGGTGCGGGCGATCACATCGGTGCAGCGATTGTCCGCAAGTTTGCAGGCGAGGGTTTTGCGGTTCATGCCGGACGCCGCAATGGCGACAAGTTGGCATCGTTGCTTGGTGGCGCCGTCACTGGGCGATCGCTTGATGCGCGCGAGAGCCCGGACGTCGCCGCTTTCCTGGCAGAGGCTGAGGCAATTGCTCCGCTGACGCTAGTCATCTTCAACGTCGGCGCCAATGTCAGCTTTCCACTGACCGAAACCACCGACCGGGTGTTTCGCAAGGTCTGGGAAATGGCCTGCTTCGCCGGTTTTGCCACAATGCGCGAAGCAGCGCGGATCATGCTGCCGCGCGGCGAGGGGAAGATCTTCGTCACCGGGGCCACCGCAGGGATGCGCGGCAATCCCGGCTATGCTGCGTTTGCCGCGGCCAAATCCGGCCTGCGCGCGACTGCGCAATCGGCGGCGCGCGAGCTTTGGCCGCAGGGCATTCATGTGGCGCATCTGGTGATCGACGCCGCAGTGGACACCGATTGGATCCGCGCCCGGATTGCGGAGCGCGAGGGTGCCGAAGCAGTGGCCAGCCTTGATCCTGATCGGCTGATGCCGCCCGCTGCCGTTGCCGATGCCTATTGGGCGCTGTTCAGCCAACCGCGCAGCGCCTGGACATTCGAGCAGGAAATCCGCCCCTATGGAGAAAAATGGTAATGCCCCAGGCCGCAGAGTTCCTGTTCGATTTCGGCAGCCCCAATGCCTATCTCGTCCACCGTGCCATCCCTGGGGTCGAGGCGCGCGGGGCGGTAAAGTTCCGCTATATCCCAGTGCTGCTAGGCGGGATCTTCAAGGCGATCGGCAACCAGTCGCCGATGGCCGCCTATGGCCATGTCGGCGCGAAAGTCGCTTATGACCGGCTTGAGATGCAGCGTTTCATGGTGAGACATGGCGTCACACGCTTTACAATGAACCCGCATTTCCCGGTCAATACCCTGCAGATGATGCGCGGCGCGGTCGCGGCTGAGCGGCTGGGCGTAGCCGAGGCCTATAATGAGGCAATGTTTGCCGGGATGTGGGAGCAAGGGCTGAAGCTCGATCTTCCCGATGTCTGGCACCGTGCGCTCACCGACGCGGGGTTGCCCGCAAATGCCCTGGTCGACGGAGCGGCGGAGGACGTCAGCAAGCAGCAGCTGGCAAGCAATACGGCCAGCGCCGTGGAGCGCGGCGCTTTTGGTTCCCCGACATTTTTCTTGGGCGAGGCGATGTGGTTCGGCAAGGAACGGTTGCGCGATGTCGAAGTAGCCGCAGCCGAGAGGAGCCAATCATGAGTGACTATCCGCTGCCCAACAATTCAAGCGACCTGACGGGCCGCGTCGCGCTGGTCACCGGCGCGTCCTCGGGCCTTGGCGCGCGCTTTGCCCGGGTGCTGGCTGCCTCTGGGGCCAAGGTTGCGCTGTGCGCCCGGCGCAAGGACCGGCTTGAGGCGCTGGCTGCGCAGATCAATGCGGCGGGTGGCCATGCGATTGCGATCCCGATGGACGCCACCGATGCAGGATCGCTGATCGCCGCCGTTGCTGCCGCCGAAGCCGCCTTTGGCACGGTTGATATCCTGATCAACAACGCTGGCATTCCAGACGCCCAGCGCGCCCACAAGATGTCGATCGAACTGATTGACCAGGTGCTTGGGGTCAATTTGCGCGGGCCCTATATTCTGTCCTGCGAGGTTGCTCGGCGGCTGATCGCGGCGGGTAAGCCGGGCCGGATGGTCAATATCAGCTCGGTCGCGCATTTCCGCTATGACGGCGGCGGAGCCGCGCTTTATGCGATCACCAAAACCGCGATTGCCCGGATGACCGAGGCGCTCTCGGTTGAATGGGCCAGCTACAACATCAACGTCAACGCAATCTGCCCAGGCATGTTCGTCAGCGAGATGACCGATGGCATGTTTGAGCGGATGGGCGGAAATCCGGCCGAGCATTTGCTGCACAAGCGTGTGCCGGTGCCGCAGCAGCTCGATTCAACCCTGCTGTACCTGGTCGCCCCGGCTAGTGAATGCGTCACTGGCGCAGTGATCCGGGTCGATGATGGACAAAGCGCGCGGGCCCGGCTGTGACTGATATTCTGCGCCTCTACGCCTTCAACTGCGGCTGGTTCCAGTGCCGGCCGGGCTACTTCGTTGAAGGCGACCAGGGCGATTATCTGCGCGGGCCGGTGCCATCCTATCTGATCGATCACCCCCGGGGACGGGCGCTGTTCGATACCGGGATGGGGGTGCGCTATCGCCGCGAACTGGAAGCCGCGCTGCCGGGCGACAAATTCGGGCTGCAATGGTTTGAGGGGATGGATATTGCAACACGGCTGAAGGCGATCGAGATCGATCCTGCCACTATCGATTACGTGATCAATTCGCACCTCCATATCGATCACTGCGGCGGCAATAGTCATCTCCCCAATGCCACCGTGATCATCCAGCGCCGTGAGCTGGATACCGCGCGTCACAACCCTGAGCCCGGGCTCTACGAGACGGTGGATTATGACACCGGCCAGCCGATCAGGGCGATCGATGGCGAGCTCGATTTGTTTGGCGACGGCACAGTGCGGGTAGTGCCGACCTATGGCCACACCCCGGGCCACCAGAGTGTGATCGTCAAACTGCCCAAGGGCGCGGTGCTGCTGGCGGGGGACTGCTGCTATACCGAGCGCAATCTGGATGTGATGGTGCTGCCCCGCGCGACGGTCGATATCGAGCAGGGTATGCTGACTTTTGAGCGGCTGGCGAAAGCCCGCGCTGCCGGAACGCGGATCCTGTTCGGCCACGACGGCAAGCAATGGGCGGTGCTGCGCGAGAATGCGGAGTTTGAATAGGCTGTGGAATGGCGCGGCAGTCGCGTTCTGATTCCCAGAGACAGTCTGGCTTGCGGGCCCCAAGGAAATGCTATGGTCGTCATGCTAGATCCAGCGCGCTAGGAGAGCAGCGCAACAAATGAGCCAATCATGCCGATTAATCTGACCCACCTACAGCGGCTTGAAGCCGAAGCGATCCACATCCTGCGCGAGGTTGTGGCCGAGGTGGAGCGTCCGGTGATGCTCTATTCGGTCGGCAAGGACAGCGCGGTGATGCTCCATCTGGCGCGCAAAGCGTTCTATCCTGCGCCGCCGCCATTTCCGCTGCTCCATGTCGATACCACCTGGAAGTTCCGCGAGATGTACGCCCTGCGCAGCCAGATGGCTGAGGAGTCTGGTATGGAATTGCTGGTCTACCAGAACCCCGAATGCATCGAACGCGGCATCAATCCGTTCGATCACGGGGCGCTCCACACCGATCTGTGGAAGACCGAAGGGCTCAAGCAGGCGCTCGACAAATGGGGCTTTGATGCGGCCTTTGGCGGGGCGCGGCGCGACGAGGAAAAAGCCCGCGCGAAGGAACGGATCTTCTCGTTCCGCACCGCCAGCCACGGCTGGG
>JANLQQ010000125.1:0-18374 GCA_031367905.1 Novosphingobium sp.
CCGGCTGGAGCCCAAATCGCCTGGGTCGATACTTATCAGTCATCGGGTGAGCTCAAGCTCAACATAACCAGGACTATCGCCACCGCGACTGAGGTCGACGAGATGATTGCGGCCACGGTTCAGCTTAGAGATGGCGATGGCGATCGAACGGCTGTTACAGCGTTCACAATTCACGTTGCAGACGCATTCGCCAGTACAGTCGGGCCGGAAACCAGCCAGACTGTAGAACGATACTCCGTTACAGCTGAACCTGACCAGTCACCGGGGCAGCCTGCTGATTTGCCTGACTTCGGGTTAAGATCCAGCCAGGCGATGGATGCACTGCTTGACTTGCAGGCACCCTGGATGAGTAAAGATGTCGAGGTTTCTCCGCAGGATTTGCCCGAGATCCGGGAAGCATTTGCCGATACCGTGGATAGCCAGGCCGTTGACTCGATTGTCGATTATTTTACCCCTGGGCACGAGGGCCAGATTGAAACCGAGCAAGGCGCAGGGGGCACTGCCTTGATTGGGCTGCTTGATCATTCGATCAGCATCGCGTCCCAATCGGTGCCATCGCCGCTTGAGCTGGCTTTTATGCTTGACCATCAAGACACTGCTGCCATGGCCTAGGGCTAGGGAATCAGTGGTATTAACCATTAAAGGGGCTGGCAATGCAGGGGAATTTTAGGCGGGGGCTACAAGCAGCATCGTTGATTGCCGCTGCTTGGCCGGTCTGCGCTTTTGCTCAGACAAGCTCCGATGCGCTATTGGCGATGGACGTCGGATCGCTCCGCGCAGAGATCCAGGCGCGCTATGATGCCGGGCTGGCATTGACCGTCGATCAGTCGGTTGTTGCGCTTGACAGTTCGCGCTTCGGCTGGGCTTTGCAAGCCAAGGCGCAGTGCGGGGTCGCGCTGGGTTTCCTGAAAAGCCGGACCAAAGATCCAGTCAGCATCGGCAAATGCAGCGATGCCGCAAGCCGGATGCAAGCCGAGCCGCCGGTACCGGTGCCGACACCCGAGGTGGTGGCGTCTCTGCCTACCCCACCGTCCGATGTTTGCAACCAGCCGATCGCCGGGATCGTGTTTTTTGAATGGGACAGCGCCGTTACGCCCCAGAGCAGCCTCGAAACCCTGGACGAGGTAATGCGGAACGTCCGTGACTGCCGCTGGAATGCCATCACCGTGACCGGGCACACCGACCGTTCCGGCGGCGATGGTTACAATGATGCCCTCTCGGTCAGGCGGGCCGAGGCAGTGGGGGCGAGCCTTGTCGCCAAAGGGGTTGAGGCCACGGTATTGAAGGTGTCCGGCCGGGGTGAAACGGAACCGAAGGTGCCGACCGCCGATGGCGAACGCAATCCAAGTAATCGCCGCGTCGAACTAACAGTGAGCCGTTAAGCCAGGGGCAAAGACATGATTTTCCGCAAGTTTCTGATCGCTGGCTATTCTGTCATGCTTGCTGGATCGGCCCATTCTGCGCTGGCCCAGTCCGTCGTCAATCAGTCGCCTGGCCCAGTCACTCTCGAAGAAGCGGTGCGGGTTGCCGTCAATTCCAACCCTCAGGTTGCCCAGGCCCAATACAACAAGGAAGCGATTCAGTTTGAGCGCAAGCAAGCGCAAGGGCTTTACGCGCCGCGCATTGATGTTGAGGCTTCGGCTGGGGTCCGCCACTTGGATAATACCACACGGCGGTCGCTGGGGATCCAGAATCAGGAGCTCTATCCGCTTGAGGCGTTTGCCAAGGGCGAGTTTATCGTGGCTGACTTCGGCCGCCGCCGCGGGGAGTTGCTGCGGCAGGCGGCGCGGGTCGATGGGGCATCGTTGCGGGTGGTTGAGCGATCCGAATTCATCGCGCTTCAGGTTTCGCGGCAGTATCTGGATCTGTTGCTGCAGCAGCGCGTCGTCGCGGCCAGCCAGGACAATGTCACCTTTCATCAGGCGTTGGTGAATGATCTTGGCACTGGGGTGCAACAGGGCTCGATTTCGATTGCCGACCAGCAGCAGGCGCAGGAACGGCTGCAGGCTGCGGTGGTCCGTCAGGTCGAAGCCGAACAATCGATGGAAGAGGCCAGAATTACGCTGCGCCGGTTGACCGGACTTGATCTCGATCAGGTGACGCTTCCGCCAACTCTGGCTGAAAACCTGCCAGGATCGGTCGATGAAGCAGTCGGTATCGCGCGTACCACCAATCCCCGGATCCGGGAAGCCGAAGCCGATGTCGATGCAGCGCACGCCATGGCGGATAGCGCCAAGGGCGATCTGTTTCCCCGGATCGGGGTCGATGTGACTGGCCGGATTGGCGAGGATGTTGACGGTTTCCGCGGGACCACCCGGGATTTTCAGGCACGGGCATTTCTGCGCTGGAATGTCTTCGATGGCGGGATCAACCGCGCCAAATATCAGGAAATGGTCCGCCGCTCGAGCGAGAGTCGGTACCAGCTTTATCAGGTGGTCCGCGAAGCCGAAGAAGACGTCCGCTCGGCCTATAATTCCTTGCGCACGCAGACCCGGGTTTCGCAGGAGCTTGCCACGCAGAGCCAGGTGACCGACGATCTGCTGCTGTCCTATCGCAGCCAGTTCAATGTTGGTCGCCGCTCACTGCTCGATGTGCTTGATGCCCAGAACACCCGCTACAACGTGCAAGTGCGGCTGGAAACAGCCCGTTTCTCGCAGATTTTCGCTCGCTATCAGGCGCTGGCTGCAACCAATCGATTGCTGACCGGCTTGCGCGTTGAACCAGGAGCGGGTGCCGGAGAAGCCGAACGTGCGCGCTTCAATTTTGGTCCGCCCAAGCCAGCTGAACTGGAATACCGCACTCCTCCGAAATGACCTTCGGCAGAGCAATCCTTGAACAGCCAAGCCGCGAAGACAGGGCATAGATAGATGGCCGATGCGCCCAATTCCAAGCCACAATCGACCGATCCGCTGGTGGCGTGTATCGGCCAGTTGGCCGAACGCTTCGGGGTTGCCTTTTCACCGGGCCTGCTGACCGCTTTTGCCCTGTCGCCGGATGGCCGCCTGCCGCTCCATCAGGCTGAACCGGTGCTGGAATTGCTGGGGCTTAATTGTGACGTGCAGCCGCAGCCCAAGCTGCCGCGCCAGCGTGGGGCTTATCCGGCAATTCTGGCGCTTGCGGGTGGCGGCGTGGTCGTGGTTCACGAACTGCGTGACAAGGATCTGTTGGTCTGGCGCCCGCTGACTGGCAGGGCCGCGTGGGAGCCGCTGGCCACTGTCCAAAAGGACTTCGCCGGTTGGCTGGCGACTGTGTTCGGCGATCCTACTGCCCTGCGTGATGCTGCGCAGCCTTGGGAAACGCAGGCGCGCGGTCATTGGTTCTGGAGCGAAATCCACAAACAGCGCAAGCAGTTCAAGCCGGTGATGGTGGCAACGCTGCTGGTCAATCTGCTCGCCCTTGCCCTGCCGCTGTTCTCGATGAATGTTTATGACCGGGTGATCCCGAACCGGGCCCAATCGACCTTGTGGGTGCTTGCGTTCGGCGTGGTGATTGCATTCGGGCTTGAATATGCTTTGCGCCGGGCCCGCACCAATGTGCTTGACCAGATCGGGCGCGAACTTGATTTGAGGCTGTCGCAGAAGATCTATTCGAAGATTCTCTCGGCGCCGCTGGCCGAGCGTAAGGGCCACACCGGCAACCTTGTCGCCAAAGTTTCGGAATATGCCATCGTACGCGAATTCTTCGCCTCGACCACGATCATGCTGCTGGTCGATATGGCCTTCCTGTTCCTGTTCATCGCGATGATTGCCTTTCTGGCGACCTGGCTGGCGCTGGTCCCGCTGGTTTCGGCGCTGGTGATGGGCCTGCTGGGCTGGCGGTTGCAGCGTAAGGTGGTTCAGGCCGCCCGCGAGGCGCAGGCTGATTTTGGGCTGCAACAGACCCTGCTGGTCGAATCGATTGCCGGCATCGAAACCCTGAAAAGTATTTCGGGCGAAGGTGTGATGCTGGGGCGGTGGCGGCGGCTGGCTGAGCTTGGAGCGCAGTCGCAGCAGCATTTGCGCGACATCAGCTCCTCGGCAATCGGCTTGTCTTCCGCGTTCCAGCAATTCTCCAATGTCGGGCTGATCGTTGGCGGCTATTATATGTTCGCCGCCGGGCAGATCACCATGGGCGCGATCATTGCCATCGTCATGCTGTCATCGCGCTCGCTCTCGCCGGTCGCCCAATTCGCCTTCATCCTGACCCGCGGCCAGCAGGCCCGCCAGACGCTCGAATCGATCCAGCGGCTGTGGGAAGAGAGCGACGAGCGCAAACTTGGCAGTACTTCGTTCACGCCCACCATCCGCTCGGCCCAGATCCGGTTGGAAGGGCTGGACTTCCAATATCCGGGGGCGTCGGTGAAATCGCTGACCGATATCAATCTGGAGATCCGCCCGGGCGACCGGATCGCACTGATCGGCAAGGTTGCGTCCGGCAAATCGACCTTGGGCCGGGTGCTGTGCGGGCTTTACGCCCCCGAGGGCGGGGCAATGCTGGTCGAGGGGATCGACAGCCGCCAGTATCGCCCGCAGGATTTGCGCAGCGCGTTCCGCTTCGTTGGCCAGGATTCGAGCCTGTTTAGCGGCACGATCAAGGACAATCTCTCGCTCGGCGCCGGGATTGTCAGCGACGAACAGCTGCTTGCTGCGCTTCGTGCGGTGGGCGCCGAACAGTTTCTGTCGAAGGATGCGGGCGGGTTCGATCGGGGGGTCGGCGAATCCGGCAGTCAGCTGTCGGGCGGGCAGCGCGCCTTCCTGACCCTGGCGCGGGCACTGGTCACGCCGTCAAAGCTGCTGTTCCTCGACGAGCCGACCGGAGCCATGGACAGCCAGACCGAGAAACTTGTGGTCGAACGACTGTCCCAAACCATGACGGCTGAACAGACACTGGTTATTTCGACCCACCGGCCGGCCCTTTTTGCGCTCTGCAACAGGGTTATCGTCCTCGACAATGGCCGGATAGTCGCCGACGGACCAAGGGACGAAATCATCGCATCGGCTGGTGCCGGGTTGAAGGTCTGATCATGCAAAGTGCCGCCGTTCTGGATCTGGGCCAGCTGCCCGAATTCGCCCGCCTCGGCGAAGCGCGGCAGCGTGCCCGCAGTCCGCTGCGGCAACATCTGATCCGGCTCATGCTGGCGATTGCCGCTGTAGCACTGCTCAGCGCACTGGCGAGTCTGCCTTCGTGGGGCCTGACCGGGAACCAGCCAGCGGAGCGCTATGCCCTCGGCGATATCGGCACTGTCACCGAAATGTCGGTCGACGATAAAGCGCAAATCGTGGTGGATGGTTCAGCCGCGCAGGAACGCAATGCCGCGATTCCGCTGTCCGGCCTGCCGCTCGATCATCCGGTCCGCTTTCAGCTCACCAGCTTCGCGGCGGGCGGGGCCTATGGCAATGCGCTGCACTGCCTGACCCAGGCGGTCTATTACGAAGCTGCGGTTGAGCCGCTGCAAGGGCGCCGCGCTGTAGCCCAGGTTATTCTCAACCGGATGCGGCACCCGGCCTATCCCAACAGCGTTTGCGGGGTAATCTATCAAGGTTCCGAACGGCAGACCGGTTGCCAGTTCAGCTTCACTTGCGATGGTTCGTTGCTGCGCAGTCCGGCGGCAAATCGCTGGCGCGAGGCCGAAGCAGTCGCCCGTGCCGCGCTGGCCGGTTATGTTGAGCCAAGCATTGGCACCGCGACCCATTATCACGCCGACTATGTCTTGCCGAAATGGGCATTCCAGCTGGCCAAGATTACCCAGCTTGGCCGGCACATCTTCTACCGGTTCAATGGCAGTGCCGGGCGCTCGGGCAGTTTTACAACTGCCTACAGCGGAGTTGAGCGGATCCCTTCGATCAATTTTGAGCTGCTGCGCCTGCGGGCCCTGCCGGATCAGCCCGCTCTGGCCGCAACCGAACAGCTCACTCCTGGGCTCACCGTCGCGCCGCATATCACCGATCGCCACGCCGAGGCTGATGTTGGTGGGCGGCTTGATGTGACGAAGGGCTGGCGGCCATCGATACCCGATCCAATCCAGGCCGAAAGCAGTTACCGGCAAGTGGTGGAACAGACCAGCTTAGCTGAACCGGCGGCAAGGAAAGTGGCGCTGGGCGAAGCGCCCAAGCAGGCGACTGCGCAATGAGGCTGCTTGCCAGCCTGCGCGCGCGATTGGGGATCGATGAGTGGGATGCCAGCCGCAAGTTGATTGCGATCTGCGCGGCCGGAATGTTCGTGCTGATCTTATGGTCGGCGCTGGCCAGGATTGACGAAATCACCCGCGGCATGGGCAAGGTGGTCCCATCGAGCAAGGTGCAGCTGATCCAGGCAGCTGAGCCCGCAACTGTCAGCGCAATTCTGGTTCGGCCAGGGCAACTGGTGCGAAAGGGCGATCTGCTGGTCCGGCTGGACGATTCGCAATCTGCCTCCGCACTGGGTCAGCTGGAGGCCGAGAACGAGCGGCTGGTCGCCCGGGCCGATCGGCTTTCCCAAGAGGGTGGCAACAGCGCCGCCGCCGGCAATTGTGCGGCGGGATCGATTTGTGCCGAGGAAGCGCAACTCGCTGTCGTGCGCCGCGCCACTGCCCGGAGCAAGCAGAGCGGACTGTCGGCGGCAATCGAGCAGCGCCGCCGCGAGCTGCAGGAAGGCCAGGCAACCATCGCCGCGTTGGAGAACAGCGCGCGTCTGGCCCAGGAACAGGTCAATATGTTGGCCCCGATGGTTGCCAAGAAAGTCATCCCGCAGACCGAGCTGATTACCGCGCAGCGCGAGCTGGTCGATGTCCAGGGCCGCTTGTCTGCGGCGCGGCAAGGCGCCGGCCGGGCGCAGGCCGCAATCCGCGAGGCGCAGGCGCAGTTCAGCGAGGCCCAGTTTGATTTCCGCCAGCAGGCGCTGAGCGAGCGCAGCGAAGTGGCGACCAAGCTGGCAGTCAATCAGGAGACCATCAAAGGAGCCTCGGCGCGCCAGAACCGCAACGAGCTGCGCGCGCCGACCACCGGCTTCGTCAATGATCTCCAAGTCAGCACGCTCGGCGGTTATCTGAATGCAGGTGAAACCGTGATGCAGATCGTCCCGCAGGGTGACAGACTGCTGATCGAGGCCCGGATCGCGCCCAAGGACATCGCCTTTATCAAGGTGGGCGACCGGGCCAACGTCAAGGTCACCGCCTATGACTTCTCAATCTATGGCGGGCTAGCCGGCCAGGTCCGCAATATCAGCGCCGACAGCATCTATGACGAGGTTGAGCGGCAGGCCTATTATCTAGTCATGGTTGAAACGGACCGCGCGTTTATCGAAAAGAACGGCCAGCGTCTGCCGATCATGCCGGGGATGGTCTGTGATGTCGAAATCATCACCGGGCGCAAGAGCGTGCTGACCTATCTGCTCAAGCCCGTTTTGCGGGCCTTCAACGAGGCGCTTACCGAGCGGTAGGGCGCCAGTTGCCATGCAGCCAGCTGCGCGTTGTGCTGAACGACATGATCGGCCGATAATTGTTGCTCTGGGCAGCATCCAGCACCTGATCGGTCGAATTATCGAGCAGCCAGAACTTCCCGCCCAGCTTCACGATCAGCACAGCGTGATCGGCATTGCGGATCAAATCGCGGGTGATGGTCAGATACAGGTCGGACCGGTCCACGCCCATGGCCGCCAGGATCTGCAGCTTGGCGATGGCGACATCCTCGCAATCGCCTGCGCCCCGGGCCAGCGTTGTTTTCGCGCTCGCCCAATAGTCCGTCCTGCCATATTGCACCGTGTCTTCAACACTGTGAACTTTGGCATTGGTCCAGGCGTTCACGGTGCCAAGCAGATCACTGCCAGACTCGCTTGCGATCAGCTTTCCGGCTAGGCCGCGCGGCAAATTCTCGCTGCGGACGCGGTTCCATGCAGCGTCGAACCGGGTATGCTTGCTCGGGACCCGCGCGCTGGCTAGGAAGTCATCCGGCCCCGGCAGGGAGGCTGGCAGGCCAGGCTTTGCAAGGCTCACTGCCTTCAGTGGAAGCGCAATTTGCAGACAGTTGCTGGCCGCGCCGAACGCGCTTGTTTCAGTGGCCGGCACGCTCGCCAAGGCTGCACTTGCAGGCGTAAGCGAGCTGCCTCCGGCCTGTTGCCTCGCGATCAATTCAAGCTGGCTGACCTTGCCCCCAAGCAGCGCAGTCGCCTTGCTTACAGAGCCCGATAATCCAGTTGACAAGCCTGTCGCAGCATCAGGGGCTGGTGCCACTTGGCACCGCGTTTGCGGCGGAGTTAAGGCCGAGAATGCGATCGAAACCGGCAATATCCCGAAACCGATCGATGCCTGCACCGGAGCGGCACCGCACAGGCTTGCTGCGACCAGCGCAACCGCTGAATATCTAAGGCACGCCCGGTCCATGGACCTGTGTGTCGCAAGGTTCGGTGAAGGCTAGGTAGATGGACTTAGTTAACGCTGCGGTAGCTTTGCGGCGAGCGGCAAGTCCCGGCCCTGACAATCCAGGCAATCGGGTGAACACCTTCCCCGTCATCCCGGCGAAAGCAGAGACCCAGTCCTAACAGAAAAAGTCGCAAAACGGCATTTCTTGTTGAGGCGCTGGATCCGGCCATCGCCCGAAGGCGGAAGTGAGAAATTCCCGCTCGCTTTGGCTTGCAGGATCGCTATGGCCGATTTAACCAAGCGATTAAATCGGGATGCCAGTGAATGTCGATCCTTTATGACGAAGGCCAACAGGCAATTGCCAGCGAATCGCGCCGCGTGCTCGATGCGCGGACGAGCAAGGATCGCTTACTCGGGCTGCTTGAGCAGGCCGGGCAGTTTGACCAGCCGTTCTGGGATACCGCAGTTGAACAGGGCTGGACCGCGCTGGCGATCCCCGAGGAACACGGCGGGCTGGGGCTTGGTTTGATTGAACTGGGGCTGGTCGCGCAGGCAACCGGCGCGGCGACTGCGGGCGCTCCGTTCTTGACCGTGGGTTACGGCGCGAGCCGAGCCTTGCTCGCTTCAGCCGACGAGGAACTGAAGGCGCGCTGGCTTCCCCCACTGGCCTCAGGCGAAGCGCTGGGCACGGTGGCTTTTGCGGAAGGCAACGCGCCGCTGCCGCCAAGGCCTGACGTAAGCTTCGCTGGCGGCAAGCTGACTGGCACCAAGCAGGGCGTCACCGCCGGGCTCAAGGCTGACTTTGCGATTGTCTGGGCGAGCCACGAGGGCCTGCCTGCGCTGGTGCTGGCCGAGCTGGGCGGTGTTGCGCGCGAGCCCATCGATGGCTTTGACAACAGCCGCCTCTATGCCGATCTGAGCTTTGCCGCCAGCCCGGCCACGCTGTTGGCCCAAGGCGATACCGCCGCCGCACTGGCGCAGGACATCCTCGCAAGGATGGCCGTCGTCTCCGCGCATGAGCAAGTTGGCGGGGCCGAGGCGCTGCTGTTCATCGCCCGCGATTATGCGATTACCCGCAAGGCGTTCGGCCAGCAGATCGGCGCTTTTCAGTCGGTCAAGCACCGGATTGCCGAGATGTACGGGCTGGTCGAGATCGCCCGCGCCAATTGCATCGATGCCGCCGCCAAGGAAGGCCAGCCGGGTTTCCTGAGGGCAGCTGCCGCCGCGCGGATTTCTGCGACCGAGGCCTATGACACCGCCGCGCGCGATTGCATCCAGGTTCATGGCGGGATCGGGGTGACCTGGGATATGGGGCTCCACCTCCATATGCGCCGCACCCGCAGTCTGGCGATCGAGATGGGCAATATGTATTTCTGGGAAGACCTGCTGGCAACGGAACTGACAGGAGTGGCGGCATGAGCAATTTGGACATCTATCGTAGCTCGGCGCATGCCTGGCTTGAATCGTGCGCTGGAACCTATGGCCGCGAGGCGCGGCGCGGGCTTTCGGTTGAGGATGATCTGGCGCTTGGCCGCCGTTACCAGCGGGCCAAGTTCGATGCCGGTTACGCCGGGATCAATTGGGCGACCGAAGTTGGCGGGCAAGGCCTGACCCATATCGAGAAAATCACCTTCGATGCCGAGGAAATGAGCTTTGGCATGCCGAGCCATTATTTCGGCATCTCGCTGGGCATGCCAATTCCGATCCTGATCCGTTATGGTGAAGACAAGGAATGGATGAAGGAACGTGTCCTTGCCGCGCTTAAGGGTGAGGAAATCTGGTGTCAGCTATTTTCCGAACCGGCTGGCGGTTCGGACCTTGCAGGCCTGCGCACCCGCGCCGAGCCCGATGGCAACGGCTGGAAAATGAACGGCCAGAAGGTCTGGACCAGCTGGGCGCAATATTGCGATTATGGCGTGATTGTCGTTCGGACCGATCCGACCGTGCCCAAGCACAAGGGGCTGACGTATTTCTGGGTCGATATGAAAGCGCCCGGCGTCGAAGTTCGCCCGATCAAGCTGGCGGGCGGGGACAGCCACGTCAACGAAGTGTTCTTCGATGATGTCCGCATGGAAGATTCGCAGCGGATGAGCCCGGTCGGCGGCGGCTTTGGTGTGGCGCTGACCACGCTGATGATCGAACGCTATATCGCGACCGACAGCGGCGGCTTTGGCCCGCATCTTGATGAGTTCGTCGCTCTGGCGCGGAGTTGCGAGGTGGGTGGTAAGCCCGCATTGTCAGACGCCCGCATCCGCCAGCAGATCGCACGCAATTTCGCGATGCGCGCCGGGCTCGAATCGATTACCACCCGCGCCATGCTGATGATGCAGGCCGGGATGGTGCCGGGGCCGGAAGGGTCGCTCAACAAGCTGGTCGCGGTGCGCAGCCGGCAAAAGCTGTCCGAACTGGCGATCGATCTGCAAGGCAATGTGGGCCTGGCGTTCGATCCCCACGCTTTTGGCAAGGAAGACTGGACGGCAAGCTGGATCAACGCGCCCACCGGGCGGATTGCCGGGGGGTCCGACGAAGTGCTGCTCAATACAATCGCCGAAAAGGTGCTCGGCCTGCCGCAGGATCACCGCCCCGACAAGGGCATCCCGTTCAATCAGATACCGGCGTAACTTGATGACCGAAAGCGATGATATTCAGGAAATCCGCCGCGCAGTGCAGGCGCTTTGTGCGGATTTCCCCGGCGAATACTGGCGGACAAAAGACCGGGAGCGGGCCTATCCGGGTGAGTTCGTCGATGCGCTGACCCATTCGGGGTTCCTCGCCGCGCTGATCCCGGAGGAATACGGCGGCTCGGGCCTGAAACTTGATGCCGCTGCAGTGATCATGGAGGAAATCCAGGCTGCCGGCTGCAACGGCGCCTCGGCCCATGCGCAGATGTATATTATGAACACGCTGCTGCGCTATGGCAGCGCGGAGCAGAAGCGCAGCTATCTGCCGGGGATTGCCAATGGCTCGCTGCGGCTGCAGGCCTTCGGCGTATCCGAGCCGACCAGCGGCACCGATACCTTGAGCTTGCGCACCGTCGCGGTGCGCGACGGAGATGATTATCTCATCAACGGTCAGAAAATCTGGACCAGCCGCGCCGAATATTCCGACCTCATGCTGCTGCTCGCCCGCACCACCCCGCGTGAGGAGGTTAAAAGCAAGACCGAGGGGCTGTCGATTTTTCTCGTCGATATGCGGACCGTGGTTGGAAACGGCATGACGATCAAGCCGATCCGCACGATGATGAACCACTCGACCACTGAAGTCTTCTTCGATGACATGCGGATCCCGGCTACGGCGCTGGTGGGCGAGGAAGGCAAGGGCTTTCGCTACATCCTCTCGGGCATGAACGCCGAGCGGATCCTGATCGCGTCCGAATGCGTCGGCGATGCCAAATGGTTTATCAACAAGGCCAGCGACTATGCCAAGGAGCGGCAGGTTTTCGGCCGGCCGATCGGGCAGAACCAGGGCGTCCAGTTCCCGATCGCGCGCTGTTATGCCCAGATGCGCGCAGCAGAGCTGATGGTGCATCACGCGGCGCGAACCTTCGATGAAGGCGGTAATCCGGGCGAGGAGGCCAATATGGCCAAGCTGCTGGCCAGTGAGGCCAGCTGGGCGGCCGCCGATATGTGCGTGCAGACCTTCGGCGGGTTCGGGTTTGCCGAGGAATACGACGTCGAGCGCAAGTTCCGCGAAGCGCGGCTCTATACCGTCGCGCCGATCAGCACCAATCTGATCCTGAGCTATCTAGCCGAGCATGTGCTTGGATTGCCAAGAAGTTATTGAGCGCCCGCGCAGGGTGGCATAGGTTGCCTGAATGACCCAGGCCGATCTCAGCGCGCCGCGCCGCACCAAGCTTGGCGTGTTTGCGCTTGTCGCTGTGCTCCATGTGCTGGCGGTGCTGGCGCTGATCCGCGCTTTTGCGCCCGATTTTTCGGCCAAGGCGGTCGAGACCGTGGTTTCGGCCTTCAGCGTCACCGTCACCACCCCGCCGCCGTCGCCCGAGCCGAGCAAGGAGCCTGACAAGGCTGGTGCGGCCGCGGAGGTCGGCAAAAAGGCAGTGGCCAAGGCGGTGAACGCGCCCAAGCCGAAGGTCGTTATCGCCAAGGTCCCAGCGCCCAAGGCGGCCAGCACCGGCGATGCCAACAGTTCTGGCACCAGGGATACGGGCGCTGGAACCGGCGCGGGCGGGCAGGGTAGTGGCACCGGCAGCGGCACCGGCGGCACGGGACAAGGCGGCGGGCTGGTCCGCAAGCCTGAGAAAATCGCCGGTGAAATCAACTCCGCGCGCGATTATCCCAGAGCGACGCGTGATCTGCGGATCGATGGAACGGTGACCATCTACATGACGGTCGGCACCGATGGCCGGGCGCGCAATTGCCGGGTGCAGCGCGCCAGCCGCGATGCCGAGGCTGATGCAATAACCTGCCGCCTTGCCGAAGCGCGGTTCCGCTTCAGGCCCGCCACCGACGCTGCGGGTAACCCGGTGGAATCAACCTATGGCTGGCGGCAAAAATGGTTCTATCCCAAACCCGGCGCTTGATCATGCGCTGAGCACCCGGCATTGATGGTTGCCAATTGGGAGAGCTGCTGTGTCCACGATCCACCCCGTCCCCGCCGAATGGGCGAAACGTGCTTATGTCGATGCGGCGGGTTACGCCGAGAAATACCGCGCATCGCTTGAAGTGCCCGAGGCTTTCTGGCGTGAGGAAAGCGCCCGGATTGACTGGATCAGACCGTGGACCAAGCTCAATAAATGCAGTTTTGACGAGGCGGATTTCGGGATCGAATGGTTCGCCGATGGCACACTCAACGTCTCGGCCAATTGCCTTGACCGGCACCTTGCGACCCGCGGCCATACCACTGCGATCATTTGGGAAGGCGATGATCCTTCGCAGCAGCGCAAGCTGACTTACCGCGAATTGCACGGCGAGGTCTGCCGCTTTGCCAATGCACTGAAGGCGATCGGTGCAAAGCGCGGCGACCGGATCACGATCTACATGCCGATGATCCCCGAGGCGGCGGTGGCGATGCTCGCCTGCACCCGGATCGGCGCGATTCATTCGATCGTGTTCGGCGGCTTTTCACCCGATGCGCTGGCGGGCCGGATTCAGGATTGTGACAGCAATATCGTGATTACCGCCGATGCCGGAATGCGCGGCGGCAAGCTGGTTCCGCTCAAAGCCAATGTCGATGCGGCGCTGGCGCATTGCCCCTCGGTATCGGCCGTCATGGTGGTGAGACACGCCGCCAACGGCGCTACAATGATCCCGCTGCGCGATCACTGGTGGCATGAAATGCGCGAGGCGGTTTCGGCCGATTGCCCGCCAGAGGAAATGGGCGCGGAAGATCCGCTGTTCATCCTCTACACTTCGGGCAGCACCGGCCAGCCCAAGGGCGTGCTCCACACCACTGGCGGCTACCTTGTCTGGGCCGCGATGACCCATCACTATGTGTTCGATTACCGCCCGGGTGAGATTTACTGGTGCGCAGCGGATGTCGGCTGGGTCACGGGGCACAGCTATGTGGTGTATGGCCCGCTCGCCAATGGCGCGACCACAATGATGTTCGAAGGCGTGCCCAGCTATCCCACCCACAGCCGGTTCTGGGAGATCGTCGACCGGCACCAGGTCAACATCTTCTACGGCGCGCCGACTGCGCTACGCTCGCTGATGCGTGAGGGCGATGGGCCGGTGAAGGCCACATCCCGGGCATCACTGCGCCTGCTCGGCAGCGTCGGAGAGCCGATCAATCCCGAGGCATGGGAATGGTATTGGCGCGTGGTGGGCGATGGGCGCTGCCCGATTGTCGATACCTGGTGGCAGACCGAAACCGGCGCAGCAATGATCACACCACTGCCCGGCGCGACAAACCTCAAGCCGGGTTCAGCTTCCCATCCGATGTTCGCAGTCGTGCCGCAACTGGTCGATGCCGAAGGCGCGTTGCTGGAAGGCGTGGCGGAGGGGAACCTGTGCATCACCCAAAGCTGGCCGGGGCAGATGCGCACCGTCTGGGGCGATCACGCGCGCTTTTTCCAAACCTATTTTACGACCTATCCGGGCAAATATTTCACCGGCGATGGCTGCAGGCGCGATGAGGATGGCTATTACTGGATCACCGGGCGGGTCGACGATGTGATCAATGTCTCGGGCCACCGGATGGGCACCGCCGAAGTGGAAAGCGCGCTGGTCGCCCATGCAAAGGTGGCCGAGGCCGCAGTGGTCGGCTTCCCGCACGACATCAAGGGGCAGGGCATCTATGCCTATGTCACGCTCAACGCCGGAGAAGCCGAGAGCGAGGCGATGCGGGCCGAACTGGTCCAGTGGGTCCGGCGCGAGATCGGGCCGATAGCGACACCTGATGTGATCCACTTTGCCCCGGCGCTGCCCAAAACGCGCAGCGGCAAGATCATGCGGCGGATTTTGCGCAAGATTGCGGAAGGCGATGTGTCGAATCTGGGCGATACTTCGACACTGGCCGATCCGGGCGTGGTGGACAGTTTGCTCACCAGCGGCCGGTCGTCCTGAGGCTCATGAAGTGATCGCCCAGACCATCCAGCTTGCGCTTGCCCCGGTGTTCGTGCTGGTGGCGATCGGAAATATCATGAACATCCTATCCGGACGGCTCGGGCGGGTGGTGGATCGCTCGCGCCATTTGCAGGCCCGGCACAGTGAAACCGAGGGCCAAGAGCATGACTTGCTGGTGCTGGAAATCCGCAATTCGGATCGCCGCATTTCGCTGATTGGGCGGGCGATCCGGATGCTGGTGATCAGCGCGCTGATAATCGGGCTGACCGTGGCGGCGCTGTTTGTCGAGGAAATCGCCGGGCTGAAACTGCAGCTGTTGGCCGCCGGGTTGTTCCTGCTCGCGGTTGCACTGCTGATGTGGGGGCTGGTGCTGTTCCTGCGCGAAACCCAGCTGGCGATGGCAAGCTTGCGGATCCCCAAGGATTATCTTGAGCTCGAGCGTGAATTGTAACGTCGTTCCGGATCAAGTTCGCGACGATGGGTCAGGTAAGCAGCTTGCGCCCCTTCGCCGAAATCGCTTTTTCGATCATTGGTTCAACGAACGACAACATTCCCGGCAAATTGATGGTGAAGACCACCTGGCTTTCCTCGATGTCAATGTCACCGGTGATCGATTGGCCCATCGCGCTGACGTCCAGCTTCATCCGGTCTTCGTTTGGCCAGCTGGTGTGGACATCGGCGCGGTCGGGCAGGAAGTCGACAATCTCGTGGGCACTGCCCTTGATCCGGCGGCGGACTTCTTGCCTGTCGAGATGATGTGGGATGGCAACGCGCATCAGGGTGTTTCTCCCTCGGGGCCGGCCCCGTATTTGTAATCGAGATAGCGGGTCTTGATCGCCAGATTATCGATCGCGCCCGAGGCCAGCTGGCGGGTGACACTGTCGATTTCGGTACTGATCTTGCCCAGGCTCTCAGCCAGCTGTTGGTCAGGGGTGCGGCCCCCGCTGGCCTCGCCGCGCAAGTGGCGCGGGATGCTGGTGTAGGTGGAGACCAGCTCGGGCAGATGTTCGCCGACCAGCTTGCGCACTTCCAGCGCGGCGGGGGCGTTGTCGGTCAACCCGTCAAGCTGCAGTCCCAGCGCATCGAGCTGCAACCCGATCTGATCGACCAGCTGTACGGCGGGGGCGGGAAGCGCCGGGCGCTGGCTTTCCAGCCACAGCTCGGTTCGCCCGACCAGCGACTTCACATCGCCGCCAGTCAACGCGGCGCGGGTTGGCACGCTGAGCCTTGGATAGCGCCCGAAAATGGTCACCGCAGCAAAGATCGCCAGGGCCGAAACCATGATGCCGGTGAAGCCAATCCCGTCGATAACCAGGCCAACCGCCATCGCCGCAACCAGGATCGCAACGATCGCCATTAACACCCGCAAACCCGTGCGCAAGCGATGCTCACGCTTGAGCGCGGCGGAGCGCTGTCCGATCGAATTGCGCCGCCCGCCCGCGCGCTGATTGTTGAGCGATGCCCGCGCTTCGGCCAGGGTGCGGTCGCTTATCTGGGCCGGAGACCTGGTCATTAACCCTCCAGGCTCAGCAGGTTGGGCGCATCGCTGGTCAGCTTGGCCTGCGCCGCGCCTTCGGCCCGGGCGATATAGCCGCGCGACTTTTCGACTTCGCTGGTGAGCGTGGTGACGGTCTGCTTCATCGATTCGAGCGCTTTCACCTTGAAAGTGTCGATATTGTCCATCGTGTCATAGATGTTCTGGAAGGCGCGCTGGAGGGTTTCCAGCGGGATTGTGCTGGCCGCGGCCTGTTCATGGATCTTGCCGGTCTGATCGCGCAGCAAGGTTCCGGTTGAATCGATGATATTGGCGGTCGTCTGGTTAAGCGAAGTAATCTGCTGCAGCACCAGCCGCTGGTTGGTCATCGCCTGGGCGACGGTAACGGCGGTGCGCAGCGCGCCGACCGTGGTGGTGCTGGCGCGGTCGACACCCTTGACCAGCTCGACGTTGTTTTTCTTGACCAGATCGAGCGCGAGATAGCCTTGGACGGTGACCGCCATTTGCGTGAGCAGGTCCTGGGTCCGCTGGCGGACATAGAACAGCGCGCTTTCGCGCAAGGCCTTGGCCTTAGCCGGTTCGCTATGATCCAGATCTGCTGCTTTTTCTTCCAGCTTGCTATCCAGCGTGCGAGAAATATGGATCATCTGTTCCAGATTGCCCATCGCTTCCCACAGCTTGCCGCGCTCCACGTCGATCGCGGCGTTGTCCATCAGCAGCTCATCCTTGCCTGAACCCAGCCGCGCGAGGATCGCCTGAATATGGCCTTGGCTGGAGGTGTAGCTATCAAAATACTTCTTCAGGCTGTTGCCCATCGGAATGATGCCGAGAATCTTGCGGCCGGTCGAGAGTTTGCCCTTCTTGCCGGGATCAAGCTCCTCAACCGTGCGGCGCAGCGCGGCAAGATCGGCGCCAACGCCCGAATCCTTGTCCATCGCCCGGATCGGCCGATCGAGGAACCGGTTCGACATGCCAGCAGCAGTGGCAATTTCCTTGCGGCCCATATTGGTCAGCTGATCAACCCGCTGGCCGAACTCGGGCGAATTGGCATCTTGCGCCACCAGATCGGCGATGAAGGCATCTACCTTGCTTTCCAGCTTGGACTTGTCGCCGGGCGAGACCGGGACCAGTCCGATCGCCTGCTCGGGCGCGATCACCGGGACCGGATCGGGGGCGGTCAGCGTAATTGTGGGGGCGGCGGTGGCAGTGTCGGTCGGAGTGGAGGCCATGGGTACTTCCATATCTTGCGAGTACGGCAGATCTTGCAATACTGGCAGGCAAGATGGGATGCTTCGCGCCGCAGTGCAAGCTGTATTAGCGATATAAGACAGGGAGGCAAAGCGGATTGCGCCGCTGGTTTCAGCTTCCGAACCAGCGCGCCAGCCAGCTGCGGCGGCGCGGTGGGTTGCGGTGAGTAACCTCGAACAGATAGGTCGCAAGCAGCGCAGCCTGATTTGGGGTCATTACGAAATGATGCGAATCCGGCTCGGTAGGCCCAGTCTGGCGGGTCGATTGGACTGTCTGAAGCCGCAGGTCGATCCGCCCGGTAAATTCCGAATGAGTCCAACCGACGAGAACGCCATAGCTCTCGCGGTCCGATTGCCCCTGCGGTGTATTGTTCGGCGATCCTGTCCCCATAGGAAAGGAATATGCCCAAATCGCACCAAGAATCCAAGCTTTGTGCGGTTCCCGTTTTGGAACAGCATTGGATTAGCCGGCAAAGGCTTACGCAGCCAGCTGGAACGGTTCGATTTCGCCCGAAAGATACAGTTTCTTGGCCTTGGCGCGCGACAGTTTGCCGCTGCTGGTGCGCGGCAGGGTGCGCGGGGGGACCAGTTCGATCACGCAGTTCATGCCGGTGATCGAGCGGACCTTGTCGCGGATCTGATCGTGGAGCTTGCGGCGCTCGGCTGGATCGGACACCCGGCAATGGACCAGTACCGCTGGCACTTCCTCGCCGCTCTCGGTCTCGACCGAGAAGGCGGCAATATCGCCCTGGTGGAAGCCGGGCAGCTGTTCCACCGCCCATTCGATGTCCTGC
>JANLQQ010000170.1:0-12310 GCA_031367905.1 Novosphingobium sp.
CCAGCGCCCACCGCAGTCACGAACCCTTCGATTTCATGCCCCGGAACGAACGGGTAATTGGTCCGCCCCCAATCGTTGCGCGCGGAATGCAGGTCTGAATGGCAGACGCCGCAGTGGCTGATCTCGATTCTCACATCCTCATCGCGCAAATCCCGGCGGTCGATGGTGAAGGGGGCAAGTCCGGAATCAGGCGCGGTCGCGCCCCAGGCAGCAGTAGCAGGCATTCAGATTCTCCCAGACGGACGCCCAAAACCGGCATAGTGAAAGGCGCTTGCCGCTGCGCGTCAATCCAGTCATTAATCGCGCGATTAAATGGAGAGTCAAATGCGGATTGAAGGCAATATGGCAGCCGTGGTCACCGGTGGCGCTTCCGGGCTGGGCCGGGCGAGCGCCGAGGCCCTCGCGCAGGCTGGCGTCAAGGTCGCGATTTTCGATGTGAACGAGGAAAAGGGCGCGGAAGTTGCCCGCGCGATCGGCGGATTGTTCTGCAAGGTCGACATTACCAGCGAAGAAAGCGTAGTGGCCGGCTTCGCCAAGGCTCGCAGCGCACTTGGTCAGGAACGGATCTGCGTTCATTGCGCAATGACCTCGCGCCGGGGCAAGACGCTGGCTTATGACAAGGAAGCGGGCAGGCTCAAACGGCTCTCGACCGAAGATTACATCTACGGCGTGCAGGGTATCCTCGTGGCGAGTTACCGGATTGCCTCGCTCTCGGCCGAGGGCATGGCAAGCCTCGCGCCGCTGGACGACGGTGAGCGCGGGGTTATCACGTTAACCGCATCGGTCGCGGCGCAGGACGGGCAGATCGGCCAGGTGATCTATGGCTCGGCCAAGGCCGGGGTCAACGGGCTAGTCTTGCCGATGGCGCGCGATCTGTCGGATCTGGGGATCAGGGTAAACTCGATCATGCCGGGGATTTTCGCTACCCCGCTGATGCTTGGCGCGAAACCGCAGGTACTCGACAGCCTGGCCGCCTCGGTGCCGTTCCCCAAGCGTCTGGGCAAGCCGGAAGAGTTCGGCAGCCTGATCCTCGAACTGGTCCGCAACAGCTATTTCAACGCCCAATGTATCCGCCTCGACGGCGCGATCCGGATGGCCCCTCGCTAAGGAGTAATGAGCATGTCGTCATTTCGGGCCGATTCGCCGTTTCGGGACGGAATATTTGAAGGCAAGGTGGCCTTCGTCGCTGGCGGCACCAGCGGGATCAACCTAGGCATGGCCAAACGCCTTGCCGAGCTTGGTGCTAAGGTGGCGGTGTGCGGGCGGAACCCCGAAAAGGCGCAGAACGCTGCGGCCGAAATTGGTCATGACGCGATTGGCCTGTCGGCCGATGTTCGCGATTACGGTGCGATCCGGGGGGCAATGGAGCAAGTCCGTAATCAGTTCGGACCGCTCGACATTGTGATCTCTGGCGCGGCCGGGAATTTTCTTGCCCCGGCGCTCGGCATGTCGGCCAATGCCTTCAAGACAGTGGTCGATATCGATCTGCTGGGCACGTTCAACGTTTTCCGGGGCTGTCATGACCTGCTCGGACCAGACGCTTCGCTGATCGCGATTACGGCGGGTCAGGCGGTTAATGCGATGCAGCTTCAGGCCCATGCCTGCGCAGCGAAAGCCGGGATCAATCAGCTGGTCCGCGTGCTTGCGCTGGAATGGGGCCCCGATGTGCGGGTCAACGGGATTTCGCCCGGGCCGATCGCCAATACCGAAGGCATGGCCCGCCTTGCGCCCGATGCCAGCACCAAGGAAAAGCACTTCGCGCGGATCGCGATGAAGCGCTGGGGCGAGGTTGAGGAAGTGGCGGAAAGCGCAGTATTCCTATGCTCGAACGCCGCGCGCTATATCACCGGGACGATCCTTGATTGCGATGGCGGCAGCCAGCTTGGCGATGCGACGCCGCGTCAGCTGGGGTCGGGGCTCGCCTAGCTCTCGATCAGGGAATCACCCAGGCCGATCTGCTTGCCCCGGGTGATGAATACCCGGTCACCCAGCTTGGCCACCCCGAACAGCTTTTTGGCAAACGGGGTCGGCGTTCCGACGCAGCCGTGGCTGGCATAGCCGCGCTCGACGGTGGTGCCATGGATCGAGACGCCATCTTCAGTCAGCCGCATGGTGAATGGCATCGGAGCATCGTCATAAGCGCTGGAATAGTGGTCTGCGCGTTTCATCAGGATCGGAAAAACCCCCAGCGGAGTGGGCTTTTCCTGCGTACCGAGCAGTACCGCAGTCGCGCCAATCTCGTACCCGCCACGAAATACCGATAGCACCCGCGCATCCAGATCGACCGTGATGACCAGCGGGCCGGCGGTAACCCCGGCCTCGTCCCAATACCATTCGCCGTAGCGGATCGGGCCGCTGATCGGCAAGATCCGCTTGATCACGAACCGCTGATCGACCGGCTTGGCGGCAAGTGCCGCCGCTGGGGCAGGTGGCGGGGCCGTCTGCGCTTGCCACAACAGCACCGCACCGGCGATTGTCATCACCACGGTGAAACCCGCCAGCATGGACGTCAGACGATTGAACTTGAATCCCATGACCGCCTTGTTGCGCATCTTGGCGCTCAGCGCCAGCCCGGCACAGACGCCGTTTCAGACCGGGACTGGCACACCGCAAATGGTTAAGCCTTGGGCTCAACCTCAAGGACAAAGGTCACCTTGCTCATCGGCTTGACTTTGGCGTGGCGAACTGAAGTGCTGAGCAGCCGCAGCCCGCGCGCCGCGAAGAACGCCTCCCACTGCGGCACCCGTCGGAAAGTCAGCGGCATCGGCATGGTCACGATCGAGAGTTTGCCGAAGCTTTTGAAGGCCTTGACCGAGCCGACGACCTGGTTGGCGTAGAAATCGTTCCACACCAGGAACAGCCATTGCCAAGGGGTGAAATAAGCGTCCTCGAAAATCACGATCCGCTGGCGCGTGACCCGCTTCATCTCGGCGATCAGGGCGGCCTGATCGCGGGTGTGATGCAGCACGAAGGCGGCAATGCTGATGTCAACGCTTTTGCCTTCGAGCGGGATGGTCTTGCCATCGAACAGCAGCACATCGATGTCGTTGTCACTATAGTCGATGATATCGACACCGATAACCTCCACGCCCAGCCCCGCGCCGATGATCTTGAGGAAATCGCCGGTGCCCGCGCCGACATCGAGCAGCCGCTCGCCGGGTTGCACAAATGGGCGCAGGGCCGCCATCCGCGCGGCCACTTCCTTGGTTCGGACGTCCTGTTGCAAGGCCACGAACAACCGCCGGGGCATCACCACATAGGCCAGCACCGTCAGCAGCATTATCGGCAGGTAGATCAGGCTGAGTGGCAAGCCGACCAGAAAGCGCAGTCGTTCAGACCATGAAGGCCGGTACATGAAATTTCCTCGAGTAGCGGGCAGGTTGGTCGCTGAGGTCTTGCCCGATACCAAGCAGACGTGTGTCTGCCTAGCCATGCGCTCCGAACTGATTGGCAATCGCGGTGGTGATCCGCAGCGCGAGGTCATTGGCGCGAGCAATCGGATCGATGAAATCGCGGTGGATCGCGCCGTAGCCGCTGGCCGCTTCGTCGGGATAGTCGGTCGGCTCAGTCACCGAAAAATCTTCGATCCCGGGGAAGCTGATCGGGAATGCACGGCGCAACTGCGCCAATGCTTCCTCGATCCGCAAGGTGAAGACCATTTCCAGCACATCTTCGCGGGCAATGTCGTTGGCGCGGCTAAACGCGGGCACCATCACCGCGCGCAGGAACATGTGCTGGAACAGCGCCAGCCGCAGCGCCTGGAGTACGCCCAACGAGCGGCGGGTTTGCTCGCGGTCGGCCGGTGGCACCTCATCCGGGATCAGATCGAGCAGGCGATGCAGTTTGAGCGCATCGACCCTGAGCCGCGAGGCGAGGCGGCGGAACACGCCGGTCCGGTCATCGGTGGTGAGATATTCGGCCAATGCGAGGCAGGCATCGGAAATCCCGGTCTCGTCGCCGCGGTAGGGCCTGCTCGCCCAATAGGCCGAATTGAACAGCTCGCCAAAGGCGGCGACGGTCTTGATCGAGGCCAGCGCATTGGCGGCACGGACCAGCCGCACCATCTGGCTGCCGCGTTCGCTTTCGCGCAGCAGCGCGGCGATCGCTTCGTAGTTGCCGTCCGCCGCAGTGCCGAACCCGGTGATGACGTTGACCGGATAACCGAGCTGCTGAAGCACGGCATTATGCGGGATCGCGCGGATCTGGCGCAGGTTCATGGCCCGATCGGCGGCAAGGTCTGACTGGCGGCGCGACTTGCGGCTACCGGTATCGTTAAGCAGGCCGAGGCCAAAGGCAGTAACCGCGCGACTATAGGTCTGGCTGGTGAGATAGGACTGCTGGACCCGGCGGATCGCGCGATAGAAATCGAGGCTCAGATCGGTGCGGCGATAAAACGGATCGGTCGGCGCTTCAGGATCAGCTTCGCGCGGGGCCAGTTCGGCAAAGCGGGTGATGGTCGCCAGCGCCAGTTCCGGCGTGCCGAAGAACAGATAGCCATCGCCGCCCTGAAAGCTGACTTCGGGTTCGAGCCGGATCCCGGCGCGGATGAACCGCCGCCGCGCCCAGGGGGAAAGCGGCCAGGCCAGCCGATCGGCAAAGCTGGAGGGATGCGCACCCCGGCCCATGCTTTCGCCGTGGGTATTGAAAATCAGCGCGGCAACGTTGTTCTGGCTATTGGCAAGCCCATTGGCACTCATCGCCTGCGCCAGCCGCCCTTGCAATCGTTCAATCGCCAGTGCGGCGGGAATCTGGCCGACGAACCGCCCGGCATCGGAAAAGCCGGTCTGGATCGAAACCCGCCCTCGCGCCCTCGCGTAATCGCGGTAGGCTTCTTCGGCTAGCAGCGCATCGAGAAAGCGCCCGCCATGTTCCAGCGCACTTTCGGTTTCAAACAAAGGTGAGACATCGACCTTGTCCGCGATCCCGAACAGCCGCGCGAAATAGAGCGCGGCGAGCATGGTGCTCGGCTGTTCGCATTCGGCCACCAACATCCGGATCGGGGCATCGCCGTCAACATGGTGGAGGATCTGCGCCATCGCCAGGAACTGGCGGATGGCGGTGCTGTTTTCGATCGCCAGCGCCGCGAAGTTTGAGCGCAGCGGCGCGGCCTCGGCCAGCAGCTCGCGCATTTTGACCAGCGCCGCCTGACTGGCCAGATCGAGCTTGCCGGTGGGATCGATCCGGCGGCGGATCGCGTTTTGCAGCTGCGAGCTGTTTACCCGGAAATGGATCCAGCCCATCCCCAGCCCATCGGCGCGCATCGCGGCAGTCGCAATCAGCAGCGCGCGAGCGGTATCGTCGTCTGCATGAGCGGTAGCGCTTTCGAGCGCGGTGATCACCGGGGCCAGACTGATGAGCTTGTCCGGATGATCGGCGGTCAGCGTGTTGGCGGCGGCGGAAAGCGCGGATGGCGCGGCAAGGTCGGAGGCGAACAAGGCCGCCATTTCGGCGGCGCGAACCTGCGCCCGCTGCAATTGCGCGGCAATTTCAGGGGCGACCTCGGCCAGCATCGCGGCGTAGCTTTCCAGCCGCTCGGCCTTTTCCGACAGGCGATAGCGCAGCGAGGTGGTCCAGCTGATGTCGGTCCGCCCGTCCATGTCATAGCCAACCCAATGGGCGAGGCGCAACGGCATCGGGCGCAAGCTCCGCCACTGTTCGGGCCAGCGGGTGCGGGCGGAATCGAACAATATCCCGGTCAGCCGGTCGCGCGCGCCCTGGGCCCGGGCCATTGCCCGCATTGCCGCCTCGTGCTCGCTGTCGAGCGTGATGGTGTCGCGCTCATGCGGGGCAACGCAGACGGTCTGCGCATCGATGCTGCCAGAGGTGGCGGCATCGGCCACCGCTTGTGATTGAATGCGGCTGAGCAGGAACGTGGGGTGAGCCGTAAAAACAACATGGATCAGCGGTTGCTGCCAGCGCACCACGAAAGCTTCAAAATCGGGCGCGTCGGCCAGCGCGGTCAACCGTGCGGCATTGTCCGCCGGATCGACCGGGGCGATCAGCCGGCTCAGCCGGGCGGCGCGGGTCTGCAATCCGTCGCATTCAAGTTCGGCAACCAGCGCCTCCACTGCATCAAGCGGCATTTCGCCGGTCTCGATCTTGCGCGAGAGTTCCAGCCCTAGCTGGAACACCGGGTTGAATAGTGGGGTCTCGGCAGTGCGGAGGTGCAGTTCCTGCAACCGCGTTTCGAGAGCCGCTGTGATGGTCACCGGGCGAAGCCTGCCGCAAAACGGGCGGCTGCTTCGATGGCGGCGACGTCTGGCGGACCCTTGGGCACCAGCCAGCTGCCCCCACAACACAGCACAACATCCAGAGCGAGCCAATCGCGGGCAGTTGCCGCAGTGATCCCGCCGGTTGGGCAAAACCGCACCGCGCCAAACGGCCCCGAAATGGCCTTGAGCGCCGGGATCCCGCCATTGGCCTCGGCCGGGAAGAACTTAAACCGGTCGAGCCCCAGATCGAGCCCGCGCATGATATCAGATGAGGTGGCGATACCCGGCAAATAAGGCGCATCGGCGGCAATGGCGGCCTTGGCCAGCGCGTCGGTTAGGCCGGGGGAGACGATAAACTCGCTTCCCGCGTTCAGCGCATCATCCAGCGCATGCGCGTTCAGCACCGTGCCCGCGCCCACGATGGCGCCGGGAACCTGCTTCATCTCGCGGATCACTTCGAGCGCGGATGCGGTGCGCAGGGTCACTTCGAGCACGCGCAGCCCGCCCGCCACCAGCGCGGCGGCGATTGGCGCGGCATAGGCCACATCCTCGATCACCAGCACCGGGATCACCGGGGCGATCCGCATAATTTCTTCGATCCTGCTCATGCGCCATGCTCCTTGGCAAAGGCGGCCGCGGCTCCAAACAGGCCGGGCTGGGGATGGGTGATCAGCTTGACCGGCAGCGCCGCCATCAATTCGGCAAACCGCCCCTTGGCGCGGAACCGTTCAGCAAAGCCGGACTTGAGCAGCGTGTCGCGGATCCTCAGGCCCAGCCCGCCAGCGATGACCACGCCGCTCGCGCCTTGGGCCAGCGCAATGTCGCCCGCGACCGAGCCAAGCGAAAGGCAGAACCGGTCGACTGCGGCGGCGGCCAGACTGTCTTCGCCGCTGGTGCCCTTTTCCCACAGGGTTCGGTCGTCAATGGCCTGAATGGCGCGTGCTTCCATGCCCGCAAGTGCTTCGTATATATCGACGATTCCTGGGCCGGAGACCACCCGTTCAACCGATACCCGGCGATAGCGCTGACGCAGCCGCGCCAGGATCGCATCCTCGATACTATCGAGCGGGGCAAAATCGATATGCCCGCCCTCGGTTGCTTGAACGCGGTAGCCGCCTTCACCGTCACGCCAGATATGGGCGACCCCCAGCCCGGTGCCGGGGCCGATGATGCTGATCGTGCCGTTTACCGAAAGGGCAATGTCAGGCCCGGCCAGATGGACGAAATTCGCCACGTCAGCGCGCGCTACGGCATGACCGACCGCGCCAAAATCATTGACCAGCGTGTAGTTGGAGACGCCCAGTTTTTCCGGGATCAGCGCCGGGCGGATGATCCACGGATTGTTGGTGAAGCGGATCACCTCGCCGCCAACCGGCCCGGCCATGGCGATGGCGGCGGCCTTGGGTAGCGTGCCGCCCTGCTGTTTCGCGAAATTTTCCCACGCCGTCTGAAAGCTGGCGTGATCCTTGGTGTGGAGCGTTGCCGGCTCACCCAGTGTGATCGCGCCAGTGTCGGTTATGGTGGCAATGGCAAAGCGCGCGTGGGTGCCGCCGATGTCAACCGCGACGAGATCGGTCATTGCACTATCTCCGTTCGTATTGAGCCCATCGACTCCGCTCGGGATAAACGTCCGATTTGAAGAATCGGACGTCGAGACACGTAGCGCGGCATGTCTCGACTTCGCTCGACACGAACGGGTGTTAGAAACTTGCTCAAAGCCCAGCTTCCGAAAGCATGGCCGATGCGCCCAGTTCCGCACCATCGGCAAGGCGGCGGAACATCGCGAACAGCTCGCGCCCCGTGCCAAACATGCTCTCGGTGGGCTGGGCAGGGATGCGGTCCGAAAGATCGGCCAGCACTTCAAGGCTGCCCCGATCGGCGCAAAGTCGGATCATATCGCCGTCGCGGATCAGGCTGAGCGGGCCTCCCCCCAGTGCCTCAGGCGTAACGTGGATCGCGGCTGGAACCTTGCCCGATGCGCCCGACATCCGCCCATCAGTGACCAGCGCTACCTTGAAGCCCTTGTCCTGCAACACGCCCAGCGGCGGGGTCAGCTTGTGCAGCTCGGGCATCCCGTTGGCGCGCGGGCCCTGAAAGCGCACCACGACCACGACATCGCCATTAAGTTCACCCGCCTTGAAGGCGGCGTTGACCGCGTCCTGCGTACCGAACACCCGGGCCGGAGCCTCGATCGTATAGCGCGAAGGATCGACCGCGCTGGTCTTGAAGGTGGCCCGGCCCAGATTGCCCTGGACCAGTCGCATGCCGCCATCGGCGGTGAAGGCGGCGCTGACCGGGCGGAGCATCTCATCGTCGCCGCTAACCGCCGGCGCAGGCTGCCATTTCAGCACATCTCCATCGAGCACCGGCTCATCCGCATAGGCATTCATGCCGCCTGCGGCCACCGTTAGCAGATCGCGGTGAGCGAGGCCGCCGTCCAGCAGTTCGCGGATGACATAGCCCATGCCGCCTGCGGCGTGGAAATGGTTCACATCGCCCGAACCGTTGGGATAGACCCGGGCCATCAACGGCACCACGGCGGACAGCTCGTCCATATCCTGCCAGTCGATGATGATTCCGGCGGCGCGCGCCATGGCGGGGATATGGAGCGCGTGATTGGTCGAGCCGCCGGTGGCCAGCAGCCCGACGCAGGCGTTGACGATCGCCTTTTCATCGACCACCCGCGCCATCGGCCGCGGATCAGCGCTGTCCTTGCCGATCACGGCGAGACGGTGGACCGCAGCGCGGGTCAGTTGCGAACGCAGCAGCGTACCCGGCGAAACAAACGCCGCGCCCGGCATATGCAACCCCATCAGCTCCATCATCATCTGATTGGAATTGGCGGTGCCATAAAAAGTGCAGGTGCCGGGCGAGTGATAGCTGGCGCTTTCGCTGGCGAGCAGATCGGCGCGGGTCGCCTTGCCTTCGGCATAAAGCTGGCGGATCTTCTGCTTCTCGCGGTTGGCGAGGCCCGAAGGCATCGGGCCGGAGGGAATGAAGATCGCCGGCAAATGGCCAAACCGCAGCGCGCCGATCACCAGCCCCGGCACGATCTTGTCGCAAATGCCGAGCAGCGCCATGCCATCGAACATCGCATGGCTCATCGCGATCCCGGTGGATAGCGCGATGGTGTCGCGGCTGAACAGCGACAGCTCCATGCCGTCCTGGCCTTGCGTCACCCCGTCGCACATCGCGGGGACGCCACCGGCAACCTGCGCGGTCGCACCCACTTCGCGGGCATAGAGCTTCATCGCTTCCGGATAACGCCCATAGGGCTGGTGCGCGGAAAGCATGTCATTATAGGCGGTGACGATGGCAAGGTTCGCGCCACGGCCCGAGGCTATCGCAGGCTTGTCTTCAAGCGATGCGGCAAAGCCGTGGGCGAGGTTGGAACAGGACAGCGCACCCCGATCAGGATGACGCTCGCCCTCGCGCTCCATCAGTTCAAGATAGCGGCGGCGGCTGTCTTTCGACTTGTCGATAATCCGCTGGGTAACGCGCTCGACGGCAGGGTGAAGCTTAGTCATGCCAGTGCACTCCATCGCGTTCGGTCAGCGCAATCGCCGCGCTGGGACCCCAGCTTCCGGCGGTGTAACTCTTGGGGCTAACGCCATGCTCGGTCCAGCTGGCCCTGATCGCGTCGATCCAGTCCCATTGCGCTTCCACTTCATCGCGGCGCACGAACAGCGTCTGATCACCCTCGATCAGATCGAGCAGCAGCCGCTCATAGGCGATCCGCCGGGTCGGCCCGGCAAAGGCATCGGGCATGCGGATGTCGAGCGGCACGCTGCGCAGGCGGATACCCTCGCGGTCAAGCCCGGGCAGCTTGGCCATCAAGGACAGGCTGATATTTTCTTCGGGCTGGATCCCGATCACCAGCCGGTTCGGCTCGGTCCGCGCGCCCTTGCCGGCAAAGATCGAGTGCGGGACCGAACGGAACTGGACTACGATCTCGGTCTTGCGGGCGGGCATCCGCTTGCCGGTGCGCAGGTAGAACGGCACGCCCTTCCAGCGCCAGTTATCCAGATGGGCCTTGATCGCAACGAATGTCTCGGTGTCCGAAGGCTTGCCCAGCTCCTCGTCATAGCCAGGCACGGCCTGGCCGGTTATAGCCCCGGCGCGGTACTGGCCGGTGACGGTCTCACCCGGCGCGATCAGGCGCAGCGAACGGAGCACCTTGACCTTCTCGTCGCGCACAGAAGTCGCATCGAAACTGGCCGGCGGCTCCATCGCCACCAGCGCCAGCAATTGAAGCATGTGGTTCTGGACCATATCACGTAGCGCGCCCGCCCCGTCATAGAAGCCGACCCGTCCTTCGAGGCCAACCGTTTCGGCCACCGTGATTTGAACATGATCGATATGTGCCGCGTTCCACAGCGGTTCGAACAGGATGTTGGCAAAGCGCAGCGCGAGCAGGTTCTGGACGGTTTCCTTGCCCAGATAATGATCGATCCGGAAGGTCCGGTCCTCCGGGAAGGCAAGTGCGACCGCATCGTTGATCTGGCAGCTTGAGGCGAGGTCTGTTCCGAGCGGCTTTTCCAGACCGATCCGCACTTTTTCTCCGGCAAGACCGCTGGCGACCAGGCCTGCGATGGTCGGCTCGAACAGATTGGGGGCGGTGGAGAGGAAGATGGCGAGGCCATTATCGGTGCTGCCAACCTTTTCGGCGAGCGCATCAAACCCGGCCGAATCCTTGGCGTCGAGCGGCTGGTAATGCAGGCGATTGAGGAAGGTTGCCATGCTGCCCCGGCGTTCTGCGGGAAGGAACTTTTCCAACGCCTCGCGGGCGAAATTGCGAAACCCGGCATCATCGAAAACTTGCCGCGCGGTGCCGATGATCTTGAGGTCATCGGACACGAGCTTGTCAGCATGCAGCGCGCAAAGCGAAGGCAGCAGCATGCGCTGGGCAAGGTCTCCGGTCGCCCCGAACAATAGCAGGCGGTCAGCAGTGAAGCTCATCGCCGCACCTTTGCAGTCGTGCTCATCAGAACCAGCCTTCCCGGCAAACGGGACGGCAAAGCCCCGTAAGCGAGTGGTTTAGCAGCGCGGTGGGCGGTGCGCCAGTGCGGCGCGGGAGGAATCAGCCCCGGGCGCGGCGTGAATACGTTTGCGACGGCGCAGCTTTGTGCGCTGTGCGGAGCGGCGCAACGACGGCCGCATCGGCTGGGGAGATCGCGAGCGGATGATAGTGCAGCGGTGGCTGAGCCTTGCCGAACAGCCAGCCCTGAACCATCTGGCAACCATGCGCGCGCAAGCTGGCGAGCTGGTCGGCATCCTCCACCCCTTCGGCCAGTGTGCACATGCCCAGCTGGTTGGCGAGGCTGATCACAGCTCCGACAATCGCGCGCGAATCCTCACGCGAACCCAGCCCGCTGATAAAGCTGCGATCGATCTTGATCTTGTCGAACGGGAAGGTCAGCAGATAGTTCAACGAAGCATAGCCGGTGCCGAAGTCGTCGAGCGCGATCTTCACGCCCAGATCGTGCAGCCGGTTGAGAGTCGCCAGATTTGTATCCGAATTATGCAGCAACACGCTCTCGGTAATCTCGAATTCAACCCGCGCCGGATCGATCCCGCTGACCGCCAGCGCGTTGACGATCAGCGGCAGCAAATTGGGACTGTCGAGCTGGACTGGCGACAGGTTGATCGCAATGGTTTGCCCGCCGTCCCAGCTTGCCGCTTCGGTCAGGGCGGTGCGGATCACCCATTCGCCGATCGGAACGATCAACCCGGTTTCTTCGGCCAGCGGGATAAAAATGTCGGGCATGACCAGGCCGTGGATTGGATGCTCCCAGCGCAGCAGAGCCTCATAGCCAGTCATTGCCTCGCTCGCGATATCGACCAGTGGCTGAAGGAACATCCGCAGCTCGCCGCGCGCAACCGCATGGCGCAGGTCGCGGGTCAGCGCGTGCCGTTCATGCAGCGCGACATCCATCCCCGGCTCGAACATTTCCCAGGTTCCGCGCCCGGCATTCTTGGCGGCGTAAAGCGCCATGTCGGCATTGGAGACCAGCTGCTGCTTCAGCGCGGCGTGCTGCGGGGCAAGCGCGATGCCGATGCTGAAGCCGTTGCTCAACTCGTGACCCTCGATCACGATC
>JANLQQ010000177.1:0-25117 GCA_031367905.1 Novosphingobium sp.
GCGGAGGCCGGCGACATCATCGGCATTCCCAACCACGGCACGCTGCGGGTGGGCGACACGCTGTCTGAAAAAAACGAGGTGCGCTTCACAGGCCTGCCGAACTTCGCACCTGAAATCCTTCGCCGCGTAGCGCTGAAGGATCCGACCAAGACCAAGCAGCTGAGGAAGGCGCTTGACGATTTGTCGGAAGAAGGCGTGATCCAGGTGTTCTACCCGGAAATTGGCGCGCAATGGATTGTCGGCGTGGTCGGCCAGCTCCAGCTGGAAGTGCTGATCTCGCGGCTTGAGGCGGAATACAAGGTCGAAGCAGTGCTGGAAGCATCTCCGTTCGATACCGCTCGCTGGATCAAGGGCAGCGACATGGCGCTCAAGGGGTTTAGCGATTTTAACAAAGCCAATCTGGCCCATGATCGCGACGGCGATCCAGTGTTCATGGCGCGCTCGGCATGGGACGTGAATTACCAGCAGGAACGCCATCCAGAACTGGCCTTCAGCGCGATCAAGGAGCGGTGAAGGCTATCGGTGATAACATTGATCGGCTAATAGCACGGTATGTCCGACTTTACCGAAATGCTGACTGAAGACCATATTGCGATGATTTCGCGGCAGAGCGTCTTCTTTGTCGCGACCGCAGCCGCGGACGCGCGGATCAACCTGTCGCCTAAGGGCTACGATGCCTTCCGCGTGATCGCGCCGAACCGGGTTGCCTATCTCGATTTGGGCGGCTCAGGGAATGAGACCAACGCGCATTTGCTGGCAGATGGTCGGATTACCGTCATGATGTGCAATTTCCAGCAGCCCGCGTTGATCCTGCGAATTTATGGCACAGGCCGTCCGGTACTCCCTGCCGATCCTGATTGGGCCGATCTGGCGGCGCATTTCACCTTGCTGCCCGGTACCCGGCAGATCTTCGATATTGCGGTAGACAGCGTCCAGACCAGCTGCGGATGGGGTGTGCCAGTGATGGAGATGGAGGCCGAACGCGCGACGCTGGTCAAATACCATGCCCAGCAGGACCCGGCGAAGTGGGCGGCCAAAATGAGCAGCCGGACCACGAGCATCGATGGTCTGCCGGCCCGGCCCACGGATCGCTATATTGCGGGCGAGGCCTGACCCGCCGAGTGCAGTTGACTTTCGCCAGCTACAATATCCACAAGGCGGTCGGGCTCGATCGTCGCCGCGATCCCGACCGGATTCTGGCGATCCTGCATGAGATCGATGCCGATGTAATCGCCTTGCAAGAAGCGGACCGGCGCTTTGGGCGGCGCGAAAGTGTGCTGTCGCTGGCAGCGATTGAGGAATACACTTCGTATCGTGCGGTGCCGCTGACCATGCGGCCCGACAGCATCGGCTGGCATGGCAACGCGCTGTTGGTGCGGCGTGAGTTCCGCATCGTTGAGGCCGGGATAGTGCCGTTGCCGACGCTTGAGCCGCGCGGGGCGATCCGGGTAGACGTGTTGGCTGCGGGTCGGCGAATTCGGGTAGTGGGGATGCACCTTGATCTCTCTGGTCTGCGCCGCCGACAGCAATTGCGCGCGATCCTGGCCCATGTTGGCGGGTGCGGCCCGGCCTGCCCAACCGTGCTGATGGGCGATACCAACGATTGGGCGCTCCATGGCGGGGCGCTGCGCGAATGCCATGCGCCCTGGCGCGTGCTTGCCCCGGGGCGAAGCTTTCCGGCGCGGCGGCCAGTGGCCCAGCTCGACCGGATCGTGATCTCGCCCGAATGGGAGCTGGGCGAGGCAGGGGTCCATCAAAGCGCTTTGGCCGCACGTGGTTCAGATCATCTGCCCGTCTGGGCTCGGCTAACGCTGCCTAAAATTTAGGCGGCTGCTCGATTCGCGGGCGACAATTGCAGTGCAGCTTAGGCTGACCGCGACAAAAATACCGCAGTTTTAACATTCCGAGCAATTGGCACGGCTCTTGCTGAAGGAGCCCTGCCGACAATTGGTCGGTGGTTAACAGGGGACGGCCATGAAATTCATCATCGCCATCATTAAGCCGTTCAAACTTGACGAAGTGCGTGAAGCGCTTGGTGCTCTGGGAGTCGCGGGAATGACCGTGTCCGAGGTAAAGGGCTTTGGGCGGCAGAAGGGGCAGACCGAGATTTATCGGGGTGCTGAATATTCGACCAACATGCTGCCCAAGGTCAAAATCGAAGTTGCTGCAAGCGACGATCTGACGCCGCAAATTGTCGAGACGATCCAGCAAATCGCCAGCACTGAAGCGATTGGCGATGGCAAGATCTTCGTCCTCGACCTCGTATCCGCCACCCGCATCCGTACCGGTGAAACCGGGGATACAGCGCTGTGATCGCCCCTGACAGGAGGGAAAATACCATGTTCCGCAAGATTTTCTGCGGTGTCGCTGGTCTGGGAACATCGCTGTTCACTGCCACCGCCGCCTTCGCTCAGGATGCCGCCGCTGCGGTGACCCCCAGCCCCGCCGCAAGCGAGGCTGTTGCTGCTGCTACCAGCCTGATCAAGGCCCCAACTGTCGAGCAGATGGCAACCATGGTCGACAAGGGCGACACCAGCTGGATGTTGATTTCGTCGGCTCTCGTCTTGATGATGAGCGTTCCGGCGCTGGCCCTGTTCTATGGCGGGCTGGTCCGCAGCAAAAACATGCTTAGCGTGCTGATGCAGGTGTTCATGATTGTTGCGGTGGCCTCGCTGGTCTGGGTTGGCTGGGGCTATACCATGGCCTTCACCAGCGGCGGCGACAGCGCGCTGGCGCCGTTCGTGGGCGGCTTTTCCAAGCTGGGTCTGCTCGGCGTCACGGGGTCAACCTATGCGGCAACCTTCTCGAACAACGTCTACATTCCTGAATTTGCCTTCGTTGTTTTCCAGATGACCTTTGCCTGCATCACCCCGGCGCTGATCGTTGGGGCCTTTGCGGAACGGGTAAAGTTCACGCCCTTGATCGTGTTCGTCGTGCTGTGGCTGACGGTAGTCTACTTCCCGATCGCGCATATGGTCTGGTACTGGGCCGGTCCAGACTTCCTCGTCGATGCCCCGAAGGACGCCGGTTATCTGTGGGATCTGGGTGCGCTCGATTTCGCCGGAGGCACAGTGGTCCACATCAACGCTGGGATCGCTGGCCTGGTTGGCTGCCTGATGATTGGCAAGCGGGTCGGATATGGCCGGGAAGCCACTCCGCCGCACTCGATGACCATGACCATGATCGGCGCTTCGCTGCTGTGGGTGGGCTGGTTCGGCTTCAACGCCGGCTCCAACCTTGAAGCCAATGGCGTGACTGCGGTGGCTTTCATCAACACCTTCGTCGCGACTGCGGCGGCGGCGGTAAGTTGGACAATTGTCGAACAAATCCACCACGGCAAACCATCACTGCTGGGCGGGGCGACAGGCGCGGTTGCCGGCTTGGTCGCGATCACCCCGGCCTCGGGCTTCGCCGCTCCGCTTACCTCGATTGCGATGGGTCTGCTGGTCTCGCCGCTCTGCTACTTGTTTGTCAGCACAGTGAAAAACAAGCTCAAGTATGACGATACTCTGGACGTTTTTGGGGTTCACTGCATCGGCGGCATTTTCGGGGCAATTGCCACCGGTGTCGTCGCGGCTCCCGCATTGGGCGGCCAGGGTGTGTTCGATTACTACAGCTTCCCGGCAGTCTTCGATGCTTCGACCTATGACATGGGTGCCCAGGTGATGAAGCAGATCAAAGCCGTGGTCGTGACTCTGGTCTGGTCAGGCGTTGGTTCTGCCATTCTGTTCTACATCGTCGACAAGGTCTTTGGCCTTCGTCCAACCGAGGAAGCCGAGCGTGAAGGCCTCGATCTCTCCGAACACGGCGAACGCGCCTATAATTACTGAGTTACCGAGTTTGGCGGGGTCGGGGATTTTCCTCTCCTCCCCCCGGTCCCGCCAACCCATGTTCCTCCTGCGAACGTAAACTAAACGGGTCCGAGCCAGCCGCTCGGGCCCACTTTTTTATGAGCCAGGATTGCGAGGTGTCTTCAGGTCAGTGCTCCAGACTCAGTGCAGCGCCGTTTTGACGAAGTCTGCTGCGCGCTCCCCGATCATGATCGAGGGGGCGTTTGTGTTGCCGGAGATCAGCCGGGGCATGATGCTGGCATCGGCCACCCACAGTCCGTCGATACCGCGCAGCTTCAGCGCCGGATCGACCACGCTCGCCGCGTCGCCGCCCATCCGGCAAGTCCCGACCGGATGATAGACCGTATCGGCGCGGCTGCGGATTAAGGTATCAAGTGCGGCATCGTCGGCCAAATCCACCGGGTGGCGGTCCGTGGGTTGATAGTTCGAAAGGCCTGGTGCCTCGACAATGCGGTGCATCAATCGCACCCCGGCGCGCAAGCTGGCGATGTCGCGCGGATCGTCGAAGAAATTGGGATCGATCGCGGGCGTAGCCGCCGGATCGGCGGAAGCCAGCCGCACCGTTCCCCGGCTTTCCGGGCGCAACACGCAGGCGTGGCAGGAGAACCCGTGACCCTTGACCTTGGCCCGGCCGTGATCTTCCAGCATCGCGGGGACGAAGTGGAACTGGATATCCGGTGCCGGGAGATCGGGCGAGGACCGCCAGAATCCACCGGCTTCGGCATAGGGCGTGGTCATGATCCCGGTGCGCTTGCGGCGATGTTGGATGATTGCCTTCAACATCCGCCAGCTTCCGGCAAGACTGTCACCAATGAAGTCCTTAGAGGCAGTTTCCCAGCTTGAAACATAGTCGATATGGTCCTGCAGATCGTTGCCAACCGCTGCGCAATCGCGCTGCACTGCGATACCGTGTTGCTGAAGCTGCGCGGCCGGGCCGATGCCTGACAGCATCAGGATTTGCGGACTGCCAAAGGCCCCGGCCGAGAGGATCACTCCGCCCCGGGCGCGGATCACTTCGCGGCGCTTGCCGAACCGCACCGCAACGCCAGTGGCGCGGCCATTTTCGGTTACGATCCGCTCAACCAGTGCGCCGGTGCGGATTGCCAGATTGGGGCGCGGCGCAAGGTAAGCGCGCGCCGCAGACCAGCGCTCGCCGCCTTTTTGCGTCACCTGATACAGACCGAAGCCATCTTGCACCGCACCGTTGAAGTCTGCATTGCACGGCAGTTGCAACGCCGCTGCACTGGCAATGAAAGCGTTTGAACCGGGGTTAGACCAGCGCTGGTCCATGACGGAAAGCGGGCCTTCACCGCCATGCCAGTCATCGCCGCCGCGTTCGTTACCTTCGGAGCGTTTGAACCAGGGCAGCACATCGGCATGGCTCCAGCCGGTGCAGCCAAGTTCGGCCCATTGATCATAATCGAAGGGATTGCCGCGGATGTAAACCATCGCGTTGATTGCACTTGATCCGCCCAAGCCGCGGCCGCGTGGCTGAAAGCCACTTCGGCCATTGAGCCCCTTTTGCGGAACCGTTTCAAACTGCCAGTTTGCGCCACCGGGAATGAACGGCATCAAGCCGGGGGTCTTGATCCGCATATTTTCATTGGTGCCGCCCGCTTCGAGCAGGCACACGCGCCGGGTGCCGTCTTCGCTCAGTCGCCCGGCCGCCGCACTGCCCGAACTGCCGCCGCCAATCACGATAATATCAAACTCGTCCATGACCTCTCCTGTGAATGGCAGGAGAGTTAAGCGAGCGATTAAATCGGTGCAATGCTAATCGCTGGACTTGGCCTGCTGTTGCGCCGCCCAGCGCGCGCGAATTGTGTCCGAGGTGTCGCGGCTGCCATCGTGGCTCCAGCCCGGCTCGCGCCACATGTAGGAGAATTTGTGTCGCCACGGTGCGGCCCGCAGATCCTGCGCAATCCCGATCCATTCGTGGAACACGCTCCACAGCAGGTTGAAACTGCCAAGCTGCTTGACGATCCCATAGCGGATCCGCTCGCTCTTCACCTCTGGCTGAAACGTGCCGAACATCCGGTCCCAGATGATGAACACCCCGGCATAATTACGATCGAGATAGGCCGGGTTGGTGGCATGGTGGACCCGGTGGTGCGACGGCGTGTTCATCACCGCTTCGAACCAGCGCGGCATGCGATTGATCGCCTCGGTATGAAACCAGAATTGGTAAATCAGATTGAAGGCTCCGCAGATCAGGATCATCGCCGTCGGGAAACCGATCAGCGCCAACGGCAGTCGGAAAATGAAGCTTGCCGCGATAAACCCGGTCCAGGTCTGGCGCAGCGCGGTGGACAGATTGTAATGCTGGCTGGAATGATGGTTGACGTGGCTCGCCCAGAACCAGCGGACCCGGTGGGCCATCCGGTGGAACCAGTAATAGGCCAGATCATCCAGCACGAAGCACAGCGCCCAGGTCCACCAAGCCCAGCCGATGTCGAACAAGCGGTGCTGGTAAGCCCAGATCAGGAGCGCGAAAATGAACCCGCCAGTCAAAGCTCCGGCGATGGTGCTGCCGGTGCCCAGCGCCAGCGAAGTCAGCGTATCGCGCGGCTCGTATTTCTCTGGCGCGCGTCTTCGGGCCCAGAGCATCTCGATGATGATCAGCAGGATGAAGCCGGGCACGGCATAATCAACCGGATTGAAGCTGGGCGGAATGAATTCGGGCATTGCTCAGCCTCCCAGACGGCGCAAGCTGCTGGCCCAGACCTGCGCATCGTCGCCCAGATCGAGAGTGAAAGCGCCGAAATGCTTCTCGCCATTGGCAATGGTCAGGAGATTGCGGTCGAGCCGGGTAAAGCTGTGACTATCGAGCAGCCGCGCGGCAAATTGACCGCCGTGGCGGCGCACCAGCATGACCCGGCCGGCTGCATCGCGCAGCAATGCACCCATCCCCGCGCGATCAATCACGAGCTCTTCCGGGGTGAAGCCGTGCAAGGCATCCTCGGCCAGTCGGCGCGCATGTTCCGCGTCGCAAATCCGCATATCGCCGCCCAGCCCCAGCTTGGTCGCAAACCACCAGAGCAGCAGGATCGCGGTGATCGAGCCGCCCAGCTGGATCAGCTGGATCGCAAGTCCGTTGGTCATCGCGCGCGCGCCGCCAGCATGTCGAGCATTGCGCCGATCGGGGTTAAATCATAGCCTGCCGCCGCTGCCTGAGCCGCCAGCACTCCGGGATTGCGGCCCCGGCTTGCCTCGGCCAGCGCCCACAGCAGGGTCGATCTTGTGCCCGAACGGCAATAAGCCAGAACCGGGCCGGCCGCTCCGGCGAGTGCCGTGGCCATGGCTTCCATTTGCCATTCGCTAAAGCCGGCATGGGTGACCGGGATAGCGACATAATCCATTCCAGCCGCGCGGGCCGCAGCCTCGATCTCAGCGCCGGGAACCTGATCGTCGCTCTCGTCCTCGGGCCGGTTGTTGATAATCAACTGCACGCCCAACTTGGCGGCTTCGGCCACATCGGCAAGGCCGATCTGAGGGCTGGCGAAAACCTGGTCGCTTAATGTGCGGAACATCGGGCGCTTATCCTTTGGCGGCTTGGGCCTTGCGCTGGCGGCGGTTGCGGCCGAGGATGTTCAGCGTTTCGACCAATGCCGAAAAGCCCATCGCCGCATAGATGTAGCCCTTGGGGATATGGACCCCGAAGCCATCGGCCAGCAGCACCACCCCGATCATCACCAGGAAGGCCAGCGCCAGCATCACCAGCGTCGGGTTCGTCTCGATAAACCGCGACAGCGGATCGGCAGCCAGCATCATCACGGCAACGGTGAAGACCACCGCAGTAATCATGATCGGAACATGGTCAGTCATGCCGACAGCGGTGAGGATCGAATCGACCGAGAAGACCAGGTCGAGCGCGATGATCTGTGCAATTGCGGCATTGAAACTGATCTGGGCAATGCCCTTGTCATGATCGAGCAGTTCGCCGCTTATCCCCTCGGGATCAAGGTTGTGGTGGATTTCCTTGGTCGCTTTCCACAACAGGAACAGCCCGCCGGCGATGAGGATCAGATCACGGCCCGAAAAGGCAGTTTCGAAGCCGGGTTCGCCATGCGGACCCGGCGCTCCGGTAATGCCGAGGTCAAACAGTGGTTGTTGCAGGGTCACGATCCAGCCGATCAGCAACAGCAGGACAATCCGCATGACCAGCGCCAGCGTCAGCCCAATCCGCCGCGCACGGGCCTGCTGGTGTGCCGGCAGCTTGTTTGAGAGAATCGCGATGAACACCAGATTGTCGATCCCGAGAACGATTTCGAGCACGATCAGGGTGAGCAGCGCTGCCCAGGCGGTGGGGTCGGTAAGCAGGGTAAGAATATCCATATGCCTTCTCTGCCAAGGCTGACCGCGACTGGCAAGCGCGGCATTGGGCAGGATCGGCTCGCTGGCAGAAATGTCACACCGACTTGGTGGGCGCAGGGTTGTATCTGAATCGATTCGCCAACTAGCCGATTATGGTCTAATGATGGCAACGCAGCGGGAAGGGCTTGGTTGCCGCTTGCCCTGTCGTCCGGCGCGATTCGTCCGCGCAGCCGGATAGAATCAGTATGGGGCGAAGCGAAGGTACGTTCGGTTTTATGGGTTTTGATCGAGGACGTCGTGGCCGTGGGCGCGACAAACGGGATGGTTTCGGCGAGGAAGGGTTTGATCCCTTTGCGGCTGGTAGCGCTGCACCCCGAAGTGGCGGTTATAACGATCGCGGCGGGTTTAGCGGCGGCGGCGATCGCAGCGGCGGGGGTGGCTTCGGCGGCCCACGTAGCGGCGCTGGCGGCGGCGGCGGTTTTAATGGCCCGCGTAGCGGCGGCGGCGCTGGTGGCGGAGCAGGCATGCCGGCTCAGGTCGTTGGCGAAGGCAAGGGCGTCGTCAAGTTCTTCAATACTCAAAAGGGTTTTGGCTTCATCCAGCGCGAAGATGGCGGCGAAGATGTGTTTGTCCATATCAGCTCGGTTGAGCGGGCTGGCCTCGAAGGTCTGGCCGAAGGACAACAGCTTGGCTTCACTTTGGTTGATCGCGGCGGCAAAGTCTCTGCGACAGATCTGGTCGTCGTTGGCGATGTAATCCCGGTGGCCAAGCGCGAAGCACCCGAAGCGCCTCAGCGCGAGCTGACTGGCGAAAAGGCAACTGGTACGGTCAAGTTTTTCAACAGCATGAAAGGCTTTGGCTTCATCACCCGCGATGATGGCCAACCCGATGCGTTTGTCCATATCAGTGCGGTTGAACGTTCGGGCATGCGCGATCTGGCCGAGGGTGATCGGCTGGAGTTCGACATTGAGGTTGATCGACGAGGCAAATACTCGGCGGTCAACCTGGTGGCGCGCCAGGGCTGATTCCGTCCGCATTGCCTCGGTCAGTTTGACCGCAAGCACGCGACAGATTAAACACGCGCAAATGGCGGCTCGCAAGAGCCGCCATTTGTCGTTTTCACCGTTGGTTGTTTATCGCTTTTGGCCAAGCTGCCTAGCTTGGCCTTGAATTCTGGTCTGCAAAGGAACTTGCAATGTCGATCACTCCGCTGATGCCCGTCTATCCCCGGTGCGGTGTGCGCCCGGTTCGCGGTGAGCACTGCCACCTGATCGATGAAGACGGCCGGCGATTCCTCGATTTTGCCAGCGGCATCGCAGTGAATTTACTCGGCCATTCGCATGACGGACTGATCGGTGCGATCCAGCGCCAGGCGGCGACGCTGATGCATGTCTCCAACCTCTATGGCAGCCCGCAGGGGGAACATCTGGCCCAGCGGCTGGTCGATCTGACCTTTGCCGATACGGTGTTTTTCACCAATTCAGGCGCCGAGGCGATGGAATGCGCGATCAAGACCGCTCGGGCCTATCACCAGCACGTTGGCAATGACCATAAGTTTGAGCTGATTACGTTCAAAAACGCTTTTCACGGGCGGACCATGGCGACGATCAGCGCGTCCAATCAGGACAAGATGCACAAGGGCTTCATGCCCTTGCTGCCCGGCTTCAAATATGTCGAATTTGACGATCTCGAAGCTGCCACAGCGGCGATTGGGCCCAATACAGCTGGCTTCATGGTTGAGCCGATCCAGGGAGAGGGGGGAATTCGCCCCGCCTCTGATGCGTTCATGCAGGGCTTGCGCGCGCTGGCGGATGAACATGATTTGATGCTGGTGCTGGATGAAGTGCAGTGCGGCATGGCTCGCGCCGGCACGCTCTATGCCTATGAGCAATACGGGATCACGCCCGATATCATGGCGACTGCCAAGGGTATCGGTGGGGGCTTTCCGCTTGGCGCTTGCCTGGCGACCGAGAAAGCGGCGCGCGGCATGGGGTTGGGCACGCATGGCTCAACCTATGGCGGCAATCCGTTGGCGATTGCTGCGGGCGAAGCGGTGCTCGATGTCGTCGCCAATGACGAGTTCCTTGCCGAGGTCCGCGCCAAGGGCGAGCGGATTCGCGCCCGGCTCGAACAATTCATCGGCAATTATCCCGAGCTGTTCGAGCTGGTCCGCGGACGGGGGTTGATGTTGGGCTTGAAAATGCGCAGCGAAAGTCGGCCCTTTGTGGCCCACTTGCGTGATCATCACGGGTTGCTCACGGTCGCTGCCGGGGACAACACTGTACGGGTGATCCCGCCGCTGGTGATCGATGACAGCCATATCGATGAATTCATGGATCGGCTCTCTGCCGGCGCTGCCAGCTACGAGCTACCAAAGGCGACATGATGACCAGGCACTTCCTGGATCTGAGCGACGCCGGCAGCGATGCGATCGCTGCCATGCTGAACGACGCGCTGGATCGCAAGGCAGCGCGGCTGGGCTGGCCCAAGGGCCGCGCCGACCGCGATGCGCCGCTGGCTGGCCACGTGCTGGCGATGATCTTCGAGAAGAACTCGACCCGCACCCGAGTGTCATTCGACATGGCGATGCGCCAGCTGGGCGGCAGCGCGATCGTGATGGATGCGGGAACCACCCAGATCGGGCGGGGCGAGAGCATCGCCGATACCGCGCGCGTGCTCAGCCGGATGGTCGATGCGATCATGATCCGAACCGGCGACCATGCCAAGATCGAAGAGCTGGCCCATTATGCCAGCGTGCCGGTGATCAACGGGCTGACGGATCGATCACATCCCTGCCAGATCATGGCGGATCTGCTGACCGTGATCGAAGGTGGCAAAGCACTGCCAGGGCTCGAAGTTGCCTGGCTGGGTGACGGGAACAATGTCCTGAACTCAGTCGTCGAGGCGGCTGGGTTGATGAAGTTCAATGTCCGTATCGGAGTGCCGAATGGCTATGAATCCGATCCCGCCATGATCGAGATAGCCCGCGCTGCCGGTGCAAAAATCAGTGTACACCGCGATGCGGGTGAGGCGGCTCGCGGCGCTGACGTGGTGATCACCGACACCTGGGTCTCGATGGGCCAGAGCGGGGCCGAAGTGCGGATTGCGGCGATGCAGCCCTATCAGGTCAACGAAGCGCTGATGGCTGTTGCGGCGCCCGATGCGCTGTTCCTCCACTGCTTGCCCGCGCATCGCGGCGAAGAAGCGACCGATGCAGTGCTCGATGGGCCGCAATCGTTGATCTGGGAGGAGGCGGAAAATCGCATCCATGCCCAGAAGTCCGTGCTGCGCTGGACCTTCGGCCAATTGTGAGCGCGACTTCGCAGATCCCGGAAGGCGAGACGGGTTTTGATCGGCTGCTGTCGTTCACCATCCCGGCGCGCAATGCGCGGGGGCGGATCGTCAGGCTCGGACCGGCGCTGGTGACGATCCTCGCCGCGCATGATTACCCCCCGGCGATCAAGCACCTGCTGGCCGAGGCGCTGGCGCTCACCGCGCTGATCGGCGGGCTGTTCAAGGACGAGGGCGGACAGCTCACGCTGCAAGCGCAGACGAGCGGCGGAATCGTTAGCCTGCTGGTTTGCGATTATCGGGGGGGAGAGTTGCGCGGCTATGTCCGCCATGATGCCGAGCGGCTGGCGGCGCTGGGCGCGAATCCTTCGCTGTTCGCTCTGTTCGGCCAGGGCTATCTGGCGCTGACGTTTGATCTAGCAGCTGTCAGCCAGCGCTATCAGGGAATTGTCCCGCTTGAAGGCAATTCGCTGGCCGAGGCGCTTCAAGCCTATTTCGCCCAATCCGAACAGGTGCCAACGCTGATCCGCCTGGCGGTGCGATCGAATGGCTCAAGCTGCGTGGCTGGCGGCCTCCTGGTCCAGCACCTGGCTGAGGGGGAGGAAGGGCGCGAGCGGCTGCATGTGCGGCTTGATCATCCGGAGTGGGAGCATGTCGCGGTATTAGCCGGGAGCACTAAGCATGATGAGTTGGTCAATCCTGAACTCTCGCTCGAAGCGATGATCTGGCGGCTGTTCCACGAGGAACAGGAAGTGCTGGTTGAGCGAGGTATGAAATTATCACGGGGATGCCGTTGTAGCATTGACCATTACCGGGCGGTGCTCGCCCAGTTTCCGGAAGCGGAGCGAGCCGAGATGCGTGATGATGCAGGAATGATCGTGGTAGATTGCGCTTTCTGCTCGAAATTGTTCGATATTGACATCTGATTGCTCAACTCGCCGATAAAATAACACGCTTGGCCGCAATCCGTCGTTATGATACAAGCTCGTCTACCAACGCGATGGTCAGTCGGCCGCTCGTTATGTGAAGATTGAGGTGGCAGCCGGTGCGGAACAGCGTTTTGCGATTGGTCGGGGCGATGTTCGCCGCGCTGCTTGGCAGCGCTGTGCCGGCAGCGGGCCAACGCCCGGCGCTTGCTATGCTGGATCAGCTTGAAAGCGGTAAATGGGAATTGCGATTGCGCGATGGCCGCAACGTGGTGGAGCAGCTGTGCATCGGCAATGGGCGCCAGCTCATCCAGCTGCGTCACTCCGAGCTTAGCTGCGAACGCTTCATCATCGATGATCAGCCGGGCCAGGTGACGGTGCAATACACTTGCCGCGGTCGCGGCTATGGCCGCACCCATATTCGCCGCGAAACCAACCGGCTGGTCCAGATCGATAGTCAGGGCATTGCCGAGGGTCTGCCGTTCGATTTTTCTGTCGAAGCGCGCCGCGTGGGGGATTGCGCCAGCTGACAAAGTGCCATGACGGCTGTTGCTTGCTGGCTTGCGAGGGGTTAGCCCGGTGCGATGGAGAGTGTCAAAGCAGGATCAGGCCGCAAAGCGGTAGTGCTATTGTCGGGTGGGCTTGATTCGATGGTCGTGGCCGGCCTCGTCCGTGAGGCGGGATATACGATCAATGCCCTGACAATCGACTACAATCAACGCCATCGCCGCGAGATTGAGGCCGCCCGTGTGATAGCGGACAGGCTCGGGGTGGCGCGCCACGTCATTCTTCCGCTCGATTTGCGCCAGTTCGGCGGCTCGGCGCTTACGGCCGATCTGGCGGTGCCCAAAGATGGTGTCGGCGAAGCTATCCCGGTGACCTACGTTCCAGCGCGAAACCTCGTGTTCCTCTCGCTAACGCTGGCCTGGGCCGAGGCGCTGGGTGCGCACGACATTTTCATCGGGGTCAATGCGCTCGACTACTCAGGCTACCCTGATTGTCGGCCGGAATTCATTGCTGCTTTTGCTGATCTGGCGCGCCTTGCCACCAAGACCGGAATCGAAGGGGGTGATTTCCAAATCCATGCGCCGCTGCAGTACTATGGTAAGGCTGAAATCGCTCGGCAGGCCGATCGGTTGGGCCTGGATCCGGCGATGAGCTGGTCGTGCTATGATCCGCAGCCTGATGGTCGTGCCTGCGGCCGCTGCGATAGCTGCCGCTTGCGCCGCGCGGGCTTTGCCTCGGCTGGCCTGATCGATCCGTCCCCTTACGCTGCCGACTGAGGAACCAAAGATGCACGAAAGCCAGCCTGATGAGCAACGAGCGAGCGGCTACAGCTGGTATGTGCTTGGCGTTCTGGTGCTGGTGTATATCCTCAATTTCATCGACCGCCAGATTCTCAGCATTCTGGCGGTAGATATCAAGGCCGATCTGGATTTGACCGACAGCGATCTGGGGTTCCTGGGCGGCGCGGCTTTTGCGGTTTTCTATGCCCTGTTCGGGATTCCGCTTGGGCGCCTTGCCGATAATTGGAACCGCACGAAGCTGCTGGCTATCGGATTGGCGTTGTGGTCGACAATGACGGCGCTGTCGGGCTTTGCCCGCAATCAATTGACCCTGTCTCTGGCGCGGATGGGAGTGGGCATTGGCGAAGCAACCGCCAGTCCAACAGCCTATTCGCTTATTTCTGACTATTTCCCAAAGCGCCAGCGAGCGACGGCGCTCGCGCTCTATTCTTCTGGCCTCTACCTTGGCGGCGGCGCCTCACTGTTCATCGGCGCGAAGATCGGGAAAGCCTGGAATCAGGCTTATCCGGCCGGGGGACCGCTCGATCTGGTCGGCTGGCAGGCGGCCTTCCTGGTGGTCGGAATTCCGGGGTTACTTTTGGCGCTGTGGGTCGCGACCCTGCGCGAGCCGCAACGCGGCGCGATGGACGGTGTGATCAGCCCCTGCTCGCCGACGCCGTTCGGCAACTTCGTTTCAGACCTGTCGATGATTGTCCCGCCATTCACGCTGTTCGGCGCTTGGCAGCGCGGTCCGCTGGCGCTTTTGATCAATCTTGGGGTTGCGGGGCTGGTTGTCCTGTTTGCGTGGCTGATGATTGGCTTGACCGGAAATTTGGCGCAATGGACCGCAGTTGGCCTGGGCTATTATGCGGTCTTTTCGTGGGCCTGTACCCTGAAATCGCGTGATCCTGCGACCTATCGCTTGATCTGGGGTACTCCGGCGTTTGTGTGCACAACACTGGGTTATGGACTTGTTTCGCTGGTGGCCTACGCGCTGGCTTTCTGGTCGGCGCCTTATGCCGAGACCGTATTGCGACTCCCGAAACAAGAACTGGCGTTTATTCTGGGGGCCAATGGAGCGCTTAGCGGGTTCCTTGGCGTGATAATCGGCGGCCGGATAGCCGATGCGCTGCGCCTGCGTAATCCTTCAGGGCGCATCCTGGTAGTTATATTTGGGGTGATCGCGCCGATCGCGCCGCTGTGGATCGGCTATTCGACTGAGAACCCGACGCTGTTCTACGCGATGAACTTTGTTGCCGCGATGTTTGGTTCGACCGCGCTTGGCGCGGCGGCGGCTACTACCCAGGATCTGGTGCTTCCACGCATGCGCGGAACCGCTACAGCTGCCTTTTTCCTGGGGACGACGCTGGTCGGATTATCGTTTGGCCCTTATCTGGTCGGACTTATTTCCGATCTTGCCGGGACAGTTGTCGGCGGCAAATTGGTGGGTGATCTGCGTACCGGGATTCTTTCGCTAGTCGGTGTGGCCCCAATTGCATTGGGCTTGCTGTTCCATGCCTATCGTAAGGTGCCAGCGGCCGAAGCCACTTTGATTGAGCGTGCAGCTGCGGCCGCTTAGCGCTCTGGTAAGGAAAATACCCCGCACGCAATTCGGTTGCCACTGTTGCCGCTCGGATCAGTGCGATAGTCGTCGGGACCGGCGTGGACGACTATTGCAGTACCGTCGGGATCGCGCAAAATGGCGGCTTCAAGAACGAGAGCACTGCCGGGGAGCATCACAGATAAAGTACCCGACCCGTCAGCGCCAACAATCAAGTTCGGCAAATCGCCAAGATGGCTACCGCCTGAACTCTCGGTTCCATGCTGGCGCTTGTCTGGATTGAGGTGAGGTCCGGCTGTTGTGAACCCGGGTGCGTTGCATGACCCTGTTGCATGCAGGTGTAGTCCGTGCACTCCGGGAGCCAAGCCGATTACGGTCACATCGAGCCGCAGGCCGCGTCCATGCGTTTCGATCTTGGCCGCACCGATAGACGTGCCGCTGGCCGAAACAAGCTTTGCTGAAGCGACCTGGAAACCTGTATTATCGGGGATGGTCGCACAGCCGCTGATCAACAGCACTGCTGCCGCACTTGCTACCAAGGGTGACGGACGGATCAAAGATCGTAGTGTCACTGGCACTCTCCCTGACAATTAGAGCGTGATGCGATTCAGCTTTATCGCATCTTGCTCTAGCAAATGGCGATTTTGGGCCAAGACCCAAACGAAAAAGGGGCCGGATTGCTCCGGCCCCTTGAACATTTGGCTGTGAGGCCAGATTACATGCCCGAACCTGGGCCATAAGTGATCTCAACCCGGCGGTTCTGCAGTTCGCGGACACCGTCCGCGGTCGGCACGCGTGGGTTGCTTTCACCAAAGCCCTGACCCGTGATCGCATCGGCAGCAACGCCATGCGAGGTAAGGTAGCCGGTGACCGAAGCGTTACGGCGTTCAGACAGACCCTGGTTGTAAGCGGGGCTGCCCGACCGGTCAGCATAGCCGGCCAGCATGACGGGTACGCGATCGCAGCTGCCATAGGCAGTAACGGCGCTGTCAAGGATGGTTCCCGCTTCAGGCGTGATATCCGACTTATCCCAATCGAAGAACACGATGTAGGGACCCTTGTTGCACACTGCCATGGGAGGCGGCGGCGGAGGAGGCGGAGGAGGCGGAGGGGGCGGCGGCGGGGGCGGCGGCGGAGCCACTTCCGCAGGAGCGCCACCAAAGTTGTAACCCAGCGTCAGCATGAGCGAATGCGAACGGAAGCGGGTGCTAGTGCTTTGGCCAAGTGTATTGATCAAATCAACATTGTTGGCGTTGAAGAAGCGATACTTCAAGCCGATGTCGGCACTGTCGCTGATCGGCATACGAACGCCGGCCAGAGCTTGCCAGGCAAAACCGGTGTCAGAATCGTCAAGGTTACCAATAGCGGTGATGCCATTGGTGGTCACCCTAGCGACGTCATTGGCGAGCACCTTAACACGGCTGACGCCAACACCACCGCCGACAAAGCCCTGAAGGCTATCGTCTGCACCAAAATCGAGCAGGCCGTTCATCATGAAGCTCAGCGCGTTGGCGTTACCGCCTACGCCTGGCGCACCCGGGCCTGACCTGGTCACACTGTCAATTCCAGCGCGGCGATAGCTGGTTTCAGCTTCAAGCCGGAAACCACCGAAATCATAACCGACAATCCCGCCGACATCATAGCCGGTCTTGAGGTCAGCCGTTGCTGCGTTTGCAACCCCGTTGACATCAAAGTTCATGTCTTCGACGATCATGGCACCGAAGTCACCTTCGATGTACCAGGCATCATCGCGCGCGAGGGCCGGTGAAGCCAGGGCCGTGGAGGCCAGCGCCATCCCAATGACCAGATTCCGCATTTTCGTATTCCCCTTTTAGGTAGAGTATTGAACCACCGAGTGGCTCATGGTGTAACTTCTTCGGATAACTGGCGCAAGCGGACAAAGTTCCACACTGTTGCAAGAATGCCGCGAATTATGCCTCCAAAGCCATGAACTGGCCTCAAAATACGCTGATTAGCGCTTGTATAGCCGCGAATATCATAGAATCCGATCACCGGAAATCAACTGGCCGGAATGACTCCAGCGGTGGTCAGGCTGGCGATCAAGGCGCTGATCGCAGATCGCGCTTCCACATCAACTGTCGTACCGCCAGTCGGTAAAGCGGGCCGGTTCGCGATTTTCCAACTGCCATGATAGCGAACTTCCTGTCCGGTCGCCCGATTTAGCAGGTGCATGCCATCCCGCGGCGCAAAGAACAGCCAATTACCACTTTGCCGTGCGGCAATTTTGCCAATTTGGCCAGCCCAGTCCCCGCTCGCGGCCGACCCGACCAGCCAGCTGGTGCCATCGACTGGCGTCGTTGGTGGCGCGGCCGCCTCGCCCTCGATGGCACAATGCAGCAGGGCATCGGTGCGTGCAGTGCATTCGTTGACGAACCCTTCCTTCTGGGATTGGCCGGCAAACAGGAAGGGCAGTTCGAAGCGCGCGCTGCGGCTGTCAAAGCTGATCGGATCACTCATGGCGGGGTCCTTGGGTAGTTTAGGGGAAGGGCGGCTGGATCAGGGAGCGGAAATGGCGAGGGGTTCCGAAATGCCGCGGTCGCCGCGCTGGCGTACCGCAAAGCGCGCCCCCGGAGCAGTGACCATGAGGCTCGCATATTCGGCTGCGGCGATGATCAGCTGGGCGCTGCTCAGCTCCCAACGGGCGATCGGGGCAACTGCGGTGCCGAAGATTACTTCGTAACTTTCGCTTTGCTCGCCCAGCGGAGTGTCGACGCTATCCGGCCAGTTCCAGGCCCCTCGGGCGCGGCGGGTCCAGCCAAGTTGCGCCTGCCCACTGGCCATGATTTTGAGGTGACCGTGGACCGGCGCAAGCGGGCGGGTGGTAATTCCGCGCAAGCGGATCGGAGCGATTACGGCCGAGCTTTCCGCAAGTCCGATTGCAGCGATTACGCTGCCGGGAACTGCGCCCACGGCCTCGGCTGCCAACGCAACTGCATTGCCATCGAGCAGCACGAAGCTCTCTCCCGCGAGATGACCGGCCACGGCACTTTCCGTCCCGCCGCGCCCGCGCCACAACCCCTCGAGCCGCCAGCGCCTGGCACCAAGCGGAACCGTCCGGGCAAACTGGATTATTTCGTCGCCCAGCATGGCGCGGTTGGCACCTTGAGCCAATTGTCTCAGGCTCGCATCGGCCAAAACCATGTCGCTGCCCAGCAACTCGACCGTCACCGACCTAGTCCGGTCGAACAGAAACGGGGGGTTCGCGCCGAGAACATCGACGGCCGCGCCCATTACGCTGCGGTTCCGTCCACTGGGACCAAGCGGCTGGAGGGTGCCATCACCTTGATCGACGTATAATGCCGCGCCGGCCCAGTTGCTTGCCGGCGAGGACGCCGCAGCAAAGATCGCTGGCGAACTGCCGCTGCCCAAACCATCCCAAGGTAGCTCAAAGGCCGCCAGAGCCGTTGTCGCCAGCGGCAGGTCGAGCGCCGGATTTGACCGGCCCGGATCGACTTGCTGGCCAAGTTGTGCGCCAATCGGGGCGAGTCGCATGAGAGTGAGCTCAACGCCGCTGGCCCGCCATTCCCAGTCGCGAATGCGCCAGCGCCCTGGATGGCCAGGCACTGCGACAACCGAGCCGGGGGCAATCGCCGGATCGAGTTGGGTAACCCGCCATGAGAGGGTCTGGCGAGCCCAGCCAGCACGCCGAGCTGCGTGTTCAACCAGGTGGCGCGCTTCGGATGCCTCCATCGCGGCGGGCAGCTCGATCGTCCGCGGCTGCCCCGCCAGCGGCCGTCCGGGCGCGCGCTGCGCCCCCGGCTGATAGTCTCGCGCAATGTCATAATAGCGCAGCACGGCAAGCGGCGCGTCACTTTCAGGCGCACGCCTGCGGCTGAAACCCGCGTTGCCGCCGAAAGCATCGTCTTCACTGGCCGTCGCCGCTTCGGGCAGGGTCAGCAGTGCCGACTGGAACTGGTCGGCGGCAATCGCCAGGCTATTACCGCTGGCATTGCAGTCCATCGGATAGACCGGATCAAGCATAGCCAACGTATCGGAAAGTGCGCCGTCACAGGAAAGACCGGCAATTCCTGACAGTTGCAGGGTTGCATCGCTGTCCTCGATTACCCCTTCAAGCAGTGCCGCCAATGGCAATGTCCCTTGGTCCGCGATAACTTCAAAAGTTAGCGCCGGAATCCGGTTGCCAAACTCGCCAAGCTCCAGATCCTCAAAGACGGCGTAGGCAGTGCCTCGGTATGCGGGGCATTGGGCCGCCCCTTCGGCCGCCGCGAGCAATGGGTCCGCAGACTGGTTGCTCTCGCCCGTATGGCACCGGAATGTACCAGCAACCTTCATGTCACCGCCGCTGCCGCGCAGCAGCTTGCCATCGGCCCAGACCCGCTCGACGCTGATGATCCGTCTGCTTGAAAGGGCCACCGCCAGCGACGCAGTGTAGGTGTAGTTGATGGTGGCCGGCTTGCCCTTGCCGTTGCCGTGCTTATCACGATGCTCGACCAGATCGGTGGCCCAGATGATGGTGCCGGCCACCCGCATCCGCCCAAACTGGCGGGGCATGGGCGTGCCATAGCTGGACGTGGTGATGGCCAGCTCTTTGAGGCGCGGCCCTTCGCGGGCACCGGACCCAAAGATCTGCCCATCGACCTGGCGACCGACAAGCGCGCCGATTGCTCCGCCAATCGGGCCGCCAATCAAAGTGCCAAGGGCGGAGAACAGCAGAGTTGCCATGCGAGATATCCTCAATCTGTAGGGAGCATGCGCCAGTGGAGCCGGACAACGCCCGGCAGCGGGCCTGAGCCTTCGACAACCCGGCGCAGTCCGGCGTGGGCATGGATGAACCGGCCAGCTTCGAGCGCGATCGCAAGGTGCTGCTGGCACGGCCCTAATTCGAGCAGCACTACATCGCCGGGAATGATCGGGCCCTCAGTGATGGCAAAGCCGCAAGCGGCCGGATCGGGGAGCCAGTTCTCAAGCCTGCGCAGCTTGAGCGTGTAGCCGGTCGGCAGCGGGGCGGGCTTGCCAATCGCAACCAGTGCCGCCGCAAGCAAGCCGATGCAATCGAGCCCGGTTGCGGGATCTCTGCCATGGAGACGAAACTTTGTTCCAACCAGCGCCTTTGCGGCCCGGGCCAGTGCTGCACCGCTCATTGCACGGGCGAGGGATAGCGGGTGACCAGATCGTTACCCGGGAGAAACGGCTCACCCTGAAAGTTGAGCGCATTGCCAAAGCGGGTGGCGCAGGTTTGCAACGTCCGGTCGCAGCCTTCGCGGACCAAAGCTCGCGAACCGATTGGCGGCGGCGTATCGAGCGGGATATCGACGACCAGCGCAGCATTGCTGAGCGCGATGAGATTGGTTGTCGTTCCGGCTTGCGGACCATCGAGCCAGCGCAAAGCCCCGCCAATGAGCGAGGCAGGAAGCGCCGCGCAATTTAGCGAAACAGCGTTTTCTACCGGATCGAAGCCAGTCAATATCGCGTCATGGCTGAACCGGGCAGCAGATAGCGTGCAGCCCGGACCGCAAAAGGCCGCACGGCAGCTGGGGCTGGTGCGCGGCACTGGATCAAGTTGCAATTCGGCTTTGCGCGATTGCAGCATGGCGGTGAAACCACCTGCCTCCTCGGCGACAGCGCCGATGGCACCGCGATAGAGCAACTGGCTTTCCAGGGTTTCCCAATCGACCAGCCCGATCAGCACGCGGGCGCTATCGAACCGGCCAATGGCGAGATCCGCTGCGGAAATCGAATCATGGCTCAGTGCGCCTTGCACCTCGGCGCTGTCCGGCTCGAAATCGGCCGAGCGGCGGATCGCGGAGGGGATCATCCCGGGCGTGGCGCGGTGGAGGATATTGTCGATCCACAGGTTACGGTCATGGGTGGTGAAGCCCAGCGCCACCCCATCGCGGCGCAGCACCCGCCAGAAGGTGGCGACACTTTCCAGCGGCTGCGCGAACCAGACCCTGCTCATGATGCTTCCCGGATCTCGATGATCGGTACGCTGGGGGCCTCGCCTGCCGCAAACGCCGCTCCAGAGATTTCGAGCCGGTCTTCGGCGAACCGCACCGGGACATCGAACAGGAACCCGGCGCGCACCGCTTTGCCGGTTGCTGGAGGCGCGGCGAGAGCGATCATGCCTTCGGCACCGAGCGTCCAGCCGCTGACCGAAATGCCATCGACGCTGACCAGAATGCTGCCCGCACGGGGCCGCGTGATCCGGCGCAGCTGGACCGCATCACCCTCGCCATAAAGCTTGGACAGCGGAAAGCTGGCGTTGGTGCCATTGCCGGTGCCAATCAGCTGATCGGTCATGGCCGGGGCGGCAATCATCGCGTTGGAGCTGTAGTCCGATGGATCGCGCAGCCGGAAACCGCGCGCCGCGCCGCGCCGGGCCCGGAAGAAGGCGAGCAGAATGCCCAGCTCCGCCTCGGAGCGGATGCCAGGGCCGACATCGAAGCGCAGCCGCGCGTCGGACCACAGGCTGTTGCGGCGTTCATAGCCCGAGGCTGTGACTGCGACACTGGTCGAGAATTCCGGGGTTATGGTAGCATCGCGGCCCAGCGCGAGCGGATAGGGCACATCATCGAAAGGCAGCATGGTGTCCTCATCCTCGGGTTGGGGCAGACGCAAATAACCGTCGCGGCAGACCTGGGGTAGCGCCCATACAAAGCGTTCATGGGCAAGGCGGGCGGCGGCTTCATCAAGCCCGGCATCGATCCTGCGCCATTGATCGGTCTGGGCGGGCAGGAGCACGAAACCGGCCAGATAGTCCTGCGCCGCGGCGGGATAGCCGAGCCGGGCATCGACCGCAGCATAGGCAGCGCGGCGGTAGGCATCGGCGCCGCTGGTCAGCCAGTCATAATCTTCCAGCTGGAGCCGGTCGAAAGCGGGCGAGGCCCAGCCGGTCGGCAGGTTCGCGCGCCGTACTTCGGGCATGGCGGGATCGAGTACGCCCGGCAGGAACGCGAGCAGCAGCACCTCGGACGCGGCGGGCGACGCAGCGGTGCGCACTGCATCGCGCAGGGCGGCGGTCGATGCGGCGAGCAGCGCCCCGGCTTGGTCGAGCAAGGTTGTTCGCGCCAGATCGAGCGGCTGGCGCAAATCGGCGATGATCGGAGGGTTGCCGCCAAGCGCGGTCTTGGCCGCGTTGTCATAAAGGCAGATCCGGCCGTCAGCCATGACCCACCACCACGGCTCGCCGATCTGGAATCTAACGATGACGCCAGCTTGCTTCATCAGTCCGACAAATGAGGTTGCGCCAGCGTGCAGCCAGCCCATCGCCGCAGTGTTGGCCGGTGAAAGCAGGGCCGACGGCGGATCCCAGCCGGTTCGGGCCGGATCGCCGTTTGCAGCGCGCTGCTGCCAGTCTGCCGGGCAGTGCTGGGCCAGTAATTCATAAGACAGCGAGACAATCGGGGCGAAACCGGCGGCCTTGCAGCGGGTGAAGAAATCACTGTGCCAGGCCCGCGCCGGGGTACACAGCGGTTCGCCGCTGGCGGGGGTAAGAAACTCTGCACCATTGGCTGCGAGCCGCATGAAGTGACTCATCCCGACATAATGCAGGATGCTGCCGCGGTAGCCGAGCTGGCGGGCATTGCGGATCAACCGCGCCGGGGTCTGGTTGCAGCCATCGTCATAGGCGGTCGCCATGGCCAGCCCGTGCGGCGGCATGATCACATCGCCGATCGGCAGCAGCGCGCCGCGCCCGTCGCAGACGATGCCGCTAAGCTCGGCCCAGCCTTCGACGGTGGTGGCGAGCGGCACGGTGCTGTTTGCCACATAGCCCGGGGCAACCAGCGAGATGAACATCCGCTCGATTGCCGCAGGATAGACCGGATCGGCCTGGGCGGGGAGCAGGAACCCGCCTGCCAGTGCCGAAAAGGGCAAGGTGATCTGCGCGTCCGTGGCTGTGCCCGTGGCATAGTTCCACAGCCGGACATACCAGCTGCGTGCGGTCCCAGCGGCATCGCGGCCCTCGATCGTCAGGGTTGGGCCGTTGATTGCATTGAGCGCCAGAATCCCGCCCGACCGCCAGCGAAACCGCAGCGAGGTCCGCGAATAATCGCAGTCTGTATCATAGGCCAGCAACGGGTGATCGAACCGGTCCACACTGTCCCAGATCAATCCGGCAAGATCACCCTGACGCAGGAAGGTTGCATCGACGCGCAGCGCATCAGCGGCCGTGGTGACAACCGAGGCCATCATCGGGCGCGGGAAGTTGACGGTCCAGAAGCGCGGATCAAAGCGCTGGATCCAGTCGCTGTCCTGCCCTTCACGCCGGGAAGCGAGCCAGAAAGCCATGAGATATCCCTTTATTGCTGGTTCAAAATTCGCTGAGCGCACGGCGCACGGCGCTGGCGATCTGGCGGGATGAGCGTTGCAATGCCTGCGGGGCGCTGGTGCCGCTTGGCGCAGCAATGGTGATCGAAACTTTCACATCGCGCCGTGCACCACCGCCTGCGTTGGCCTCGATCCGGCCAGCGCTGGTTGGTATAAACAGCTCTGGCCCGCGTTCGCCGACCAGATAACCGCGCCCGGGCGAGACTGGCCCGCCGGTGGCGCGGCCGGGAAGCCCAAGGACCGAACCAAGCAGGCCTGCGAAATTGAGGATCCCACCCGAGCCGCCCGAGCCGCCGCCGCCTGAACCAAACAGCCCTTGCAGCGCCTGCGCCGCGATTTGATCGAGCACGTTGAAGGCAATTTGCTTGAGGTCTTCAAAGCCCAGGCTGCCTTTGCGGATCGCGCTTAGCAGGCCGCGCTCCAGCACCGTGCCAGCGCGGGCAAAGCCATCGACCAGCGTGCCATCGAAAGTGCCGCGCATCGCGGCGACATCGCTGGCAAAGCCTTGCGTATTGGCCCGTACATCGATCAGCAGGCTGTCTACCGGGTCAGTCATGGTCGCGCTCCATCAGGCGGGTTAGATCGGTGCGGGAAAGCGGGATACTCTCCCCACCATCGGGGATGAGGATCGCGGCGAGTTCGGCCGGGGTGGCGCGCCAGAATTCGTCCGGACGCCAGCCCAAAGCGCGGGCTGCCAGCCCGGCCAGCCGAAGTGCACCGGGACCGAAGCGAGCCGCGCTCATTGAGCAGGGGTCGCTCATGCAGCAGGTCCAGCCTCGCCCTGAAGGATCTGGCCGAGCAGGACCCGCAAGGGCTTGGCCGCTGCGGCAAGGCCCAACCGGGCTACCGCATCGCCAACCTGTTCGCGGGTCAGATCAGCGCGGCCATTTCGGCCAGCCGTAACTGTCCTGTCCCCGCGCGCTCGACCAGCGCGAACAGCGGGCCGAGTTCTTCCTCGGCGGCGACCAGCGCGGCAAAGCTGGGGCGGAGCAGGCGGGTCTCGCCAGCAATTTCCAGCGAAGCCTCGCCCCGGAATGGGTTGGGCAATGGGTCGGGCGTCATGCCGACACCACTTCGCCGCTGCTTTCCAGCTGCAGCGTATAGTTGCGCTCGCTGTTGAAATCGCCGGCATATTCAAGCTTCTGGACCAGGAACCGCCCGCGCAGCTTTTCACCGCCTTCGAAGCTCAGCTCATAATCGTCGAGCGTCCCCGCCATGACATTGGTGCGGATCGCGGCCTCGGCAGCGCTGCCAAGGAAGATTCCGGCCGCCGAGACGGAAACCTGACGGTTGCCCGCGCCCGACAGCATTTCGCGCCAGCCGCCGCTGTCTTTGCTGCTGATCACCACCGGATCGCCGGTGATCGACATCTGCGTGGTCCGCAGGCCAGCAACAGTATTGTAAACGGCGGGGGTGGCGCCATTGGAAATCTTGAGAAGGAAGGCACTGCCTTTCTGGGCGGTCATAAGCGGTTCTCCGGTTTGTTGTGTGCCCCCGCGAAGGCGGGGGTCTCGTTAGGCAGGGCGGCACCTCGAGAGGCCCGAGGTCCCCGCCTTCGCGGGGACTCAATCAGCAAGA
>JANLQQ010000193.1:0-14030 GCA_031367905.1 Novosphingobium sp.
CGGCGTGGGAAAAATATGGCTGGCCCGACCTGCTGCCGCCCAGCAATCAGGCCGAAAGCGGTGAACTTCTGCTCGCCGGACGAGTATTGACGCCGGATTGACGCTTTATTGACGGTGGCACGGTTGACGGTTGACGCATCGCAGCCGCATTGTCCAGCACAGGGGATCGCAGACATTTTCAGCCGTTTGAGCGAGCCGGGAAACCCCGGTTCCGCCAGTCGGAAAGCTATGTCTGCGCGATGGGAGTTGGGCATTGGGCGCAGGGCTGAAACCAGACGAAGCGATTGGTGTAGCGGCCATGAACAAGGCGTTCTGGCGCATCCTGCCGTTGATCGGGATCTCCTATCTTTTCGCGTATATGGACCGGGTCAACGTCAGCTTTGCGGCGGCGGCCATGAACGAAGATCTGGCGTTCAGCGCTACCGTTTACGGCCTTGGCGGCGGGCTGTTCTTTCTTGGCTATGCGCTGTTTGAAATCCCGTCGAACCTGATGCTGGTGCGGTTTGGTGCGCGCAAATGGATCGCGCGGATCATGATTACCTGGGGGCTGCTGTCGGCAGGTATGATGTTCGTTGAGACGCCGCTGCAATTTTATGTGCTGCGGTTTCTGCTGGGCGTGGCCGAGGCAGGGTTTTACCCGGGCGTGATTTTCTATTTCGCTGGCTGGTTTCCGCCCTGCCACCGGGGCCGTGCGGTCAGCCGTTTCTTCGTGGCCTCGCTGCTCGCTTCGGTTGCCATGGGGGCCATGTCGGGCTGGCTGCTGGGAATGGATGGCACCCGCGGACTGCATGGCTGGCAGTGGCTGTTCCTTGTTCAGGGCCTGCCGACAGTCTTGTTCGGGCTGGTGGTGCTGCGCTTTCTGCCAGACTCCCCCACATCGGTGACTTGGCTCAGCCAGCCTGAAAAGGACTGGATTCACGACGGGCTGGCCCGCGAACAGGCGCGGCTCGGCGCGCCTGCCGGACACAGTGTACTCGCCGCCTTCCGCAATCCGCGTGTCCTGCTGCTTGGCACGATCGGATTTCTGCTGATCGGTGTGATCACTACGGTCGTGCTCAACGCGCCGCTGATCCTGCAAGCTGCGACGACTCTCGATGCCAAGTCGATCGGCTATCTGGTCGCGCTGGGCGGTATCATGGGGGCGGCAGCGATCCTCGTCCTGGGCAATTATGTCGACCGGCACGGCGACCGCTGGGGCAATGCCTTCTGGTGTGGCCTCGTGCTGGCGGGCGCGGTGCTGGTCATGGGCCTGTCACCCTCACCCATGCTGACCATCGCCGCCTATCTCGGCTTTGCGACCATCTGCTTCACTCTGCCGATGCTGACCTCGTCGGGCTGGGCAGAGGTTTTACACGTGCGCGAGCTCGCTATCGGCGCAGCAGCGATCAACACCATCTCGCAGATCGGCGCCTTCGTCGCCCCTTATGGCTGGGGCGCAGCGAAGGATGCGACGGGCAGCTTTCAGCCCGCGCTGATCGGGTTTTCGCTCATCACGCTGGTGATGGCGGCGCTCATCCGGCTGCTGCGCGGGCAGGTGCGCGGCAAGTCGATGGGGGCCGAGGCAGTCGCGGCCTGACGGCGCGACCCAATTCTTTGGAGTACCCACTCATGGTGAGGGGGCAGTTGAGTGGAGAGAGACGATGAAAATGATGAAATCACTGTTCGTTGGCGCAGCCTTGATGATCGCCACAGCCACGGCCACTCCTGCCATGGCGCAGGAATCGAGCTACAGGCCCGGAACCGTGTGGGAGGCCAGCCGGATCGATGTGCTGCCCGGCCAGTTCGAAAACTACATGGATTATCTCGCCACCACCTGGAAGAAAATCAACGAGCTGGGCAAAGCCGAAGGCGTAGTCGTCGAATACCATGTGCTTTCGACCAACAACGCGCGCGCAGGCGAGCCCAACCTGATCCTGATCATCGAATACAAGGATTATCAGACGACTGCGCAACAGGAAGCCATGCAGAAAAAGGTCAATGCCGCGCTGGCGCAGGATAATCGCAAGGCCGCCGCTGCCGGCGGCGAACGCACCAAGATGCGCGAGCTGATGGGCTCGACCGAATACCAGGAATTGATTCTGAAATAAGCGACCCGTTTCAGGATCATGGCAGGCGGCAGTCACGTGGCTGTCGCCTGCCTCATCCCGATCCCCGCATTCCGGGAGGCAGCCGTGGCTACTATCGACGATGTTGCACGCGATTTCACCGCCATGCTGCGGCTGGGGCAGTTCGAAGCAGCAGGCGAGCAGTTCTGGGCCGACGACATCTCAAGTTTCGAGCCGGCCGATCTGCCCGGCGGCATTCAGGCGTTTGTCAGCGGCATCGATGCCGCGCGCGCCAAATCCCACGCCTGGTTCGCCGTCAGCCGGATCGAAGATCTGAGCATCGACGGCCCGTTCATTACCGGCGATCAGTTCGCACTGTTCCTCGACATGGCGATCGTCGACCGAACCAGCGGCACCGCGCAGCCCTTCACCGAAATCGCGCTCTACACCGTGCGCAACAGCCAGATTACCGAGGAGCGATATTTCTATGACTGAGGCCACATTCACGCTTCGTGCGCCGCGCCCGCTGGCGCTGAGCGAACACCCGTCGTTGCGGTTTGCCGTGTTGTTCCTGCTCTATTTTGCGCAAGGTTTGCCATTTGGCCTGATCGATTTCTCGTTACTCGCCTGGCTCGCACAACAAGGCGCATCGGCGGCGGACATTGGCAGCGTGCTGGCGATGGTCATCCTGCCCTGGACGCTCAAGCTGCCCTATGGCCTTTTGATGGATCGCTATGCCTTCCTCGCCATGGGACGGAGGCGGCCCTGGATCATCATTGGCCAGTTCGGTCTGGTCGCTGCGCTGGTGGCGATGGCTTTGGTTAATCCCGGCGTGCACCAGATCAGCTTGATTGCGGCCTTTGCCTTCGCTCTGGGTCTGTCATCGGCTGTGCAGGATGTTGCGGTTGACGGGCTGGCGGTCGATATCCTCCCGGCGGACGAGATCGAGCGGGTCAACGGTTATATGTTCGGCGGTCAGGCGATCGGCACTGCAACGGGCGCTGCCGCCAGCGGCTATCTCCTCGCCTATGAAGGCCTTCCGGCTGCAGTACTGGCGCTGGCGGCGATCATCGCGGTCATCCTCATACTGGTGCTCATCGTGCGCGAACGCCCGGGCGAACGCCTGTTGCCCTGGACCAGCGGCGCGGCGTCCCAGCGTAACCTCGATCTCCATTTAGGCGCTTTTGCTCCGATTATCCGCAGTCTGTTCGCGGCGATGTTTACGAGGCAAACCCTGATACTCGTTCCTGCCCTGATCGCGGTCACTGCGGCCTCGGGGATATTTCTTGGGCTGGCTCCGCTGTTCGCAGCCAATGTGCTCGGCTGGGAAAAGGACATTTACAGCAGCTGGAGCGGCCAGGCCAATCTGCTGGCCGGGCTGGCCGGTGGACTCTTGTTCGGCGTCATTGCCGGGCGCTGGGGCGCGCGACGCGTGTTCATCCTGGGCGCGTTGATGGCTGCTGCGTTCGCGCTGGCGATGCTCGGTATGCAGGCCCAATGGTCCAATCCGATTTTCTTCATTATCACAATTTTCGGTTTCACGATGCTTGCCACGCTTAGAGCAGTCACAGGCGGCGCATTGGCGATGCGGCTGTGTACCCCGGCGATTGCCGCCACGCAGTTCGCAGTATTCATGGCGATCCTGAATCTGGGGCGAACGCTGGCCTCCGCATCGCTGGGCTGGCTCGACAGCCTGGGCGGGTTCCCCGCCATGTTCACCGCGATGGCAATATGCAGCCTGATCGCCGCCGTCTTCGCCCTCGCCGCCAAAGTGGGGCGGTAAATACCGCCAGATCGGGCACTGATCATCGGGAGCTGACGTAATGCTGATAGCGATTCTCATCCTGTTGACACTGGGCGCATTGGCCAATGCCTTCATCCTGCTGCGATCCGCAGCAGCGGACCATCGCAAGGCGGCATTAACGGGCACGGCTATCATCCCGGCTGCCGGCGTCAAGAATCTGTTGAGTATCATAAAATCCTCCCTCTCCCGGGGAGGATCCTGATGCCGAAAGCCTTAATCTCAGCAGCCCTTGGCGCGATCGCTTCGCCTGACCAGTAAATAGATAGGTTGGATCCTCCCGAACCGGCTACCGGACATTCTATTGGACAATGCGCAGCGCACAGCATAATTTGCCACTTCTGCACATTACGCACGGGCTCAAGCATGGCGGACGTGTTCCTCTCTTACAATCGGCAGGACCAGCAACTAGCGCAGCTCTATGCCGATGCGATGGAGCGCGAAGGCCTGAATGTGTGGTGGGACCAGACGCTTAAATCCGGCCAAGCCTATGACCACGTGACCGAGGCGGCATTGCGCGCGGCGAAGGCGGTAGTGGTGCTGTGGTCGCCGCGGTCGATCGCGTCGCGCTGGGTGCGCTCAGAAGCGACAATCGCCGATCGGAATGGCACATTGCTACCGGTCATGACCGAACCGTGCGATCGGCCGGTGATGTTCGAACTGATTCAGACCGCCGATTTGATCCACTGGCGCGGAGAGCCCGATGACCGGGCGTGGTTGCAGTTTGTCGATGAGGTGCGAAGCCTCGTCGGGCACGAAGTAACCCAGCGGCCCAAGCCTGCGGCAGCGACACCAGTATTGGCTTTGCCCGATAAGCCGTCAATCGCAGTGCTGCCTTTTGCCAATCTCAGCGGCGATCCCGAACAGGCCTATTTCGTCGATGGGCTGATGGAAGAGATCGTCACCTCGCTCACGCGAATTCAGTCGATCTTCGTGATTGCCAGCGGCACCATGCTCAGCTTCAAGGGGCAGAACATGGCGCCGATCGAAGCCGCCCGCCAGCTGGGGGTGCGCTATGTGCTTGAGGGCAGCGTGCGCAAGGCTGGCAACCGGGTGCGGATCGCGGTCAAGCTGATCGACGCGACAACATCGACCCAGATTTGGGCGGATCGTTTCGAAGGCAATCTCGACGACATATTCGAGCTGCAGGACAAAGTGGCACTCGGCGTGGCCGGCGTTATCGAATACTCGGTCCAGGGGGCGGAAACGAAACGATCGCTCGCGCGGAGGACCGAAGATCTCGGCGCCTATGACCTGCGCCTCCAGGCCGTTGCCCGGATGCGAACCTACCGCCGTGAGGATTTATATGCCGCACTCGACTTGGTGGAGCGCGCGCTGGCGCTCGAATCGGACAATCCGTGGGCGGCAGCGATGGCGGCGAGCTGTCACGTTATCATCCTGCAATACCAGTGGACCGACGATCCTGCCTTGCATGGCCGGCAGCTGCACCAACAGATTGAATCCGCACTCAAGCGCGGGGGAAACGATGCCGAGGTGGTTGCCACTGCCGCGATGGTTCACTGGGCCAACGCCGATTTTGCGCGCGCCGCCCAACTTGCTGCGCGCGCAATCTCACTCAATCCTGGATCGTCATGGGCGCTCTTGGCGCACGGGATGGCCAATGTCGCGCTGGGCAATCCGCAAGTCGCCGAGGAAAGTTTCAACCAGTCGATGCGGCTGGATCCGATTTCGCCGAATCGCAATCTTCAGATCGGCGGAATGGGGGCAACCTATTTTGCGCAGCGCCGGTATGCCGAGTCAGCCGAACTGGCGCATGAATATGCCGAACTGACCCAGCAACCGATGAGCTTTGGCTTGAGCGCCGCCGCCTATGGTCAATTGGGTAATATCAAGCAAGCAGCAGAATCTTTGCGCCTGCTCCGAACAATCACGCCGATGCCGATCGAAGCTCTGGCCGGAATGTTTTACCAGAAGCCGGAACATCGCGCGTTGTTTCTTGAAGGTATCAAGATGGCCGAGAGCGCAGTTCAGGAAGTGTGAGCGGCGGCAACGATGGTGCGCCCCGCCAAAGCTTCGAAGTCGATCGCCACCCACGCCGCGAATTTGACCGGCAGCTTGGTCGAGCCGGGATCAGGCGTCCGCCCCAGCAAGTCACGCACGACCGGGTGACTTTCGCAGGTGGTGACTTCAAGTTCCCACTGACCATCAAGCAGACCCCCGCCGTGAAAGGCCGTCACCGCGATCGGCGAATCCGTGATGGCCTGATAACAGGCGGTCTGCGGTGCGCCCGGCTCACGGAACTGCTTGAGTGCGACGCTGGGTGCCTGCGGCGACAGGTTGAGCGCCTTGATGAGGACATCGGCAACGCCGCCCAGCAGAGCCCCCGTCAACGCCTCGACCGCCTCAATTCCATTGCGCCAGCTCGATTGCGGCGAATGCGACGCCGAGCCGCCAGTGACGCTGTATAGTTGACCAGTGACGCCCTGCGTTGCAGCAGACAGCGTCGGGAAATAGGTGGTCTTCACGCTGTAGGCCGGCGCTGACTGTCCATCGCTCGCAACGGCGATATCGGCGAGCACCTTGGGCCATCCCCAATCCTCGCGTCCGATGACCATGCCAATCGTGTAGTTGATGAAGATGTAAGGTGACCACATTACCAACCGATCAGCGAGTGGGTTTCCGGGATGCAATTCAACCAGCGGAATCCAGACCGCCGCTTCGCGCCCGGGCAACCAGCCCGCGATGTCGGTTCCCGATGTACACCGGGCAATGTCCATGAAGCTCAACATCGCGACAGGCCCGATGGCCTCGTAACGCACGATCCCACCGCCAGCCGGATTGAGCAAAGTGTCGACCAGCTTCTGGATTGCGGCAGTGTCAGCTTCGATAACAAAAATCGCCGCTTTCGCATCGGTGAAAACGCCCGGCGGCGCAAGGTTCGCCGCGCCGTGGCCGAGCCAGGAGATATAGGGAATTGTCGACATCAGCCTGGTCCTTGTGATGGTTTGCGGTCAAGAAAATCGTAACCGACGATCTTTTCCGGGTGGCCGCAAATCGCGCGCGAGGCTGCAGCGCCCGATGCAACGGCACCCTCGAAAGATGTCGTGAAACCCATGACCGTGCCTTCGCCCGCAACGACCAAATTGGTAAACCACAAGCTATCGGCGTGCGGCCGGTATTTCGTCGTATTGGTTGCCGACAGGGCGCAGCATTCCGTCGGATCGATATTGGCGCGCAGATATTGCGCATCGAGGCGCGCCTCGCCCTGATCCGAATCGGCTGCGGCGAGCAGCGACCAGTCGAACTGCCCGTTGGCACGGGCTGCGGGCCACATTGGCATTGAGGATTGATTGAGCCAGTCAGCCGTCAAGGTGCGGATCTCCGCGGCAGCCTGCGCGGGGGTGCTGGTTGACGAAGCCGGCTGCTTGTAGAGCTCGGTCGCGTAAGTGCCGGTCAGATAGTGGAGCGAGAGTGGCTTGGGGGTCTGCGTCTCGTATGCGATGACCTGGGTCATGTCTGCCCAGATATCGAGATATTCGGGTCCGGAGACGGCCGCTGGTTTGGGTTTGTCCCATCCCAGTCTTGCGGTCGGGACATTGCACCATAGTTGCACGCCGATCGACGGGACCAGCGTCATACTGTTGACCCAGTTGGCGAAATCCTGGTTTGCGGCGATCAGCGGAGCGCAGAAGCTGCCATCCTCAATATTGAGGGGCTTGAACGCGCCGACCGCGACTGCGAGTACAACCACATCGAAGTCGCTCCCGGCGTTGATCGTCGTCTGCCCAGCCGCAGGCCAGCTGTTCCAGTGGCTCTCGAAATTGACTCCGGCTGCCTGCATGGCGGCGCCGTTTTCAAGCTGATCCCAGAACGGCTGGGTCGGCCACAAAACCAAGCCATTTGTAACTGTCACCGGATCGTAGCCGCCGGGGACGGCTGCCGCCTGAATGTCGAATGAGACGCTGGCGACGGCTTTACCAGTCGCATCGGGGGCTATCTGCGTCACCTTGTGGAAAAAGTTGAATTGCACCCCCGCTCGCACAAGGTGCTGGTAAAGCGGGCCGACGATCACTTCGCCCATGCCCGCCTGGACTTCCCACATCATTGATCCCTGGTAGGTCCCAACCAGCCGCAGCACCGTGCCAAGGCCGGTTCCTGCAGCCAGATCGGGCCGTGCGTCGTCGCCCTCGGCATATTGGAACAGCGTGTCATAAACGACCCGCACGATGCTCGATTTGGCAACGATCTGCGGATCGGCGCCATGCTTGAGCAACCAGGCCCGAAACTCGATATTGTCGATCGACACCAGCGGGGCATCGGGCACCAGCAGATCGTCGAACATGCCCTTTACGATGGTCTTGAAGATGTTGAGGATGTCCCGACCGATGCTCTGCTCGCTAGCGGGCCTGGCGGCCAGACCGATTGTGCCAGCATAGGCATCATCGGCCCATTGGGCGAGCTCGACAAGGTGATCGCGCTCGTCCACCAGCGTCGCGCCAATGCGATCTGCAGCCGCAAAGAGCCGGGCTTTCAGCCCGCGCAGCGCGCCCAGCGGATGCGGCTCAATCGGAGTGTGCGCAGGCGGCGGCCCGGCGGCGGCAATCGCTGCGGCAGCAGAAGGCTGTTCCTTGCCCTCCAGATATAGAATGATCCAATCGGCGACAGTCTCGAGGATTTGCCGAAAGGTCGGCATCAACTGTCCGTTGCCGGGCACGCCGTCATTGTCCGCCCAGGTGACCGGCCAATAGCTCCAGTTGCCCTGCGCATCTTCGATACCGATCGGGGTGTAGCGCTGCGGCTTGACCGCGTCCTGCCAAGTGGCAAGTGCCCAGCCGGTCGATGGCTGCCGGGCGGCGTAGACTTCTTGAATAGTCTGGAAGGTATTTTCGTAGCAGCCGAACCAGACATGCAGGCCGTGCTCAAGATTGCGTCCGGTTGCATCGCGTCCACTGGCCGCCTTGCCGCCCAGCCGCCAGCCCAGCTGATACAGGGTAACTTCGTTCTCTGCCTGAAGTTCTGGGGTTTTTGTCAGCTGATAGGCGGCGCTGAGCCCTGCCATGCCGCCACCCAGAATCGCGATCCGTCGCTTTGCCATAGGATTCCCCTCACCCCGTTTTGATCACTAGCGGAAATCCGCTGATTGCGCGGCTCGCCAGCATCGCCGATTCAATCGCGCTTTCGAAGCAGCCGCCGCTGAACCGTGTCTTGGTCCAGTCGCCAATGGTATAGAGATTGCTGAAGCCGGCTGGTGTAGCGGGACTGAACCGCGCAGAAACATTGGTGCCAGCGGGAGTTTGGACGTAGCGGTCTGACAAGTCGAAATTGGCAAGATCGTAGCGGCCCAGGATATCGGCATTGTTGACCGGGTTCGAGCCAATATTCGGCCACAGAGTGGCAAGGTTGCCCGTCATCCAACTGGTCGCCGCGGCCTCCGCCGCGGCTGCCATGGCTGGCGGATCGACCGGACCGCCGAGTTGGACCAGGCAGCCGCAGAAATAGCCGATTGATTGTGGCTTCTCAGCGGATCCCCAGTCCTCCGCCGGGATCACTTGCGACATGTCGCCCCAGCTGTCGTAAGGTTCAGTAAACGAAGTGAGCACGGTCGAACCATCGTCCCAGCCGAGCCCCGCAAGATCGGGCTTCAGCCACAGCTGCAACGATTGCGTGGCGACTGACGCGCTGGCATTGAGGGCATTGGCCCACGCCGGATCCGTCTGCGCAAGACTCGGGCCAGCCGCAGCGATTGCATCCGGCGGCATGGCCAGGATCGCAATGTCGAAATCGGTGCCGGCGTTCAGTTGCCGGGGTGCTCCGGTAGAGGTGGTCCACCAGCTCTTCTCAAAATCGACCCCTTCGGCCTCAAGTTGTGAGCCATTTACCAGTTGCGACCAGATCGGCTGATTGGGCCAACAGTCGAGAAACTTGCCTTGGCCATAGGGCAGCCGGACCAGCGGAGCGTAAGGTGCGCCGCCGACGGTTGCCGCCTGGGTGGTGATTTCCACCGCATCGAGGCGGCCGCCTTGGGTCGCTTGCAGACCGGTCACGCGGCTGAAGAATTCGATCCCCACCCCGCGCGCTGTCAACACATCGTAGAACGGCGTGAACACGGTGTCTCCCATCCCCGCCGCCATTTTCCACAGCGGCGCGTTGCGGTATCCCAGCACCATTTCCAGTTGCGCCCGCAGCGCGCAGCCTGCGGCGATTGAGCCCGGCTGCTGTGTATTGCCCCCGATCGCCGCAAAGGTCAGGTCGTAAAAGGCTTGCACCGGCGCCGACGCGGTAGTCTTCGCCGATGCACCGTGGCCCGCCAGCCAGGCCCGAAAATCCTGCGTGTCGAGTGCATCAAACGCCCCGGGACCCTTGCCGCGCACATCGAACAAATAGCCCAGTCCGATCGCGACCCCCAGATCGGCCAGGATGGCGAGGCGATGAATGTCTTGCGGCAGATCCATCAGCCCCAGCGCTGCGGCAGGTGTACCGCCCGGACCGGACAGTGTGGATTTCAGCGCTTGCTGTGCCAGCCGGAGCGAATTCTGAATCGCTTGAGCAGCGTTGTCGAGCGCCGCTTCGGTTTGCACATTATTGCCGGCAGGAGACGGAGCGAGCAGCTTGTGCAGCAGTTGAAGTGCCGGAAGCAGCGCTGCGGCAAACGGGGCAGTTGCTGGCGTGCAGGCAGCCAGCCAGTCGCACATCGTGACGATCAGCGCATCGATCAGTTCTTGGGGACTGTCGCCGGGCTGTCCGGGGAGGATCGGAAATGGAAAGTTCCACGGCGACCAGGCAGGCGGATTGCCGGGACCATCCTGGGCCATCAGGGTTACGAAGCGCTGCGGCAGAAAAGCGTCGGTCCAGCTCTGGAATGCGTTGAGCGGATCGGACTTGATCTGGCGCCAATCGGCATAGGCCGCGCGCATTGTGGCAAAGCCGTTCTGATAACTGCCCATCAGCAAGTGGAGACCGTGTTCCTCGATCCGGTTGCCCAGCGGCTGGTTTCGGCCACTGGCGCACTTGCCGCCCAATCGCCAGCCTTGGGTGTAAAGCTTGACGGTGAAACGGCCGTGCTGTTCGGGCCGACTAAGCCAATAGGCCGCAGCGACGCCCGCCGGCCCGCCACCGAAAATGGCAACTTTAATCGGTGCCGCGGATGCCACTTTGACTGCCACCTTTCGCAATTTGAGGAACAGATCAAGGCCCACGCGGCGATCTATGCCTCCCCCTGCAATACAGTGTAACGGCGCCTGCGCGGGAGTCAAAAGCGCACATGCGCCCACGCGGCGCTTCGCACCGCTCCCCACCCCGCTCTTCCCCGCCGGGGAGGAGTTAAGCGGCTCGATATAAAACGGAAAGTCTAACGCCTATTCAGCCGCCGCATGCCGCAATTCCATGCCCTGCGCATGGCGGCGCTGGAAGCCCTTCCACAGCGTAACGCCGGTCCCGCCCAGACTATAGGCACCCCACGGGGTTCCTGGCGGCGCGTTCCAGATACCCTCGCTCGATTTGATCACCGGTACGTCCAGATAGGCCGAAAGCTCGGTCCGCCCGTGCATGTGCCAGTCCAGAAACGCAGTGATAAAATGCAAATTGATCGCGTTTATCCGGTCCTGCCGCCAGATCGGATCTTCGAACCAGTCCAGATCCCACACGCTCCCGCGCATCTGCAGTGGAGCCGGATTGAGCGCCACCGAGTGCCCCGCCTGCAGATAAGTCAGCAGATAGCGGTTCGCGCGGACCGCCCCCTTAAACACCGCGAGCGCGCCTTGCTGGTAATCGACCACCGGATCGGCATCGCCCTGGATCAGCAGCAGCGGCACGGTGAGCGCAGCGAGGCCTTCAGCCCCCCAGGCGCTGCGCGGCACGCCGCCAGCCGGGGCCAGCGCCACGATTGCCTTGACCCCCGGCACCTTGAACGCAGCCGCCTCGCCTGCGCTGCGGGCATGTTTCCTGAGCCAGCCGCCAGGGACCAGCGCCATGTTCGGACCAGCGGGATCAAGGCTCGCCCCACCCGCAGTCAGCACCCCATAGCCGCCCTGCGAATAGCCGATAAGCGCGACATTGGCGGGATCGATCTGATCGCCCAGCCGCGCGCTCAGTTCGGCAACCACAAAGGCAATGTCGCTCGGCCGGTTGTAATTGGGCACGGCCCGCGCCTCGGCCGAGATCACATAGGGGTTGGGATCCTGATGGTGGATGCCGGCGACCACATAGCCCTTCGAGGCCAGGTTCTCGGTCAGCCAGGTCATTGCGGCGGGGGCATTGCTGTAACCGTGTGACAGGATGACCAGCGGGTGGCCCTTGCCGCGCGGTGCAGCACCGGGGATGGCCAGGCCGGGGACGGTGAAGCTGACCGCGGCAAGCGGCGGCTCGCCCCAGAAGGTTGCGCGGTAGGTAGCAGCGCGTGCCCCGCGCCTGACCGACGCAGGATACCACAAGTCAACCGTCAGGATGCGATCGGCCTTGGCGCTGGCCGGGTCTGCGCTGCTGAAATCCGGCTGGGCCCGGTGGATCAGCCGGACCGTGCGGAATCCGACTTTGTCCGGGCCCAATGCGGCCAGTTCCGGCGCATCGACCCCGGGAATGCTGGGCGGAGCCGCGCCGCCGGAACCGATCGCGGCAAGGCCGGCCAGCGCCAGCCGGATCAAACGTGCCATATAAGCTGCTCCGCAAGCCACGGATACTGGGCGATCAGCGGCGGAAAAGTGGTTTCGCGCAGTTCGCGCGCGCACAGCTTGGCTACCTGACAGCCAAGATCGCCCAGTTCGCCGGAACGCGCGACAACTTGCACCAACCGCGCGAACCGACCGCGCGACATCGGCTCCAGCCGGGTCTGGCGCAGCAATTCCGGCGCGGCAGACAGGCACACCGGCGATGTGATCGTCCAGCCCAGCCCGGCGGCAACCATGGCTAACTGCTGATGCGACGATTCCACTTCAACCGCCTGCGCCAGCCCCAGCTTCATCCGCACAATCTGGCGTTCGATCTGCTGGCCCATCCCGGTCATCTGCGAAAAACGGATGAACGGCAGTCCGGGCACACCGCGATCAATATCGAACACCCCCTGGAACCCGGCGGGCAGGACGACGATGAAGCTTTCCTCGAAGATCGGGTGGATTTCCACATTATCGCGGTGTTCAAGGCTGAAGCTGCCCGAAATCAGCATATCGATATCGCGCGACAGAAACTCGCCCTGATGCTCAAGGCTGATACCCGAGCGGATCCGCCACCGGCCCGCGCGCTCGCCCAGCCCGGACATGATCGGCACGGTCAGCTGGTTGGCAAGGCTGAACGACATCGCCACCGTGACACTGGCCAGCGGCAAATTCGCCCCTTCGCGCACTTCGTCATAGGTGCTGCGGGCGAGCGCAATCAGCCGCTTGCCGCGCTCAAACATCGAGCGACCGCTGGTGGTCAGCCCTAATGGGCGCATCGAGCGATCGAACAGCGGAGCGCCAATGCCGGCTTCAAGTTTGGCGATGGTTTGCGAAACGGCCGACTGGGTAACCTGCAAATGCAGCGCGCATTGCGACATGCCGCCCAGCTCGACGGTCATGACAAATACCTCCAGCGCGTGGAGATCAAACTCCTGCGGCAGTTTCAACTTGCTGCTGCCTCCCCGAGAGGCCCTGTCCGGGCCACATCATTATCAGTGCTAATGTCTACACGGATTACCAGGTAATACAGCCATGCATTTTCGGCATGAACCGACCAGCGGTTCAGCGTTGCGTGGTCTGCCAGTTGTCCGCGATGTACCAGGGCGCGTTGGAGGGGGCGAGCAGCGGCTTGCCCAGGATATGATCCGCGCCCTTTTCGCCGATCATGATGGTCGGCGCGTTGAGGTTGCCGGTGGTAATCGAGGGCATCACCGAGCTATCGACCACCCGCAATCGCTCCACCCCGATCACCCTCAGTTCAGGATCGACCACCGCCATCGGATCGCCCGCCGCGCCCATCTTGCAACTGCACGAGGGGTGATAGGCGCTTTCCACCTTGGCAGCGATGAAGGCGTCGATTTGTTCGTCGCTGACCACATCCGCGCCGGGCTGGATTTCCCGACCGCGATAGGGCGCAAACGCCTCCTGCTGGAAAATCTCGCGGGTCAGCCGCACGCAGGCGCGCATTTCCTCCCAATCGTCCATGTGGCTCATATAGTTGAAGCGGATCACCGGCTTGTCATGCGGATTGCGCGAACGCAGCGTCACACTGCCCCGGCTTTTGGAGCGCATCGG
>JANLQQ010000147.1:0-20244 GCA_031367905.1 Novosphingobium sp.
CTGAGAATGCTTATTACATCAATGGCCTGAACATCACTGAATTCCGCGAAGGTCTTGGTTCGGTAACCGTACCATTCGAGCTATATCAGACGATTGAAGTGAAGTCCGGCGGCTTCCCTGCTGAATTCGGCCGTACTACCGGCGGTGTGGTCAACGCGATCACCAAGTCAGGTTCGAACGAGTTCCATGCTGGCGTATTGGTCAATTGGCAACCTGATTTCCTGCGCAGCAACAACAAGGACACTGTGTTTAGCGAAAACTCTCGCGAAAAGGGTGATCGTATTACCTCGACCTTCTATGCGTCGGGACCGGTCATCAAGGACCGCCTGTTTGTCTACGGTTTGTATGAAAACCGGAATGTCACGTCGACCAACACGGTTACGGGGTATTCGCGGATCGGGACCACCGATGCATTTAGGCAGCGCGGCGTTCGGCTTGACGCGGATTCAACTTCAAGCCCGTTCTATGCAGTGAAGGTCGATGCCATCCCGCTTGACGGGCAGCGGCTTGAGTTCACCTATTTCAACAGCACCGGTGAGACCCTTCAGCGCAACTTTGATTACGTTGCGTTCAACGACACTGTGACGACAGCTACCCCCGGGCAAGGGGCGCAAACCGGATCGAACATTACCGGTTATGGTGGCGAAAACTATGTTGCACGCTACACCGGTAACTTCGGCAAGTTCCTGACTTTGTCGGCCGCTTATGGTAAAAACAAGTTTCGCGACACTTCGGGAAGCTCGGATGATACCTATCCGTTCATTTTTGACAATCGCACGCTTTCATCGCTGGGCAATGCCATCCAGATCATCAACCGTAGCCTTGATGAGCGTGAGTTTTATCGGGCAGACGCGGATATCTTTATCGATCTGCTCGGCTCGCACCACTTCAAGGGCGGCTATGATCGTGAGAATCTGACTACCAACACAACCAACAGCTATACGGGTGGAGCAGCTTATAGCTACTTCAACTCGGGCACCGCAGGCGACGCCAATGTCTCCACACCCAACACCGACTACGTGGCTGCACGGTCGTTTATCAACGGCGGCGTGTTCAAATCGACCAACGAGGCCTTCTATATCCAGGATAGCTGGTCGCTGTTCAACGATCGGATCACGCTCCAAATCGGTGCACGCAATGACCGGTTTGAAAATGAGAACGCTGAAGGCCAGGTCTATTACAAATCGGGGGACAATTGGGCCCCGCGGCTTGGTTTCTCAGCCGATGTTTTCGGCGATCGCCGGACCAAGCTGTATGGTTCATTCGGCCGCTACTATCTGCCAGTGGCTGCCAATACCAACATCCGTCTGGCTGGATCTGAACTGGATTACACCCGCTATAACGTGCTGAACGGGCTCAACCCGAACAACACGCCAATCGTCGGTGCGCCTATTCTGAACGTCCCAGGCGCGGCTGCATGCCAGGACACTGGTATCGTTAACTGCGTGTTCACGGCCGACGGTGTGGCAACGCCGACCGATTCAACAGTCGCCAAGAACTTGAAATCTCAGTCCGTTGATGAGTTCATCATTGGGGCTGAGCACCGGTTGGGTAGTCTGTGGACAGTAGGGCTTTATTACACACACCGTAAGCTCAACCTCGCGCTGGAAGACGCCGCTATCGATGCTGCGGTCAACCAGTATTGCGTGGATCAAGGCATTGCGACCTACGAGGAATGTTCGTCGACCTACTCCGGTTTCCATCAGTATGTGCTGATTAACCCGGGTTCGGATTCGACTATTACCCTGTCTGATCCGCTGCCGGGCGAAACAACAGTCCGTACGATTAACTTTACGGCTGCTCAGCTTGGTTATCCCAAGGCAACCCGCACCTATGATGCAGTAACCTTCAAATTCGACCGTGCCTTTGATGGTAAGTGGAGTCTTGGTGGTTCCTACACCTGGTCGCGCTTGTATGGTAACTATGAAGGCGCGGTGAAGTCGGACAATGGTCAGACCGATGCTGGCTTGACCACTGACTTCGATCAGCCAGGCTTGACCAATGGCACCACTGGTTTCAGCCCCAACCACCGGACGCATAACTTCAAGGCGTACGGTAGCTATCAGCTGACCAAATGGCTGACGATTGGCGCGAACGGGACCGTGGTTTCGCCACGTAAGTTCGGTTGCATCGGCCGAGTCCCGGCAGCGGTTGATGCTTATGCGCAGTTTTACGGCGCAGCTGGTTTCTACTGCAACGTCGATGCCAACGGCAAGATCATTACCGATGAACGGACTGGAGCCTCAATCAACACGAACGGTGCACTGACGCCGCGTGGCAGCGTGTTCAAAAGCGACTGGCGTACCCAGCTCGACCTGAGCATGGTGCTGCGTTTGCCGACCGAAGCGTTCAACGCGGACCTCCGCTTTGATGTGTTCAACGTGTTTAATTCGGGTGCAGCACTGGACTTCGAAGAGCGTGGGACTCTTAACAATGGTCGTCCGCGCAACACCTACCAGCAGGTCTCCAACTATCAGACCGCACGTTCGGGGCGCGTAACCTTCGCGCTGCGCTTCTGATCAATTCAGAAAATTGGATCGAAAAGGGGGGCAACATGCCCCCCTTTTTTGTTAGGAGCGGCTCGTGACGCAAGCAGCTAACTACACTGCGGATTTGAAAGCGGCCCTTGCCCAGCGGAACCGCGCCGCGATTAACCAAGCCATCCGCACCTTGTTAGATCAGAACTATGACTTGGGCATCCAGTGGAAAGCGCTTGCTATGGCTGCCAAGCAAAATGGCGAGGTCACTTTGGCTTTGCAAGCGATGGACAGATACGCTGCTGGCAGATCCGACGACCCGAGCATTAACTTTGAACTAGCAGCATTGCGCGCCCAGCTTGGCCTGCTTAGCGAGGCTGCTGAATATTTGGCCAAAGTGCCCGACACGCTGCCGACGCCCGCTAGCAATGCCTATACTCGCGGAACAATTGCGTCCAACCTCGGCGACTGGCTAATCGCCCGCGACCAGCTGCGGCGATCAACCAGACTCGATCCCTATTCAGGGCAAGCCTGGCTGGCCTTATCAATGCTGCCAGACCTTGAAGAAGCAGATCGCCAGAAGATCCGGCTTGCCCGACCGGACTCAGATGTATGGCTGGCGCATGAGCACTCTGCGTTGTTGTATGCCCAAGCAAGGGTCGCTGCCGAAGAAAACAAGTACCCTGCCGCTTTCACTGCCTTTTCCGCGGGTGCTCGGCTTATGGCGGATAATCGGCCCTATGATCACGCCAAGGACCAAAGCGACTCAGAACAGGCGATATCGGGCTGGGCACGAGCCGACTTTAAGGAATGTGCGAACTCGTCTGGGAAGCCAGGCCGGAACCGCCCGATCTTTGTAACTGGGTTGCCGCGCTCAGGGACCACGCTGGTAGAGCAAATCCTCAATAGCAACAGGGCTGTCTCAGGGGGGGATGAATTAGGATTTTTCAGACTTCTCCACCAAGACATAGGGGGCCGTTCATTTGAGGCCTACCAGAGTTACCTTTCGAACGGCGGGACTGCGCAAAAACTTCAGCAATTATACCACCATCTGCTGGATCAGCGCTTTCCTGGGCAGCTGCTTGTTGTCGACAAGTCGCTCAACCTAAGCCGGAGTATGGGCCTTCTGGCTCATTTGTTTCCTGAAGCGCCGATCATTTGGATGCGCCGCGATCCGATGGATTGTGCGTGGTCGTGCTTTCAAACATGGTTCTTGCGCGGTCATAACTGGAGCTGGTCGCTTGATACAATCGCCGCACATTTCGCCATAGAAGATAGGCTTTTGGCGTTCTGGCAAGCCCACATCGGATCGCGCTTGCTAGTTTGTGATTACAGCGAACTCGTTCGCACACCTCAGGAAGTAATCCCGAAACTGGCCGATCATTGCAAAATCCCCTTTAATGAACAAATGCTTAGACCCCATGAATTAGACCGGATTGTAACTACTGCCAGCGTCGCGCAGGTCCGCAAACCGATAAACCAATCCGGATTAGGCACTGCAGCGCCTTATCTGGAATGGCTGACATCGTTCACCCAGTCTCAGAACGGGCATTAGGCTTTCCTTTTTGAGCAAAAGATTGAAACTAGTCGCATGCGCCGCCTATTGATTGTGTTACTGCTGTGCGGCTTGGCTCCGGGTCTGTGGCTGCGCACGCAGTTGCCCCGGCCCAACCACGATCAACGGATTGCCATGAGGATGCTGCCGCTGGCTGATAGCTGCTGCCAGATCGGCCCGTTCCGGCTTAATGCGGTGTGGCAATTGACCAGCAGCAATGAATATTTCGGAGGCTATTCGGGCTTGGTCCGGATCGCTCAGGGTCGGCTGGTGGCATTCAGCGATCGTGGTTTTTTCCTGGATTTCCCTGACCCGCAGCCCGGAATCAGCGCAGTTCGCATCGGCTCCACGATCAGTAACGCGCAGAAACTCAAGGACAACCGCGATGTCGAGGCGGCGAGCTATGATCCGGTGTCGCGCCAATTGTGGCTGGCACTGGAGGGGCGCAATGCGATTGCCCGACACGGCGCAGACCTCACCCGCCTGGCGATGATCCAGCCGCTAGCCATGAAAGGCTGGCCGCTCAACAAAGGGCCTGAGGCGATGGTCAGGCTGCGCGACGGGCGTTTTATCGTGCTGGGGGAAGCATTCTCCGGGTGGAATGAGAACAGCCGCCATCCCGCGTTGCTGTTTCCCGGCGATCCGACAGCTGGCGCAGCACCGACGGCGTTCACATTTGCCGGCGCGGCAGGCTACCGCCCGACCGACATGGCTCAATTGCCCGATGGCCGCGTGCTGGTAGTGATGCGCCGCCTGCTGTGGCCGTTTCCGGTGCGGACAGCAGGCCGGATTGTCCTTGCTGATCCTGATGAGATTGCGCCGGGCCGGGTGTGGCATAGCCGGCAGATCGCCAGCCTCGATGCACCGCTGCCGATCGATAATTTCGAAGCCATCACCATTGATCAGGCTGCGGACGGCACAATCACCGTCTGGCTGATGTCGGATGATAATGACGCGGCCAGCCAGCGGACGCTGCTGTGGCACATGACACTGGAGCCGGGGTTGCTCCCACCTCTACCGGACAAGCAAAAGGCGCGCGATCAACTCGCGCGCCCTAACCTGGAGGTCGCTCAGCGGCCCTGACGGGCCGGAGCAATCAGGCAGCCTGCTTTTTCGCCAGCTCGCGCTTGATCTTCTGTGCATTGGCCGACAACTTGATGTCAGCCGTCTTGATCAGCCAGTTGTCGAGCCCGCCGACATGCTCGACCGAGCGCAGGCCATGGGTTGAAATACGGAACTTAAAGCTGCGATCCAGCGCTTCAGACATCAAGGTAACATTCTGCAAATTGGGCAGAAAGACACGCTTGGTCTTGTTGTTGGCGTGGCTGACGTTGTTACCAACCTGGCGACCCTTACCGGTCAGTTCGCAAATGCGGGACATGACAATACTCGCTTGAATCTCGGTGCGTTTCCGCAGGAAGGGCGCGCTTAGCGATTCAGCCGGGCAAGGTCAAGTTGCATCGCGGCATTCTGCGCGTTACCGCATGGCCGATGACCAAATGGCCGCTTCCCGAACCGATGGCAATGGCGCTTGAGCAGGCCGGAATGGCCATGGCAGCTGGGGAAGTACCGATCGGGGCGGTTGTCATCAAGGATGGTGTGCTGATCGCCGCCGCGCATAACGCCCCCCGGACCATGGCTGATCCGACCGCGCATGCCGAGATGCTGGCGATTCGTGCGGCGGCCAAGGCGTTGGACAGCGAGCGACTCGAAGACTGCGAGCTATGGGTGACGCTGGAGCCCTGCGCGATGTGTGCAGGGGCCATCGCCCATGCCCGGATCGTCCGGCTATATTATGCTGCCAGCGATCCCAAAGGCGGCGCGGTGGAGCACGGTGCGCGGGTGTTCGATCAGGCGCAATGCCTCCACCGCCCGGAAATCTATTCGGGGATGGGCGAGGCAGCGTCAGCTGAGTTGTTGCGGAGCTTCTTCAAGGCCAGGCGTTAATTACCGCGCCAGATCTTAAGCTGGGCATTGTTTGGCGCGCCAAAGCTGCCACGCGGGCAGGCCCTGGGCATGAAATCACGGCCATAGCAGAGCTTGAGCTCACGCAGCCAGCCACGCGATCCGGTGGTGATCCCGACCGCCTCGGTCGTCCATCCCCGATTCGCGGCCACAAAGGCCCGGCGCAGCTCGCCTGCAGTCAGACCCGGGCGGCGCGAGAGCTGCGCCATGTCGGGGTAGCGGAGCGAGTGCCACAGGATTCCCGCGACTTTGAAGTAGCCTTCGGGCGTCTTGGCCATGCAGCTGCCGTGCTTGGCCCATTCATGCGCAAGCAACTGCGGTGCAGGGGTCATGCAAATGTTCTGGCGCAGCAGCTGAGGCGAAGGCGGCTGGGCAAGCGCGCACCATTGCGGAGCGGGGCCGCTGTTCGATTCGGGCCACAACCCATGCAGGATAAACCCGAAACGCCCCACCGATCCGCCGCATTGCAGCGCATTTTCAGCTGCACGCGAACCACGGCAGAACTCCGGGCTCCAGCTCAGTGCCAGGGTATAGTGGGAAATGACTGCGCGCACCGCAGGGCCATCCGGGCGGATCGCCCGCACTGGCCCGATACGCGCAGGGAGTACGCATTGGTAGGCTTGAGCAAGGGCGGGGGTTGGAAGCAGCGCCAGGAAGATCGCGGCAAGCCTCACAGCGGGGTGAAATCGAGGCCGATGTCAGCCGCTGGCGCGCTCTGGGTCAGGCGGCCGACTGAGATGAAGTCTACGCCAGTGGCTGCGATTGCGCCGATCGTGTCGAGCCGCACCCCGCCGGAGGCCTCGCACGGCACCCGGCCTGCGACCAGTGCCACAGCTTCACGCAAGGTCGCGGGGCTCATATTATCGAGCAATAGATGGTGGGCTCCGGCGGCTAGTGCGGCCTCAATCTGGTCAATCCGGTCGACCTCGCAGATGATCCGGGTGACACCAGCTGCGCGCGCGCGGCGCACCGCTTCGGCCACCCCGCCTGCGACGAGAACGTGGTTATCCTTGATCATTGCTGCGTCCCACAGCCCCAGCCGGTGGTTCTGCGCGCCGCCCATGCGGGTCGCGTATTTCTCTAGGTGACGCAGGCCCGGGATCGTCTTGCGGGTATCGAGCAACACCGCTGAGGTATTGCCCATGGCTTCGACATAGGTCCGCGTCATGGTGGCGATGCCAGACAGGTGCTGCGCGGTGTTGAGCGCACTGCGTTCTGCCGTCAGCATCGCGCGGGCATTGCCGCTAAGGCGCATTAGGTCGGAACCGGCCGGGACTACTGCACCTTCTTCGACCAGCACCTCGATCTTCATGTCGGGATCGAGCGCGCGGAAGAAGGCGGCGGCGATCGGCAGGCCCGCCACGGTAATCGCCTCGCGGGTGTCCATAATCCCGGAAAAACAGGCTTCGGCCGGGATTACGTTTTCCGAGGTAACATCATGCCCGCCGCCGGGCAGGCCGACGCCAAGATCCTCAGCCAGCGTTGCTGCGATGAAAGACGCAAGGTCGAAGCCCGTGATCTGCCAGCCCCCCACCACCCTGCTCAGTGCACAAATCGCGCGACCACGTCGCGGTAAGAGCGCGAAACCTTTACCTGGGCGCCGCTTTCCAGCACCAAGAAGCACTCACCGTTGGTATGCGGCTTGACCTGGCGGACCTGATTGAGATTGACGATGGTCGAACGGTGAACCCGTTGGAACACGCGCGGATCGAGGCGGCGTTCCAGGTCTTTCATCGTCTCGCGCAGGATCAGCGAGTTATCGCCGGTGTAGATGCACATATAATCGCCTGCCGCTTCGATATGCTCAATCGAATCGACATCGACGCGGAAGATCTGGCCGCGGTCCTTGATGTTGATGAGTTTTTCGAACCGCGCTGTGATCTCACTCTCATCGGGCATCGCATCCATCGCATCGGGAGCAACTTCAGCAAGAACGATCTTGAGCTTCTCAGCCTCTTCGGACGAACGCTTTTCTGCAAGGCGCGTGCGCACCCGGTCGAGCGTATCGGCCAGCTTGTCGGTATCTACCGGCTTCATCAGATAATTGATCGCATTGGCTTCAAACGCCCGGACGGCGTGTTCCTGATAGGCAGTGACGAAGACGAACAGCGGAGGCTCGATCTCCATCACGCCCTTGACCACTGAAAAGCCGTCGAAGCCAGGCATCTGGATGTCGAGAAACACCAGGTCCGGCTTCTCTGTTTTGATCTTGCGAATCGCCTCGCGCCCGTTGGAGCAAGTGTCGATCACTTCCACATCGGGAAATCGCTCCAACCTGAGCTGGAGTCCCTGGATCGCCAGCTTTTCGTCATCAACCAGGATGGTCCGGATGGTCATAAATCATGTCCTGCTTGCCGCCGGGGGAGCGGCGCATCTCTTGTTCAATCAGCCAGTGAACCCGCCAGCACCGGTCGCCTTGCAGCTGCGGGCGGCAGCGCCGCAGCTTCTCGGCGCTCGAAAGGAAGCTCGATCAGCACGGCAAAACCGCCTTCGGGCGGCTCCATCGTTTCGAAGCGATGTTCCTCGCCGTAAGCTTGGGCCAGCCGGTCACGAATATTCGCAAGCCCCACCCCTGTAGAGACGAGTTCACCGCCATCAAAGGTTACTCCGGTCAACCTGTTGTCAGTGCCGTCGTTTTGCAATCCCGGACCGGTGTCGGAGACGGTGATGCGAAGGTTCTGGCCGACGAGTTGCGTTGAAATGGTGATTTCGGCTCCAGCTTCTTGGGTGCTGACCGCATATTTGATCGAGTTTTCGACCAGTGGCTGAAGCAGCAAAGAAGGAAGCAGCGCCGCCTCGCTGGCTGGATCGATCCGAAAACTGGTGCGCAGTCGCTCTTCAAAGCGCATTCGTTCAATATCGAGGTAAAGCTTCAGTGTCTCAACCTCTTGTGCCACGGTCACGCGCCCGCTGGGCTGGTTGACCAAGGTATAACGCAGGAACGACGAGAGCCGGCTGAGCATCGCATTGGCCGGCTCAGTCTGCTTCAGCAGCACCAGGGTCGAGATCGAGTTCAGGGTATTGAACAGGAAATGCGGATTGAGCTGGTAGCGCAGCATCGCCAGCTGAGCGCTGGTTGCCTGGTTTTCCAAGCGGATCAACTGATCGTTCTGCTCCTCAACCTGGAGGAAAAAATTGATCGCATAATAAAGCGCTGACCATGCGCCAAGCAGCGTCAGATCATAATAAAACACGCCAATGAACAGCTTGGTGAAGCCAGTCTCACTGTCTGGCCGGTAGAGCCCGACCACCCAGGCATCGATGAACGCATAAAGCGCTACGGCGAATGGCAGGACCAGTGCGGTAACGCCCCAGGTCACCAGCGGACGGCGGGTGATTAGCTGGCGATAGATTACCGAGAGCATCAACGAGATCGAGAAGCCAGTGATGGTCGCGATCAGCACCAGCACGAGGAAAGTCAGCGGCTGAGCATTGGCGAGGCTCGACAGGGCGCGCAGCACCATGGCTCCGCTCCAGCCCACAGCTTGCAAGCGCCAGAACGCCCGGTTCTTGTTGGCGAAGAAGGGGATCGGTCGAAAGGGCAAGACGGCCATGGTGGGATACTAGCAGAATTACGCTGCCTCGCGAAACCTTTGCGTACGCGGCGGTTTTGAGTTAGCTTTTGCAACAAGGGAGAGCACCAATGGATCGCATCGACATGGATAGCATCGATACCGTGCTGCACGATGATGAGCGCGCCCGCTTTTCGGCAATGAGCGAAGGAACCGCCGAAGATTGGGCGATCATCGGCGGCCATTACGGCGAATTTGCCAAGATCCTGCCAGACCGGATCATCACCCACCTTAAATTGCTTGAAGGCGATTTTGGCGGCTTTCCGGTCGATCGGATGGAACATTCATTGCAAACCGCCACCCGCGCCCATCGCGACGGGCGCGACGAGGCCTATGTGGTGATGGCGCTGCTCCATGACATTGGCGATACGCTGGGTACCTATAACCACCCTGACGTTGCCGCCGCGATCATCAAGCCGTTCGTGTCAGCCGAAGTGCACTGGATTTGCCAGCACCACGGGGCTTTCCAAGGATATTATTTTTTCCATTACCTGGGAATGGACCGCAATGTCCGCGACAATTTCCGCGATCACCCCCATTTTGCAGCCTGCGCGGAATTCTGCGAGAAGTATGATCAGGCAGCCTTTGCCAACGATTACGATACGCTGCCGCTGGAGTTCTTCGAGCCGATGCTGCGCCGTGTGTTGGCGCGGCCGATCAACAGCATGTACAAGAAACTGGCAGAGTAAGCGTTAGATTTTGTGACTTAGCTTCGCGCTTCGGCGATCGCCTTCGCCAGTTCCGCTTGGCCGACCGCGCCCGACATCAGCGCATCCCCGATCACCCAGCTGGGGGTTCCCTCAAAGCCAAGCTGGCGGGCGAAAGCCAGATTTCTGGCGATCTCCGAATCGATCTTCGGATCGGCGATGACTTGGCGTGCGCGCGCCAGATCAATCCCGGCGGCCTTGGCGGCAGCGGCAATAGTCTGGGTGTTGGGGGAACCGATTTCGAACATTGCCTTGTGAAAAGCAGCATACCGCCCCTGTTCGGCAGCCGCCAGCGCCATACGCGCGGCCTCGGTGCTCGCCGGGGAAAGAATCGGGAGTTCGCGAATTATGACCCTGAGGTCGGGGTTAGCAGTGATCAAAGCCTCCACCTCAGCCACACTCTTGCGGCAATAGGTACAGGCGTAGTCGGTAAACTCGATCAAGGTAATTTTGCCTTGGACATTACCAAGAACTGCGCCGGGAAAGGGCACTTCAAGCTGGCTGGCAACTCCCGCCAGCTGCTGCTTGGTTTCGCGGTTGCGCAACCGCTCCATTGCTTCGGGAAGGATCTCGGGGTGATCAAGGATGTAACCGCGCACTACCCGCTCAATCGCGGCCTTGTCCGCCGGCCCGGTAGCCTTGCTACGCGTCGATTCGAAGAGCCAGCCGGCTACTACGCCCGAAAGAACCAGGGCGATGCCACCGCCAATCAGGGCAAATCTGCGGCGCAATCTTGTGTCAGCTGTGGCCATTGGCGCTACGCCTACTTGCGTTTGCGGGTCTGTTCAATCGCAGCGCGGGCCTGCATTGTGATATCCTGTGCGCGGAGCCAGTCGGGCGAACCTTTTGGAAGCTCGGCCTCTGCGGCTTCGGCACTGCGCAGCGCCTGAGGCATTTGCAGGTTCAGCACCTGCTGTTCTGCGCTAGCGAGCTTGGCCCGGGCCAGATCGCCATTAGCGGCATAGACGACACCGAGTTGATACCACGCAAAGGGATTTTCCCGGTCCCGCGCGACTGCAGCCTTGAGCACGCGCTCGGCTTCCTGAAAATTGGCTTTGTCTTCGGTGGCGATCAATGCGTGGCCAAAAGTTGTGGCGATCAGCGGCTGATTGCCGGTCAGGTCGGTTGCCCGGCGCAGGGCGGCCAAGGCCTCTTGCGGTTTTCCCGCTTCAAGCAGGATCTGGCCTTTGAGTTCGAGGAAATAGGGGTCGTTTGGTGCAGCTGAAAGCAGCGCATCCACTTCGGTCATCGACTTGTCGAAAAACGCCTCCTTGTGGAAGGCATAGGCCCGGGCATAGCGCGCGGGAACCCCGGTCATCGTTTGCGGATAGGCGACCAGCGTATTGTGTGGTTCAGCCAGATAGCCATAGAGTTTGGCCTTGATCCGCTGGAACCGCGTTTCGAGCGCGGCGTCATCGGGTTTTTTCCATGCCGGGTCACGCTCATAACTGTCCTGCAAGGTCGTGATGCGATCGGCGGTCATCGGGTGGGAGCTGTAGAATTCGCTATCGGCATTACGCGTATAGCCGTGGCGGTATTCCATACCTTGCAGCTTGGAGAAAAAGTTGATCGAGCCGCGGCCCGAGATGCCCGCCTTGGACAGATATTGTGCGCCTGCGGCATCGGCGGTCGATTCCTGCGCACGGCTGAACGCCAGATACTTGCCCAGCGCGGCCTGCTGGCCGGCCATCATCACGCCCATTGCTGCATCGCCTGCTCCTGCCACCGCAGCAGCCGCGCCCAGCAGCAAAGAGAGGATGCTGATGCCTTGCGCCGCCTTTGCGCCGCCGTTGTTGATCGCATGACCGCCGGTGATATGACCCAGCTCATGGGCAATCACGCCCTGCACTTCGTTGGCACTGCTCGCCTCGTTGATCAGGCCGCTGTGAAGATAGACTGCCTGCCCGCCAGCCACGAAGGCATTCACCGACGAGTCGTTGATTAGCACAATATCGACATTTTTTGGATCGAGGCCAGCTGCGGCGATCAGCGGTGTTGCGATATCGTGGAACAGCGCCTCGGTCTCGGCATCGCGCAAGATCGATTGTGCTGCGGCCGGCTGAGCGGCGAGTGCAGTTGCAGTCAATAAAGCAGTGACGCGGGCAAGAAAACGCATGGGCAGCTCCTAGCCTTCCGGCGCCTGAACCGGCGCTGAAGCTGTGGCATCATCATGGCGCGCAAGAAAAGCGAGAATTGCATCGATAACCCGGCGATCGCGGGCCATGAACGGCTGAGCCAGCTTCATGATGATCCCTTCATGGGTCATGCCTTTCAGGACCACTGCCTGGGTTGGCGCACCAGCTGCGGTCATCGCCTTGGCCAGCGCCAGACTGTTGCGGGGTTTTACCGTGGTATCGAGATCGCCGGTCAGGAGCAGCATGGGCGGCGCATCATAGCGGACAAAATTGATTGGCTGGGTGATCGCAGGATCTGCCACATGGGCAAATGCCGCCCGCGTTGAATCGCTGGTAAAGGGGAAGAAATCATAAGGACCGGCGAGGCCGATCACCCCTTTGACGAAGCCATCGGGCACCCCTTCGCGGCCTAGCCATTGGCGGTCCAGCGCAAGCATCATGCCGTTATAGGCGCCCGCCGAATGTCCCATCACGAAGACGCGGGCCGGATCACCGCCCTGTTCGGCAATATGGTCGTGGACCCATTTCAGCGCCGCGGCACTATCTTGCAGCATGTGCGGAAACGCTCCGTCCGGGGTCAGGCGGTAGTTTGGCAGAACCACCGCATAACCGGACCGGGCCAGTGTCCGGCCAACGAAGTGATACTCGCCTGCTTTGCCCGAATGCCAGCCGCCGCCATAAATAAACACTACCACCGGGCGGGGTGCGGCAGCCGGCGCAGCGGGCACGATCACTTCCAGCTGCTGCACGGCAAGCGGGCCAAAGGCGACATCACGCAACGCCACTTTGGTCCCTTCGGTGCCAGCAAAGATACGGTCGGCCCAATCAAGCAGGGCAACGCCATTGGTTGCCACCGCATATCGGTAAAGCCCAAACAGCGCGGCTGCGAGCAGTGTCAGTGTAATCAGAGTCGAGCCCATCCAGCCGATCCGCCTGCGCTTTGAGATAATTACCATCCACTTGCTGGTATCGTGCAAAAGCAAAAGGCGCCATGCCTCATCGGCACGGCGCCCTCCCCCCCTCGCTGGAAAGTTCGGCTGGCTTAACCCAATAGTTTGCGTGCGGCCTTTTCAAGCAGCACCACATCGTCATCTATTTCGCCCAGCAGCACGACGTCGCCATTCGGCAAGCGGCGCGCGACGAGCAAGGTGAACTCGTTGCCCGCGCGGGACACTGCCTCAAGCGGCTGATAGTCAAGTTTGCGAAGCTTGCGAGCCATGGCCTCACGCGGAGTGTCGCGCACTTCGGCAGCCTTGCCGCTTTCTTCGCGGCGCAGGCGGCGTTCGGCAGTAACCACCCCTTTGAGCCCGCCCGGAGCAGCGGACAGATAGCCGGCCAGCGCGCCGCGGGTAAGGCCAAGCCGCTGGGCATGGCCCAGTGCCGAGGCATATTCAGTCAGGCGGGTCTTGTCGTAATCCGCACCGAATACCAGTTTGACCACCGGGGTCATCGGCGCGCGCTCTTGTACGGACAGGCCCGAATCAGAGACCAGTTCGTCAAATTCTTCCGGTGCATCAGCAGCAGCAAGCGAGAAATCATAAGCACGGCCGATTGCGATATAAAGCGCACTGCGGGTGCGATCTTCAGATCCTTGCGCGGCCTGCGCCAGCTCGCGGGCAGACGCGAGCCAATCGGCCAGCCCCATGGTTTCATCGATTGCGCCCTCGTCTATTACGCCCTCGTCTATTTCGGTGCCGCCAAGCTCGAGAATGGATTTAGAGACAAACCTGGCCTCATTTTCAGCCGCAAGGTCCAATTCTGGCTTGATCCCCAGATCGTCCGTGGAACCGGGTACAGCTTGGGTTAGCGGCAAACCGGGGCTGCCACCAAAGGCAGGCTCGGGGAAGGCCATGTCAGAAGGAATGATATCGTCAGCTGACAAATCATGGACATCAGCCGGACCATCGGCCCATTCGGTCAGCGGCGCTTCAAGCGCCATTGATTTAGGTGTGATATCCAGTGCCTGGTCGATTTCGAGCAACAGCTCGTCGGTAGTCTTCTGGTCTGCCAGTTCCTTCCAGTTGATAACGCCATAAATGAAATCAATCGCGTCATCGTCGCTGGAAAACGGCAGCAGGATCCCTCGGTAAAGTACGGTCTGCGCGCGTTGATTGACGAATTCAGCTTCGAACCCAATCGGCGCCTGGTTGGCAAGGATCTGCATATAGTGATCGGTGATGCGTGACAGCAACGAGCGGCTGGGCACGTCATCAAGCGAATGGATCGGTCCGGACGCTCCGCATTCCGCCGCCAGTTGGTGCCCCAGATACTGGATCGAAGGATTTTCGATGCCACCGGTGAAATCAAGTAGAACACTGAATGGGCCAAAATCAGGCAGTGCTTCAGGATCGAGATCTTCCACCGAAGGGAAGTTGCGATTGTCCAACAGGCTGGCCCAATGATTATAGGCGCGCACCTGCATGCGCCGCTCATCCTGTCCTACCGGACTGGGCGGCGCCTCGTGCGCGGCTTCGTCTTCGACGAAATCGACAGCTGGTGAATCTTCACCTGCCCCGGTGAGATCGATGAAATTTCCGCGATACGTATCCATGTGGGCTTCCCGTCAGCGTCCCTATTCAAGGACCTTCTGGCGCAACATGGTAAATTAAGCGTTAAGTCGCGCTGCCAACTTCCAGGTGGTCTCACTCAGTTGGCCGGCCGTGCGCAGCGGGGACGAATGCCTTACTCAGAACATGTCCGGCCTTACTCAGAACATGTATCGCATCCGCGCCGTCAGTTGCACCGAAGTTTCGGCGACGGCAAAAGCCGCGGAATTGAAGCTCGGCGGACCGAAGCGAACCGGTGCGTCGCGCGAAAAGCCGAATCCTTCCTTAGGCATGAACAGGACCATATCCGCTTTGCCGTTGCCGTTCTCGTCATGAAGCAGCGAAATAGCATAGCGCCCCGGCGCGACCGGCCCGAACTCAAGCTGCACGGTGTTTGCAACTATTGCTGCAACCAGCTTATGCGCCGCCGGGTCCTTGGCGCAATCGGGAAAGGCGCGAGGCTGAGTAGTGAGGCAGCCCAACACCTGCCCCTTGGCAGAGCGTAGTCCGGTCACGGTGATGCTAACCGCGCTCCCGGATGCGGCCGCCGCAGTCAGTGCCGGGGCGATCAGGGCGGCAGAGAGGATCAGGGCTTCGAAAGCCCGCGATCGGTGCCGCATAAATGATCCCAGATGCGGAAATATAGACCGAAATTGCATTGATAGCTCTCATGATGACGCTGGTGATGGCTCGCGGTTATCAGCCAACCCCCCAACCGGGAATGAACGAGCGCTCGCGGAAACATTTCCCAGCCCATATGATTGGTGATGCCCATAATGGTCATGATGGCCAACACCAGCCCCAGCACCGCGACATGAATCGGGATGAGGAACACCAGCGCGGGCATCACCACGGCGCCCGTCAGCGCCTCAAGTGGGTGAAAGCTCATCGCCGCCCAGGCGGTTGGCGGGCGGCTGGCGTGGTGAACCGCATGGGCGATCCGGAATGGCCTTGGTCGGTGCATCCAGCGGTGGGTCCAGTAGAACCAGCTGTCATGGGCGAACAGATAGGCCAGCAAGGATACCGGCAGGTACCACAGGCTGTAGCTGCCCAAATCGGTGTAAATCCGGGTCCAGCCTTGTTGCTGCCAGCCCCAGGCGACGATTCCGGCTGGAATGCCGTAGATCGCCGCCGAGGCGAGCGACCAGCCGATTTCGCGGCGGATCTGCAGTTCCTGTCCGGTGTATAGCCCGGGCCGGACGATCCGGGTTGCCCAGGCAAAGGCGCCACTGGCCAACAGATAACGCAAGCCGAAAATCATCGACATTACTACTGCGGACAGGGCCGCTGCAGCTACGGCGGAGGAGATTGAACCCGGCATTGCCAAGCTATGCCCCGCCGCAGCTGTTAGTGCCAGTGGTTGTCAGCATTTGTGCTCAGCGAGCGGTCGGGCGCGGTCCGCCAGAGCGGTTGCCGCCGCCAAAGCGGCGCTGGCCGCCATTGCTGCCTTCAGGCCGCGCGGGACGGCGATCACCCTCAGGCCGAGCCGGACGGCGATCGCCCTCAGGCCGCGCAGGCCGGCGATCACCATCTGGTCGAGTCGGACGGCGATCACCTTCGGGACGCGCGGGGCGCGCCGCCGGGCGATCACCTGCAGGGCGGGCGGCGCCGGCAATCCGATCCTCATGGGCCAGCGGATTGTGAACCGGGCCGCGTTCTCCTTGCGGCCGGCCGCCATAGCGCTGCTCGTTGCGGACATAAGCATCGCGTGACTGACCGTCACGGGCCTGCCCGCCATTGCTGCGGTTGTTGTTGCGGCCCTGGCCACCACCACTGCGCTGGCCGCCCCGGCCCTTGGCATCGCGCGCATCGCGGCGGGCGTCCTGCTCGGCTTCGGCCGGCTTGCGGGTGGGCGCTGGCAGGCGTGCTGCTTCCTTGGCGAAGTTTTCGGGCAGCGCCTGCGGCATCAGCTTCACGCCGGTCAGCTTTTCAATGTCCTTCAGATAGGGCTTTTCGTCAGCGGCAACGAAGCTCACCGAGATGCCGTCGGCCCCGGCGCGCGCGGTGCGGCCGATCCGGTGAACATACTGCTCAGCCACATTGGGCATTTCGAAATTATAGACATGGCTCACCCCGGTCACATCGATTCCGCGCGCGGCGATGTCGGTGGCGACCAGCACCGGGGTCGAGCCCTGGCGGAAGGCGCTGAGCGCGGCAGTGCGTTGCGGCTGGCTTTTATTGCCGTGGATTGCAGCAGCATTGACGCCGGCCGAAACCAGGTGGCGCACGACGCGGTCTGCGCCATGCTTGGTCCGGGTGAACACCAGCGCGCGTTCGCATTTGCCGCTGGCCAGCCCGTCCTTGAGGCTGATCGTCAGCAGCGCCTGCTTTTCGGCCTGGTTCACATGGGTGACGAACTGGTCGACCCGCTCAGCCGTGGTGGCCTGCGGGGCCACTTCGACGCGTACCGGGTTGTTGATGAACTGGCGGCCAAGCTCGGCAATCGCCTTGGGCATGGTGGCCGAGAAGAACAGGCTCTGCCGTTCTTTGGGGAGCATGTTGGCCACGCGCTTGAGCGGTACGATAAAGCCAAGGTCCATCATCTGGTCCGCCTCGTCGAGCACGAAGATCTCGACATTGCGCAGCGTCAGGGCGCGCTGATCGATCAGATCGAGCAGGCGGCCGGGGGTGGCAACCAGGATGTCGGTTCCGCCAACCAGTGCGCGGGACTGCTTGCCGACGGGGATGCCGCCGAACACGACCTGGACCGAAAGGTTGAGGTATTTGGCATAGCCGCGGAAATTCTCGGCGATCTGGGCGGCCAGCTCGCGGGTTGGTGAAAGCACCAGCATCCGGCATGAGGCGTTCTGGCGCGGCTTGGGATTGGCCGCAAGACGGTGGAGCGAGGGCAGCGCGAAAGCTGCGGTTTTGCCGGTACCAGTCTGGGCAATCCCCAGAATGTCGCGGCCTTCGAGCAGCGCCGGGATGGCCTGGCGCTGGATCGGGGTGGGATCGGAATAGCCCTTGGTTTCAAGCGCACGGAGCAAAGGCTCGGCGAGGCCAAGGTCAGAAAAATAGGACATGGAATTCTTTCAATATGAAGCGGCGCGCACGGAAAATCCCGTGCCGCGAAGCGAGGTGTCGTTAGATGCGACCCTGCGTGAAGAAGGAAGCTTCAGCGATAGCGGCGATCGTAAGTCCGGGCTGGTTGTGCGTTGAAACGCATGACCTCACGCTGCCGGGACTGCGGCGGGACAAGGCCCGCGCGCCGATTGCTGGGAATGGACTTAGGGTGCGTTGCAGCAAAAAGCAAGAAAATTACGTGAGGGATTGTAATTGTGCTGGCTTGTCCGAACTCCAGCCGTCCACTGCGACACGCCATTTACCGTCGGCGTCGTGGTGAAAAATGTTGATTCCCTTGCCGATGTCTGTGGTGACAGCGCCGGTTTTCTTGTCTGTGTCAGTCGCATTATAGGTATAGCGTTCAAAGGCCCAGTCACCCGAAACAGTAAAGCCGAGCGAGGTTTTGGCCCATTTGGTCTGGTAGGCCTCGAAATAGCCCTTGATCCATTCGCGCACCGCTTCCTTGCCAACGATTTCGGGTGCGCCGGGGGCCTGATAGACAATATTGTCAGTCAGGTCAGCAAGCAAGGTTTCGGTATTATTGCTGTTGATCGCAGCAACATAACCATCATGTGCCGTCTTGTCGATCACCTTCACATCAACATCTGGCTGAGCTTTGGTGCAACCGGCCATGGTCAGTGCAAGTGCGGCAGTAAACATGATATTGCGCTTCATGGCATGGCCCCGATTTAGAATGTCAAGAATATCAAAAGATCCGCAACTGGTCGAATTATTTTTGCTTTTTTAAAAACTGCCTGCCGCTGCTTAATGCTTGCTATGATCCGCTGGCAGTGCTTCGGCAGCGAAGATGCATCATCCGCCCAGCCCATGCACCGGCATTTGCCGGATCGAACTGGCCACAGGCTGGTGTGAAGGCTGCAAGCGGACGCTCAAGGAAATTGCCGACTGGCCGATGCTGCGTGCTTTTGAAAAGCGCGCAATCCTAGCGGCGCTGACTAGCCGCCCCAGCCCCTGAACTGCGGATCAGATCCGACTATTTGCCGCTTTAGCGATGCCCTCGCCAGTCGCTCCACCTCAACCTTGCGGCGCGCTGCATTGAGCGGGACGGTGGGAGCGGGCCGAAGAATCTCGGCGTCATAGCCATCTGCAACGATCAGCCCGCAACGCGCGGGCAAAAACGCCTCACTTTCGAGGCAGGCATGATCGAGATGTGCGGCCAGACCCCAGTAAAACCGGTCACAATGGTCAAGATAATCGGTCCATTTGCCATCGCTTAGCAAATCTGCACGGCTGACCTTGATCTCGACAATCACGATCTGGCCTTTGGCATCAATTCCCATCAGATCTGCACGGCGATTGGATCGAAGCGGCATTTCGGACAGGCACCAGATATCGTTGCGCGCGAACAGCCGACTAATCCCGCGGGCTACAGCCAGCGCGGCGCGCTCGTCAGGGTTGGCGGGAATCGGAAAAGGATCAGCCATTTCCCTATCTAGGAACATAGCAGGAACTTGACAAGCGTTGGTCAATGCTCAGCTTGCCCCGTGCGGCTCAAGTTAGGTGGAAGGCGCGGCTAATGCCAGCAAAGCGGCCCGCGCGGTCTGGAATTCCTGCCACAAAGCCAGCGCTGCCGGTGCGGTATCGGCACCGCGCGCGTGGATCGCCAGCAGCGCGGCAAGGCCCGGCTCCATGACTGCCGAGAGATCGGCTACGCCTTGATCGGCCAGATTACGCCGCCAACCACCAGTATCGCGCATCACTGCGGGGAAGGCGCGCATTTCAGCCCCCATCGGCTCAAGCGTCACCCCGGCAAGCTTTGCCACCACCCCACCCGCATCGTGAAGCGCTGACCATTTCATGCTCATTCCATTGACAGAGGTCTGGGCATTGGCGGAGCCTAGACCAAATTCGGATTGGCCTGAGCTCGACAGGGCAAAGCTGGTCGGCTGATGGGAGTTGGGAAAAGTGGGGGGCGTTGGGTTCATGATGGGAGGCCATAGCGCGATCGGCCTTTCCAGTTTGCTAACCCGGACAATTTTGCCAGGCCGGGATTAATCGTTCACGCGGGCGGCGCTGTGAAAAGGCGCTGGCGCCCGCCGCGTTGCACTGCTAACCGCTGCCCATTCTCGTGCACCCGTAGCTCAGCTGGATAGAGCGCTGCCCTCCGAAGGCAGAGGCCACTGGTTCGAATCCAGTCGGGTGCACCACTGCTTCTGAGTTGGGCCTTTGAGCAGAGGAAATCCGAACCATAAGGCGGATGGGC
>JANLQQ010000026.1:0-2346 GCA_031367905.1 Novosphingobium sp.
CACCCCCACCCCGGCAGCCCCGCCCGCCACCAGCGAGCCCGCAACCAAGCCCGCGAAAAAGGAGGATAGCTTCCCCTTGTTCGTGCTTAAGCTGGTGCTGATCGTGGCGATCTTCCGCAGCTTCATCTTCTCGCCCTTCAATATTCCCAGCGAATCGATGCTGCCCCGGCTGGAAAACGGTGATTATCTGCTCGCCGCCAAATGGCCCTATGGCTATTCGAGCTACTCGCTGCCGTTCAGCGCGCCGCTGCTGCCCAGCCGGATCCTTGCGCATCAGCCGGAGCGCGGCGACGTGGTGATCTTCAAGCAGCCGCCGCTCAATGATATCGACTATATCAAGCGGGTGATCGGCCTGCCCGGCGATACAGTGCAGATGGTGGACGGCGTGCTTCACCTGAATGGTGAGGCGATCCCCAAGCTGCGCGGGGCTGATTTCGAAATCCCGGTCAGTGCCAATACCAAATGTTATTCGCCCCAGTTCGAGGCGAAGCGCGCCGATGGCAGCGATGTCTGCCGCTATCCGCGCTTCAAGGAAGTGCTGCCCGGCGGGCGGAGCTATTACGTGCTCGACCTCGGACCGCGCCCGCAGGACGATACATCGCCGGTGATAGTCCCGGAAGGCAGACTGTTCCTGATGGGCGATAACCGCGATAATTCAGAAGACAGCCGGTTTGAGGCCGTTCCCGGTGGCGGGATTGGCCTTGTCCCGCAAGACAATCTGGTCGGCCGCGCCACGGTGATGATGTTCTCCACCGATGGGTCGTCCAGCTGGTTCAAACCATGGACCTGGGTCAGCGCTGCACGGTTGGACCGGATCGGCAGCACGTTTTAAGCTATGCTAGAGCGTGCAACCCATAAGTTCCTGACCGCGCTGGCCGGCCGGTCCCCGGTGGACGAGGCCTTGTGGCGGGTGGCGCTGACCCACGGCAGCACGGGTGAGGCCCCCGATTATCAGCGGCTGGAATTTCTGGGCGACCGGGTGCTGGGCATGGTCATCGCCGAATGGCTTCACGCGCTGGAAAATGCCGATGAGGGCCGCCTGTCGCAGCGGCTTAACGCCCTGGTCAGCCGCGCCACCTGCGCCGATGTTGCCCGCGCCATCGGGCTTGGCGCGCATATGCGGCTGGGCAAGCAGGCGCGCGACGATGGCGGCGAGGATAGCGACAATATCCTGGGCGATGTGATGGAGGCGCTGATCGGCGCCAGCTTTGTCACCCACGGGTTCGAGGCGACGCGCGACATGGTCCGGCGCCTGTGGGCCGATGCCGTCGGCGGCAAGACCGGCGAGGCCAAGCATCCCAAGTCGGCGCTGCAGGAATGGGCGGCGGGCAACCGGCGAAAATCCCCCGAATACAAATTGATCGAGCGTTCAGGCCCCGATCATTCGGCGAGCTTTAATGTGCTGGTCTCGGTCCCCGGCGTCGGCGAAGCAAGCGCCAGCGGCTCCAGCAAGCAAGAAGCTGAAACCGCTGCGGCTGAGGAATTCATGAGGAAGTTCGGATGACCAGCAAATGCGGCCTCGTGGCAGTGCTCGGCGCGCCCAATGCGGGCAAATCGTCGCTGGTCAATGCACTGGTCGGGCAGAAAGTGGCGATCGTCTCAGCCAAGGCGCAGACCACCCGCGCCCGGCTGATGGGGATTGCGCTGCAAGGCCCTACCCAGATGATCCTGGCCGACACCCCCGGCCTGTTTGCGCCCAAGCGCCGGCTGGACCGGGCAATGGTCAGCGCGGCGTGGGACGGCGCGCAGGAAGCCGATGTGATCCTGCTGGTGGTCGATGGCCGCAAGAAAAAACGCGACTACCTCGCCGATATTCTCGAATCGCTCAAACCCCGCCCCGAACGCAAGATCCTCGTCCTCAACAAGGTCGATGAAACCGCCAAGGAACCGCTGCTGATCGCCGCGCAGGAATTGACCGAAGCGGCCGGGTTCGACGAAGTATTCTTCATCTCCGCGCTGACCGGCGATGGGGTGAACGAGCTGAAATCACGGCTGGCCGATCTTATGCCCGAAGGCGCGTGGCATTATCCGGAGGATCAGGTTTCGGACGCCTCGGAGCGCCTGCTCGCCTGCGAAATCACCCGCGAACAACTGTATCGCCAGCTCCATGACGAACTGCCCTATGACAGCGCGGTGCGGCCCGAAAGCTATGCCACCCGCAAGGATGGTTCGGTCGAAATCCACCAGCAAATCGTTATCGCCCGCAATAGCCAGAAGGGCATCGTGCTGGGCAAGGGCGGGAGCAAGCTAAAGGCAATCGGTGAGGCAGCGCGGAAGGAACTGGCGCAGCTTCTGGGGGTGACAGTCCATCTGTTCCTGCATGTGAAGGTCACCGAGGATTGGGCG
>JANLQQ010000045.1:0-4661 GCA_031367905.1 Novosphingobium sp.
CCAGCTTGCCAAGCCAGAAGCTGTGGATCACCGGAGACTTTGACTGGACGATCGGATCACCGATTACTTCGGCATAGCTCATGCGCCAAGTTCCCCATATTCGCGCAGGGCTTGAAGCACCGCGAGCAACGGCATGCCCAGCACGGTGAAATAATTGCCCTCAATCGAACTGAACAATTGCACGCCCATCGATTCGATCCGGAACACCCCGACACAGCTCGCCACTGCCGGCCATTCCTGATCGAGATAGCTGGCAATGAAACTCTCGCTCAGCTCCCGCAGCTGCAACACTGCGCGATCGCTGTGGCCCCACAGTCTTGTCCCGCCGCGCGCCAGCGCCGCCGCGCTGTGAAGCTGCATCTGGCGGCCTGAAAAATAGCGCAAATGCTCGGCCGCTTCGTCCCGGTTGCGTGGCTTGTCGAACCGGCGGCCATCGACTGTGACAAGCGAATCACTCCCCAGTACCAACGCTTCGGCCAACCTATCTGAAACGGCCTGCGCTTTGGCCTCAGCCAGCGCCAAAGCGATTGCCCCGGGTGCATCTCCGGCCAGCGCGGTTTCGAGCGCACGTTCGTCAATACTGGCGGGAACCGAGGTGAACGCCACCCCGGCCGCATCCAGCATCGCCATGCGCGACCCGCTTTGCGAAGCGAGGACCAGCATTATTGCGAATTGCCTTCACGCGCGGCTTCCCGCTCATTATACAGCTTGATCACCTCCGCTGCGGTTTCTTCGATTGAACGGCGCGTGACATCGATCACGGGCCAGCCATTGTCGGCAAACATCCGCCGGGCGTATTGCACCTCGCGGGTAACCTGTTCGGTATCGACATAGTCGGTCTCAGGCGCCTGGCCCAGTGACAACAGCCGGTTGCGGCGGACCTGGACCAGCCGTTCGGGCGAATTGGTCAGGCCGACGACCAGCGGATGCTTGAGCCCGAACAGCGCGGGTGGCGGCGGGCTTTCGATCACGATCGGGATATTCGCAGTCCTGTAGCCGCGATTGGCGAGGTAAATGCTGGTCGGCGTTTTCGATGAACGCGAGACGCCGGCGAGCAGGATATCAGCCGCCTCCCAGTTTTCCCAGCCAACCCCATCATCATGAGCAATGGTGAACTGGATCGCCTCGACCCGGGCAAAATAAGCCTCGTCCATCGCGTGCTGCCGGCCGGGGCGCGCCTTGGGATGCTGGCCGAGCTGCTGTTCCAGCGCATCGGTAACCGCATCCATCGCCGCGACCATTGGCAGACCAAGCGCACGACAGCGTTCCTCTAAGCGCACCCGCGTATCAGCATTGACCAGGGTGAACAGCACTAGCCCGGGACTGGCCGCAATCTCGCCCATAATCCGATCAAGATGCTGCTGCGAGCGAACCATCGGCCAGAAGTGGCGGATGACATCGGCCCCTTCAAATTGGGCCAGCGCCGCCTTGGCGATCAGTTCCAGCGTTTCGCCAGTAGAATCCGATAAAAGGTGGAGGTGAAGCCGGGGCATAGAGTTTGGGTTTACCGCCTGTGGATAGCTGGGGGTATAAACCACGGGAGGACACTGCGAACAAGTTTTCCGCATAAATCACTGCCCACTAAGCCGATTCTAAACTGCAGCTTGTCGACAGGTGGACAAGTTTGCCCACAGGCTGCGGACAGCGGGGATAAGCATTGCTTGACGCAAGCGCGCATCGATTCGGCGGCCGCTTCCCACTGTTCAGCTCGGTACAAATCGGGCAGAGCGCGGCTGTGCCCAGTATCCACAGACCAACTACCTACAGAATCCTTTTATAAAAATTTCTTGTTATTGAATGGAATGGCGAAATGCCCGGTTTGCTCCTTCGAACCTTGCGCGGCGAAAACATGCCTGAGCGACCAATCTGGCTGATGCGCCAGGCTGGGCGTTATCTGCCTGAATACCGGGCACTACGCGAGCAGAAGGGCGGGTTTCTAGCGCTCTGCTACGATCCGGCGGCAGCGGCAGAGATCACCCTCCAGCCGATCCGGCGGTTTGGCTTTGATGGTGCGATCCTGTTTTCCGACATCCTGATCGTTCCCTATGCAATGGGCCAGGGTCTGGAATTCCTGGCCGGCGAAGGCCCGCGCTTATCGCCCCGGCTGGTGGATGCCGCGCTGGATAGCCTCCACGCTGTGCCAGAGCGGCTTGCGCCGATCTATGACACCGTGAGCAGGGTCAAAGCCCAATTGCCTGCTGACAAGACGCTGCTGGGTTTTGCAGGCTCTGCCTGGACGGTCGCAACCTATATGGTGGCGGGCGAGGGCAGCCGCGACCAGCATGAGAGCCGGGCGATGGCCTACCGCGATCCTGCGGCGTTCCAGGCGATCATCGATGCGATTGTGGCCGTGACGGTGGAATATCTCGCCGGACAAGTTGCTGCCGGGGCCGAGGCCGTGCAATTGTTCGATAGCTGGGCGGGCAGTCTTGCCCCGGCTGAGTTCGAACGTTGGGTCATTGCTCCGAATGCGGCAATTGTAACTGCTTTGCGCGCCCGCTTTCCTGACCTGCCGATTATCGGCTTTCCCAAGGGTGCTGGCGAAAAGCTGCCAGCTTACGCGCGCGAAACCGGAGTTGATGCGCTTGGTCTTGATGAAACGATCGATCCCCTATGGGCGGCGCACGCACTGCCGACGGGAATGCCGGTGCAAGGCAATCTTGATCCGCTGCTGTTGCTGGCCGGCGGGGCGGAGCTGGAACGTCAGACGATCCGCGTTCTCGAGGCTTTTTCTGATCGTCCCCATGTTTTCAATCTGGGTCACGGGATCGGCCAGTTTACCCCGATCGAGCATGTTGAACAACTGCTTCGCATAGTGCGCAGCTGGAGCAGTTAATTTATAGTTTTCCAATCCAACAGGTGCTTGTGATGATTTATCTGTGGCTTAAGGCCGGTCATTTGATTTTCGTGATCTTCTGGATGGCGGGCTTGTTCATGTTGCCGCGCTTTTTTGTCTATCACCAGGAAGCCGCGCTTGATTCGCCTGAGAATGCGCAATGGATCGATCGGGAACGCAAACTGCTGAAAATCATCATGTGGCCGTCCCTGGGACTAGTCTGGGTGCTCGGTCTGGCTTTGGCGGTAAGCATCGGGGCTGTCGGGCAAGGCTGGTTTCACGCCAAGCTGGCATTAGTGTTTGCGCTTAGCGCTTACCATATCTGGCTGGCCGGATATGCTACCTCGCTGGCCCACGGGATGCGCAAACTATCGGGTAAACAGCTTCGCTTGCTGAACGAGATACCTGGCATCGCGGCGGCGCTGATCGTTATTCTGGTGGTCGTCAAACCGTTCTGAGGGAACGTCGTCCCGGACTTGATCCGGGACCGCTGGCCTCATCATTCCACCCTTGCATCGATGAGGCCAGCGATCCCGGCTTTCGCCGGGATGACGTGAACCGCGTTGACTCGGCCTGCAACCGGGCATATTCGCGAGACCTTCTTATCGGCAATGACCGCGCATTTGACGCGGACGGGACTGCGTTCTCCAACCCCATACACCGCTGGTTACCCAAATATTACACTTTTTAAACCGAATTTCGCAGCAATGCATCTTAAAGAACTCAAGAAAAAAACCCCCGCCGAGCTGGTCGAAATGGCCGAAGAGTTGGGGGTTGAAGGTGCCTCGACTTTGCGCCGTCAGGACATCATGTTCGGCATCCTTAAGGAACTGGCCGAAGACGGTGAGCAGATCCTCGGCATCGGCACGATCGAAGTGTTGTCTGATGGGTTCGGCTTCCTCCGCAGCCCGGAAGCCAATTATCTGGCCGGGCCCGATGATATTTACGTCTCGCCGAACCAGGTCCGCAAATGGGGCCTGCGCACCGGCGATACGGTCGAAGGCGAGATTCGCGCGCCTAAGGATGGCGAACGTTATTTTGCAGTGGTCAAGCTGATCAGCGTCAATTTCGATGATCCCGAGGCCGTCCGCCACCGGGTTAATTTCGACAATCTCACTCCGCTTTATCCCGATGAAAAGCTCAATCTCGATACGCTTGACCCGACGGTCAAGGACAAGTCGGCGCGGGTGATCGATATCATTTCGCCGCAGGGCAAGGGTCAGCGCGCGTTGATCGTTGCGCCGCCGCGCACCGGCAAGACCGTATTGTTGCAGAACATTGCCAAGGCGATCACCGATAATCATCCCGAAGTGTTCCTGATCGTCCTGCTGGTCGATGAACGGCCCGAAGAAGTCACCGATATGCAGCGCAGCGTGAAAGGTGAGGTTATCTCCTCAACCTTTGACGAGCCGGCCACGCGACATGTGCAAGTTGCTGAAATGGTCATCGAAAAGGCCAAACGCCTGGTCGAGCATAAGCGCGATGTGGTGATCCTGCTCGATTCGATCACCCGGCTTGGCCGCGCCTACAACACCGTGGTCCCCTCATCGGGCAAGGTGCTGACCGGCGGTGTCGACGCCAATGCCTTGCAGCGCCCCAAACGCTTCTTCGGCGCGGCGCGCAATATCGAGGAAGGCGGATCGCTGTCGATCATCGCGACCGCGCTGATCGATACCGGTAGCCGAATGGACGAAGTGATCTTCGAGGAGTTCAAGGGCACCGGCAACTCGGAAATCGTGCTTGATCGCAAGGTTTCCGACAAGCGGATCTTCCCGGCGCTCGATGTCGGCAAGTCCGGCACCCGCAAGGAAGAACTGCTGGTCGC
>JANLQQ010000066.1:0-13689 GCA_031367905.1 Novosphingobium sp.
GGCGGCAGCGCCGACATGCTGGTGATCGCCGCGCGCACGGCCGGCGCGGATGATGACGAGGCCGGGATCACGCTGTTTGCGGTGCCGCGCGATGCGGCAGGGCTTTCGCAAGACGCCGTGCGGCTGGTCGACAGCTCGATCGCCACCCATCTCAAGCTCGAAAATGTCGAGCTGGACGGCGATGCGGTGATCGGCGAGGTCGATGGCGGGCGCGAAGTGCTGAACCGGATGCTCGCTGCAGGGCGCGTTGGCGCGGCGGCGGAAAGCGTGGGCGTCGCGCGCGGCGCGTTCGAAATGACCGTCACCTACCTCAAGCAGCGCAAGCAGTTCGGCCAGCTGATCGGCGAATTCCAGGCGCTGCAGCACCGCGTCAGCCACCTGTATTCCGAGATCGAGATTGCCCGCGCGGCGGTGATCAAGGCGCAGCAGCTGCTCGATGTCCAAAAAGATGGGGGGGCTTCGGACAAAGCCGAGCTGATGGTCTCGGTCGCCAAAGCCAAGGCGGGCAAGGCTGCGGCGCTCGCGGTCAAGGAAGGGGTCCAGATGCACGGCGGGATCGGCATGACCGACGAATATGACATCGGCCTCTACATGAAGCGCGACCGGGCACTGGCCGAGTTCATGGGCGATATGTATTACCACGCCGAACGCGTCGCCAAATTGAGCGGCTATTAAGGATCGAAACGATGGATTTTGCAAAGCTCTTCTCGCTTGAAGGCCGCGTCGCCCTGATTACCGGCGGTTCGCGCGGGATCGGCAAGATGTTCCTCGAAGGCTTTCTCGCCGCAGGGTGCGAGCGGGTTTACATCACCGCGCGCAAGAAGGCGCAGATCGATGAAACCACTGCGGAGTTCGACGCGCTGTATCCCGGAAAAGTGATCGGCATTCCCGGCGATATCAGCCAGAAAGACGGCATCCAGAGCCTCGCTGACGAGATCGCAAAACGCGAAACCCGCCTCGACATTCTGGTCAACAATGCCGGGGTGGCCTGGGGCGCGGAGTTTGAAGACTTTCCCGAAGTGGGCTGGGACAAGGTCATGGACCTTAACCTCAAGACGCCATTCTTCTTGACCCAGAAGCTCCACGGTCTGCTTAAGGCGGCGGCCAAGCCCGGTCAGCCGGCCAAGGTGATCAATATCGCCTCGATCGACGGGATGCGCCCCAATCCGTGGGATACCTATTCCTACCAGGCTTCCAAAGCGGGCCTGATCCATCTGACCAAGCGGATGGCAGCGCGGCTGATCAAGGATAATATCGTCGTCAGCGGGATTGCGCCTGGCGCTTTCCCGAGCGAGATGAACAAGGCTGCGGCGAAGAACCCCGAAGGTTCGGCGAGGGGCATCCCGGCACAGCGGGTCGGGGTGGCCGAAGATATGGCGGCGGGGGCGATTTATCTCGCCAGCCGGGCGGGGGATTATGTGGTCGGCACCACGATCCCGATCGATGGCGGGATCGTCAACGGCTGGATCCCCAGCGACGTGATCGATCCTTCTGGGCATTGATAGCCCCTTCCCCGGTTCGGGGAGGATCACCCCCGGCGCATCAATTCCCGGACAAACCCGATCAGCCCGGTCTGGCGGGCGCGCTTCATCCGTTCGGCAGCGAGGATCTGCTCGATTTTGGCGAAGCAGATGTCGATATCGTCGTTGACGATGACATAGTCATAGCCGTCCCAATGGCTGATTTCGGCTTGGGCGCGCTGCATCCGGTCGGCGATCACTGCGGCGCTGTCGGTCCCGCGCCCGGTCAGGCGGCGCTCCAGCTCTGGCAGGCTGGGGGGCAACAGAAAAACCCGGACCACATCGGTTTCGGCCTTCTGGTAAAGCTGCTGGGTGCCCTGCCAGTCGATATCGAACAGATAATCTTGCCCTTCTTTAAGGCCTGCGCGGATCTGGGCCTTGGGGGTGCCATAACAGTGCCCGAAAACCTCGGCCCATTCCATGAAATGGCCCGCTTCCACCATCTCGTCAAAGCCGGCGCGGGTGGTGAAGAAGTAATCCTGCCCTTCAACCTCGCCGGGGCGGATTGGCCGGGTGGTGACCGAAACCGAATTGCGAATGTCCGGATCATGGGCGAGCAGCTTGTGTGCCAGTGTGGTTTTGCCAGCCCCGGAAGGGGAGGACAGGATGAACATCAATCCGCGGCGCTGAAGTGTGTCGCTAGGGAGTGTATCATTGAAAGCCATGCGCGCTGATGGCGCAAGGTGGGGGCGCGAATCAAGCCTTGGGTGAATTTTGCCCGGAGGTTTGATCCGAAGTCTTGGATTTTTTCGTCCGCTTTGCCAGCCGGTGTTCGTGCAGCATCTTGGCCAGCAAGCCGCCGCCGACCAGGATTGCGCCGGGAACCGAGCGGGTGGCGATCCGCACTGCGGCTGCGCCGGCCAGCCCGCCCAGCAGGGTCGGGCGCTGGTGCGGCAGGGCTGGATCATCGGGCAGGACCCGGCCAAGCGTCAGATCAATCAGTCGGTTTCCACTGCGCCGCACCAAGGTTGTGATGATCCTGCGGGGCATGGCTTACTTCTTTCGCCCGAAATCGACCGTGACGACGTTTGAGCCATCATCGGCGGGGAGGGCTGGCGCATTGTCGGGCGAATCGTTTTCCGCATCCTCATGTGGCTCAGGCTCAAGATCAGGCATCGCGGACTGGAACTGAAGCCCGAAATCGACCGACGGATCGACGAACGCCGTGATCGCCGAAAATGGCACCTGCAACTTGGACGGGATCTGGTTAAACGACAGGCCGACAGAAAAGCCTTCCTCGTCGACCTTAAGCTCCCAGAACTTGTTCTGGATAACGATCGTCATCTCGTCGGGGAAGCGTTCCTTCAGGTGCGACGGGATCGAAACTCCGGGTGCCGTGGTCTTGAAAGTGATGTAGAAGTGATGTTCGCCGGGCAAATTACCGCCGCTGGCCTCGACTTCGCCGAGCACGCGGCCAACCACTGCGCGCAGGGCTTCCTGCACGATTTCGTCATAGTGGATCAGGCTGTCAGGCACACTATCATTCATTTCACTCAAGTGGCGTCAGTGGGCCAAAGGGTCAAGGGTAATTGATTCCCCTGCATCCGGGTCTATAGCTAAGTTCATGCGCCCATTTTCTTCTTCCGACAGAATTGCCCGGATTACTCGCAAGACTCACGAAACCGATATTGCCGTCGAGGTGAACCTTGATGGCACCGGAACCTATGCAGTTTCGACCGGGATCGGCTTTCTCGATCACATGATCGAGCAGTTTTCGCGCCATTCGCTGATCGACATTGCCTGTACGATCAAGGGCGATCTCTACGTCGATCAGCACCACACCACCGAAGACAGCGCCATTGCGATCGGCCAGGCGATTGCCGAAGCGCTGGGCGATAAAGCCGGGATCGGGCGCTATGGCATGGCCTATTCGCCGATGGACGAGGCGTTGTGCCGGGTTGCGCTGGATATTTCGGGGCGGCCAATTCTGGTGTGGAAGGCCGCCTTCAGCCAACCGCGGCTGGGCGAGATGGATACCGAGCTGTTCGAGCACTGGTTCCACTCGATCGCGCAGGCGGCCGGCATCACGCTCCATATCGAACTGCTTTATGGCAGCAACAACCATCACATCTGCGAAGGCATCTTCAAAGGCTTTGCCCGCTCGATGCGCAGCGCGGTGGAACTTGATCCGCGCAAGGCAGGGGCGATTCCCTCGACCAAGGGGCAGCTCGGTGGGTGAAATTGTCGCGCTGATCGATTACGGCGCGGGCAATCTTCAATCGGTCGCCAACGCTTTGAAAGTTGCGGGCGCACCAGACGTCGCGATTACCGCCGATCCGCAAGTGGTCCGCGCCGCCGATCGCATCGTGCTGCCCGGGGTGGGCTCGTTCAAGTCTTGCGCGGAAGGGTTGCGGGCGATCCCGCACCTCGTCGAAACGTTGACCGAGCGGGTGCAGGTGGGCGGCGCGCCGTTCCTGGGGATTTGCGTGGGGATGCAATTGCTTGCCACGAAAGGCGTGGAGCATGGCGTGACGGAGGGCCTCGGCTGGATCGGCGGCGAGGTTCGCCGGATCGAAGTCACTGATCCTGCAATCAAAGTGCCGCATATGGGCTGGAACGATGTGGGACCCATGCCTCACGATGATGGCGCAGCGCTGATCGAGCCGGGTGAGGCCTATTTCCTCCATAGCTACCATTTCGTGCCCGATGAAGGCCACCACATCGCCGCGCTGACCGACCACGGCGGCGGGATCATTGCGGCAGTGGCGCGCGACAATATCCTGGGGGTGCAGTTCCATCCGGAGAAGAGTCAGGCCTATGGGCTGAGGCTGCTCGCCCGGTTTCTGGAGTGGCGCCCTTGATTGGAGAATTGGCGTGATCATCTTTCCTGCGATAGACCTCAAGGGCGGGCAAGTGGTCCGGCTGGCAGAGGGCGATATGGACCGCGCGACGGTCTATGGCGATGACCCGGCGGCGCAGGCACTGCTGTTTGCGCAGAGCGGCGCGCAATTCCTTCATGTGGTTGATCTTGATGGATCATTCGCCGGGCGCGCGGAAAATCGCGCTGCGGTCGAGGCGATTCTCGAAGCCTTCCCCGGCCATGTCCAGCTGGGCGGCGGGATCCGCAATGCAGAGGCGGTCGAGGGCTGGTTCAACCTTGGCGTTGCCCGCGTCGTGATGGGCACCGCCGCGCTCAAAGACCCGCAATTCGTGCGTGATATGGCCAAGGGATACCCCGGCGGGATCGTCGTTGCGGTCGATGCCCGCAATGGGATGGTCGCGACCGAAGGCTGGGCCGAAGTGTCCGACGTCTCGATCATCGACATGGCCCGCCGGTTCGAGGACGCCGGCGTCGCAGCTGTGCTGTTCACCGACATCGGCCGCGACGGGATGCTGACCGGGTGCAATATCGAGGCCACGGTCGATCTGGCCCGCCGCACCGATCTGCCGGTGATCGCCAGCGGCGGGGTCAAGGGACTGGATGATATCCATGTCCTCTCGCTCCACGCGCATGAGGGGATCGAAGGCGTGATTACCGGCCGCGCGCTGTACGACGGGCGGCTCGATCTGGCCGCAGCGATTGCGATGGGGAACCGGGGGTGACCGTCCGGATCCGCGTCATTCCCTGCCTTGATGTCCGCGATGGGCGGGTGGTCAAAGGCGTCAATTTCGTCGATCTGAGGGACGCGGGCGATCCAGTCGAGCAGGCCCGCGCCTATGATGCGGCGGGGGCGGACGAGCTGTGCTTTCTCGATATTTCCGCCACCCATGAAGGGCGGGGGACGTTGCTGGAAGTGGTGCGGCGTACCGCAGAAGTTTGCTTCATGCCGCTGACCGTGGGCGGCGGGGTGCGCAGTGTGGAAGATGCCCGGGCGCTGCTGCTGGCGGGCGCAGACAAGGTGGCGGTCAATTCCGCTGCTGTAACCCGCCCGGAAGTGGTGGCAGACATTGCCGCGAAATTCGGCAGCCAATGCGTAGTCGCCTCGGTCGATGCGCGCAAGGCCGGCACAGGCTGGGAAATCTTCACCCACGGCGGCCGGAAGGCCACGGGAATCGATGCGGTGGAACACGCGATCAAGCTCGCCGAACTTGGCGCGGGCGAGTTGCTGGTCACCTCGATGGACGGCGACGGGACGCAAGCCGGTTATGATCTGATGCTCACCCGCCGGATTGCCGATGCCGTATCAGTGCCGGTGGTGGCGAGCGGCGGGGTCGGCACGCTCGATCATCTGGTCGAAGGGGTGACCCGGGGCCACGCCAGCGCGGTCCTCGCCGCCTCGATCTTCCATTTCGGAACCTATACCATCGCGCAGGCCCATGCTGCCCTGCGCGCCGCCGGCTTGCCCGCGCGCGGGTGAAATTACGTCAGCATTTCTTACAATTGCACACATCTGGCGACTTGGATTAACCATCAAGCTGCGCCGTTACCCCTGATCCCGCGGCGCTGGCACAGGATTTGCGTCAACCATTTGGTATGCAGGGGTTTTCACATATTTGCGGGCTGACCGCACGTGCGTTTTCCGGCGGTGCGTTGCTCCTCGCCACCAGTCCCGCCTTTGCGCAAGTCGGGGCAAGTGTTCCCGAACCATCGAACATCGCCTTGTTCAGCCTTGGTGTACTCGGCCTGATCCTGGGCCGCCGCGGCGGGCGCAGCAAACCGCGCGACTAACGCCCTGGCGCCTGAACCTTGACCTGACGCCATACTGGCCGCAATGCGGCGAATATGGACAATTCCGGAACTCTCGCGCGCCTCGCCGCGGCCATCGCGGCCCGCCGCAGCGGTGATCCCGAAACCAGCTACGTCGCCAAGCTCACTGCGCGCGGTCTGCCCAAGATCACCCAGAAGCTGGGCGAGGAAGCGGTCGAAACGGTAATCGCCGCGCTGACCGGCGATGCGGCGGCGCTGACTGGCGAAGCGGCGGATCTGCTGTTCCACCTCCTGATCCTGCTCGATGCCAAGGGTGTGCCACTGGCTAACGTGCTGGCCGAGCTTGATCGGCGCGAGGGCGTGTCCGGGATCGCGGAAAAAGCAGCAAGGCCTGACAAGATTTAGCCATATTTTGCGGCAAAAGCCTCATCTGACATAGTGATGTAAACGATCATCTCGATGAACGCGACGATAGCCGGGATAAAAGTCCAGAAGAAGAGGAGGTAAAGGATGCCGGCCCCTACTCGGCCAAGGTAGAATTTGTGAGCGCCTAAGCCGCCCAAAAGCAAGGCGAGAATAATTGCGGTTACGCGAGATTTCTGACCGACCGCTCCTGCGAAACCTTGCGTAGCGCCGCATTTTGGACAAGTTATAGCACTTGTGTGCAGTTCAGCTGCGCAGCCACGGCAATATTTCATCGATGCGATATTATCTTGGCTCGCCATACGCCCCCCCAAATTGTAAAAACCCGTTTCGTTGTCAGACTTTAGTATTACAATCGACAGGTCAAGAGCATTGGCCAGAAAACACGAGATCAATAATGCCGATCGACGCCACCCAGCCCTACGATGATCAGAACATCTTCGCCCGGATCCTGCGCGGCGAAATCCCCAACCGCACGGTTTATGAGGACGAATGGGCGCTGGCCTTCCACGATATCAACCCGCAGGCCCCGTTTCATGTGCTGGTGATCCCCAAGGGCGCCTATGTCAGCTGGGACGATTTTTCGGCCCATGCTCCGGCTGAGGAAATCGCCGGCTTCGTTCGCGCGGTCGGCCATGTCGCGCGCGAGGCCGGGCTGACCCAGCCGGGCTATCGGCTGCTCGCCAATACCGGCCTGAATGCCCATCAGGAAGTGCCGCATCTGCATGTCCATTTGTTCGGCGGTCGTCCGCTCGGCCCGATGCTGGCACGGTAGAGCGCAAACCAAGCTTGCCCTGCGAGTCGCGCCCCGGCTAAAGACCGCATTGCATGACGCTATTTCCGCAGCCCCCCGCTGGCCTGATTGATGGCCGGATCCACCGCTTTACGGTGCGCGCCTATTTTGAGGACACCGATCTTTCCGGCGTGGTCTATCATGCCAACTACCTGCGTTGGTTTGAACGCGCCCGGTCCGATTTTGTCCGCCTGCTGGGGATCGATCAGCGCGCAGTGAACGAAGCAGGCGAGGGTGCGTTTGCCGTTACTGAGCTTGCCATCCGCTATTTGAAGCCCGCGCGGCTGGATGATGCGGTGGGGATCGAGACGGTGACCGAGGAAATGCGCACCGCCAGCTGCCGGATGCGCCAGCGGGCCTATCGGGAGGGCGTGCTGCTGTCCGAAGCGCGGCTGAGGATCGGTTTTGTCGCCCCCGATGGCCGCCCGCGCCGGATGCCTGATGCCTGGCGCATCGCTTTTGCCCAGGTTTCTCCCATGACCGAAGGATCCGAATGACTGCCCTAGCGCTCCTCGCCGCTGCGCCCGCGCACCTTAACCCGGTCAAGCTGTTTCTCGATGCTGATATCGTGGTGCAGTTGGTGATGGGCGGGCTGATCATCGCCAGCATCTGGGTGTGGACCATCGTCGTCTCGTTCAGTCTGCGGATGGCCGGGGTGACCAGGCGCTGCAATGCTTATGAGCGCGATTTCTGGAAAGCGGGCGATATCGAAGCCTTTCAAGGCGAGCGCGGGAAGGACAATGTTCCCTCCGCCCGCGTGGTTGCAGCCGGGCTGGCCGAGTGGCGCCGCTCGACCGCAGGCAAGGCACTTGACCGCGACGGCGCGCGGCAACGCTTGGCGATGGCGATGGATGCCAGCGTGGCGCAAGAGGCAGACCAGCTGGCCGAACGGCTGAATTTCCTGGCAACAGTCGGCTCGGTCGCGCCGTTCGTCGGCCTGTTCGGAACCGTTTGGGGGATCATGAACAGTTTTTTCCAGATCGGTCAGCAGCAGAACAGCTCGCTCGCGGTGGTTGCGCCGGGCATTTCGGAAGCGCTGTTCGCCACTGCGATCGGGCTGTTTGCGGCGATCCCGGCAGTCATCGCCTACAATCGGTTTTCGCACCGGGTGAACCTGCTTGAAAGCCGGTTGCAGCGTTTTTCTGACCGCTTTCATGCCTCGCTCAGCCGCGAGCTGGAGGCCGAGTGATGGGGATGAGTGGCTCAAATCTGGGACGTAGCAGGCGGCGTGGGCGCGCGCCGATGGCCGAGATCAACGTCACCCCGCTGGTCGATGTGATGCTGGTGCTGCTGATCATCTTTATGGTGACCGCCCCGCTGATGACCGCCGGAGTTCCGGTTGAGCTGCCCGAAAGCCGCGCCAAAGCCCTGACGCAAGACCAGCAACAGGTAACTTTGACTATTGGCCGCGACGGGAAAATCTATATCGGCAAGGCTGAAATTGGCCCCGGAAGCCTGGCCGCCCGGTTGGCAGCACTGCCCAAGAGTGCCGATGGCAAACCACCGCAAGTGACCTTGCGGGCGGACAAGGCGCTGGATTACGGCCGCGTGATGGGTGTGATGGGCGAGCTTAATCGCGCCGGGTTCAACTCGATCGCACTGGTCACCAGTGGTTCAGTTGAGGCGCCCTAGGCTTCGAGGATGGCAACCGCACCACTCCGCAAAGAGGAAGCATTCGGCCTGTCCCTGGCCGTGGCGGCGCATGTCGCGCTGTTCGCCTGGCTGGCGCTGGGAACGCGGACGCCTGCACTCCTGCCGCTGCCTGAGCGGATGACCGTTACGTTGAGCGAGGAGGCGGCGCTGCAATCCACCTCGCCCGAGCCTGCTGCCCAGGCCGCGCCGGATAGTGCGCCCGAGCTCGGCGCGGCTCAGTCGCTGCCAGAGCCAGTGGCGCGCGTTGCGCCGCAGTCGCAGCCCAAACTGACCCCTCTTCCGCGTGCTGCGCCGACCGCTGCAGTCCGCCCAGCCGGAGCGAGTCGGATTGGCCGCGATTTCCTGCGAGACGTGACTGGCGCTTCGGCCAATGGCACTTCGCGCAATCCTCCTGCGGCCACCATCGGCTCGGCAGTCCGTTCGGCGCTGGCCGGGGCGATCTCGCGGCAATTAAAGCCTAGATGGACTGCGCCGCAGGGGATCGATGCTGAAAAGCTGGTGACGATCCTTAGTTGGAGCCTTAATCAGGATGGCACGCTGGCGGACACCCCGCGAGTTGTCCGTCAGGATGGGATTACCGATGCCAACCGCGCGCAGGCCGCCCGCCACGGCGAACAGGCGATCCGCGCAGTGCAACTCGCCGCTCCGTTCAATCTTCCCGCGGAATATTACGATGCGTGGAAGCGCGTCGCCGATTTCCGCTTCGACAGGAAATTGTCGCAATGATGTTTCGTAGTCTCTCAGGTTTAGCCCTTGCCCTCGCTGCGCCTGCGCTGGCCCAGCAAACGGCTCCACCCGCACCTCCGCCGGCGAACGAGGGCGGTCTGTCCGGCTCGGTTTCCGATGAAAGCGACTGGCAGGATCTGGGCATCGCGATCCCCGGCTTTGCGACCAACGCCGATGTGCCAACCCAGACCAGTGCGGGCTCTACCGCCGCGCTGGGCCGCAGCCTTGCCCAGATCATCACCGCAGACCTCAAGAACAACGGGCTGTTCAAGCCGGTTGGCCCTGATGCGTTGCCGCAGCCCGGCTATGCGCAGATCCAGGCACCAGACTTCGGCGCATGGAAAGGCCGCAGCGCCGAAATGCTGGTCCAGGGCTATGTCCGCGCCGCAGACGGCGGCCAGCTGACGGTTGGCTGCTATCTTTACGATGTCGCGCTCAGCCAGCAGCTGGCCAAGGCGGGCTGGACGGTTGCGCCTTCAGACTGGCGGCGTGCGGCGCATAAATGCGCCGACATGGTCTATGCGCGGCTTTCGGGTGAAAGCCCGTTCTTTGACAGCAAGGTGGCCTACATCGCCGAAACCGGGCCAAAAAATCGCCGGATGAAGCGTCTGGCGATCATGGATTCGGACGGCGCCAACCACCGTTACCTGACCACCGGGCAAGCCACTGCGCTAACCCCGCGCTATTCGCCCGATTACAAATCGATCCTCTATCTGAGCTATCTGAACGGCAATCCCAGGATCTACGTCTATGATCTGGCGAGTGCGAGCCAGCGGCTGATCACCCAAAGCCGCAACCCGACCTTTGCCCCGCGCTGGTCGCCCGATGGTAAATGGGTGCTCTATTCGATGGCGACTGGCGGCAATACCGACATCTACCGGATCTCGGCGGCGGGTGGCGGCACGCCGATCAAGCTGACCGACGGTCCGGGGATCGATATCGGCGGCAGCTTTTCCCCCGATGGCAGCAAGATCGTGTTTGAAAGCGACCGTTCGGGCAGCCAGCAGGTCTATGTGATGAACGCCGATGGCTCCGGTCAGCGCCGGATCAGCTTCTTCGGTGGCCGCGCGGCAACGCCCGAATGGAGCCCGCGCGGTGACCAGATTGCCTTTACCCACATCGGGGGCAATTTCCGGATTGCGGTGATGAGCCCGGGCGGCGGTGATTTGCGTTATCTGACCGATAGCTGGCAGGATGAAGCGCCAACCTGGTCGCCCAATGGCCGGATCGTGCAGTTTTTCCGCACCGCGCGGGGATCGGGCCGGACCGGTATCTGGCAGGTCGACCTGACCGGCCGCAACGAACGCCGCCTCGCCACCCCGGTCGACGGCTCGGATCCTGCGTGGGGACCGGTTCGTCCCTAAGCCGCGTTGACTTGCTTGCAACAAACGCCGATTCTGACTGACCCAAAAAAGGAGAGACTGAATATGTCCCCCAATTCCCGCCTTGGAACTACCGTCATGGCGCTGCTGGCCAGCGTTGCGCTCTCCGCTTGTGCGAGCAAGGCGCCCAAGCAGCTACCGCCCGATCCGGGCGCGGCGGTCGCGACCGATACCACGCCAGGCGCGATGCAGGGGCCGGCGCCCGGCAGTCAGGCCGATTTCGTCGCGACACTGATGGGCCAGGACACGATTTTGTTCGATACCGATCAGTTTAACATCGACAGCGCCGATATGACGGCGCTGACCGCCCAGGCGCAATGGTTGCAGAAATATCCCGGCAAGAACGTCACAATCGAAGGGCACTGCGATGAACGCGGCACCCGTGATTACAATCTGGCACTGGGGGAACGGCGGGCCAATGCCGCAAAGAATTACTTGATTAGCCTGGGGGTCGATGCCGCGCGGGTTTCAACCGTCAGCTATGGCAAGGAACGCCCGGCAGCCATGGGCAGCGACGAAGCCAGCTGGGCCAGGAACCGCCGGGCGGTGACTGTTACGATCGCCTGAGGATTAGTGCAGGCTGGGCAAGAGCGAACCCGGCGAAGATTGCTCGGCCTGCACCTTAACCGAAATCAGCGAAGCCAGGCTGGTCGACGACGGATCCACTGCCGCGCTGCCAAACAACGCGAATGCCGACATAGCCAGCACCGAAAGGGCGGAAGAAAGGGCGAGTTGCTTGCTCATCGGGACTAAAATCCTATTTCCTACATTGTATATTGTAGGGGTGACCTGTTTCTATTGCAATGCAACATTGCCAAATGAAACTTAATTTCCTGTATTTTTTTCATGCCGCTTGCGTGAGGATAACAAATCCGCATATCGGGACCGAATGAGCCGCGTCCGCAGATCCGATAATTGGGGTTTCCCCCGCTGGGGCGGCTACGCTGGTAGCCGCGACACCGTGACTGTGCGGCTGTGCGACAGGCATGGCTGCAGCGTTCCGGGCGATTGCCCCGCCCCCAAAACCCCGAACAGCCCGGAACGGTGGTATTTCTGCCAGCAGCACGCCGCCGAATACAACCAGGGCTGGGACTATTTCGAGGGGCTGAGCAAGGAAGAGGCCGCCGCTCGCGAGGCCGATGAAACCCGTGACAATTCAGGCTACAAAGAAGCCGCGCATTACGGCTGGGGTGGCTCAGGCGATGGTACCCGTAGCCGCGATGAACTGCGCGCGCTGGAACTGCTTGAACTGACCCCGGATGCCGATTTCGATGCGGTCAAGAAAAGCTATCGGACCAAGGCTAAAGTGGTCCACCCTGACGTCCGTCCCGGCGATGACGACGCGGCCAAGGCGTTCCATGCGCTGCAACTGGCCTATGAAGTCTTGCGGGCTGCCGAAGAACGACGCGAGTGGAAGGGGTGATCCTTGATCCAGCCACTCGGGTGGAGCGGATTGAGACTGCCCGACTGGTGCTGCGCCGCGCCACCATTGGGGATCTAGGCGCTTTCCACGCCGCGATGAGCAATCCGCAGGCAATGCGCTACTGGTCCACACCGCCGCATGCCGAGATCGAACAGACCCGGCTGTGGCTGACTGGCATGATCGAGGCGGACCCGGCGACCAGCGATGATTTCGTGATCGAACTGGACGGCGCGGGCATCGGCAAGCTTGGCGCGTATTGCCTGCCTGAAGTGGGCTTTCTGCTGCATCCCGATCATCATGGCAAAGGCTATGCGCGCGAGGCGCTGGCCGCCTACACCGCCTATATCCGCAGCCGCGGCTTGCCTGGGCTGACCGCCGACGTCGATCCGCGCAATGCGGCTTCGCTGGGGCTGCTCACGGGGGCGGGCTTTGTCGAGACCGGGCGAGCGGAACGCAGCTGGCTGGTCGGCGAGGAATGGTGCGACAGTATCTATCTGGGCTTGGAGTTTTAACCCGCCCGCCGCAGCCGCTTGATCGTGGCCGAAAATGTCAGCACCGGGCGGTCTTCATCGCTGATCATTCCGCGCACGAATACCAGACTGCCCCCGGCGCGAACCACTTCACCCCGGGCGAGCAGCATGCGCCCGGGTTGCGCCGCGCCGACGAATTCGCTGTTCATCGTCACCGTAACGCCGTGGACTGCCGTTTCCATCCCGCCCGCGATCATGAACAACGCATAATCGGCAAACGTCATCAGCGCGCCGCCATGCACGCTCCCCCCGCCGTTAATGTTCTTGGCCTCGGGCAGGAAACCGCACAGGATCGCGTTCCCGTCAGGCTGGCAATAGAACGGCCCGGCCAGTTCCTCGAAACTGTCGACCGGCTCCCAGTGATACCAGCCCGCCCAAGGCCCTGACGTAACCGGGACGAGGCCTGGACGCAGCGGCGGGTGATCGGGCTGGAGCTTGTCGTGCGGAGTTTCGGACATGGCGGCGCTTCAGCAGAAACGTGGCTCGCCCGCAAGGGCTTCACACTGCGCTGAGTGCCTGTTCAAAGTCTGCGATCAGATCGTCCGCATCCTCGATCCCGATGCTGATCCGCACGAGGTTGTCGGTGATGCCCAGTGCCTTCTTGCGCTCGTCCGGCACCGACAGATGGGTCATTGCGGCAGGCAGGCTGGC
>JANLQQ010000085.1:0-27127 GCA_031367905.1 Novosphingobium sp.
GGCAAGCTGGGCTTGAACGATGAATACTGCGCGACCCCTGTGACCAGCGCGGGCCTCGTGGATTATCTCGCCCGCCGCCGGGCCGACCGCGACTGGCTTGGTTGCAATGTAACCATGCCACACAAGCAAGCCATCATGCCGCTGGTTGACCGGCTTGATCCGGTTGCTGCCGGGATCGGCGCGGTCAACACGGTGGTGCGTGAAAAGGATGGCTCGCTGACCGGTCACAACACCGATGCAGCCGGATTTCTTGAGCCATTGCAAAGCTTGCTGGACCAGAAACAGCTGTTTCGGATGGCCCGGATTATCGGGACGGGCGGCGCGGCGCGGGCGATAATTGCTGCGCTATCCCGGCGCGGCTTTGTTCTGGTCGTGGCGGCGCGAAACCCGGCCAAGGCGCGGGCCTTGCTCGACGAGCTGGCAATGGGTGATGATCATCACGCGGTCGATCTCGCCCACTTTGCGGGTCCGACTGACTTTGCCTTCGATGATCGCAGCGGCTGCCTTGATCTGATCGTCAATGCCAGCCCGCTCGGCATGCCCGGCCAGCCGCCACTGCAGCTGGATTTCGGTCATGTTCCGCCGGGCAGTGTCATTTATGACATTGTCACCGATCCGTTCGACACGGCGCTGCTCAAGGCAGCGCGCGGTGCGGGCTTTCAGGTTATCGACGGGCTGGCGATGCTGATCGGCCAGGCAGCGGCAGCGTTCGAACTTTTCTTTGGGCAGCCCGCGCCGCGAGAATATGATGCCGCATTGCGCGAGCTGCTGGTGCGATGAGCAAGCCTTTCATCCTGGGGCTCACCGGCTCGATCGGTATGGGTAAATCGGCAGTGGCGGTGATGCTCCAAGGGCTGGGTGTACCGCTGTTCGATGCCGATGCCGCCGTCCATCTGTTGCAGGGGCCGGATGGCGCGTTGCTGGCTGCGATCGAAGCGGAGTTTCCCGGAACGACGGGGCCAGAGGGGGTCGATCGGGCCAGGCTGGGCGGCGAAGTTTTCGGTAATACCGAAGCTCTCGCCCGGCTGGAAGCGATCGTCCATCCAGCCGTGGCGGCGCTACGCGCCGAGTTTCTGGCGCGCCACGCCGCCGCGCCGCTGGTGGTGTTTGATATTCCGTTGCTGTTCGAAAAAGGCGGGGTCAGCCAGGTCGATGCGGTGCTGGTGGTGTCTGCCTCTGCTGCAGCGCAGCGTGCCCGGGTACTGGCGCGGCCGGGGATGAGTCCGGAGAAGTTCGAGAAGATACTAGCTCTGCAGGTGCCCGATGCGGAAAAACGCGCGAGAGCCGATTATGTGATCGATACTGGCACTTCTCTGGCCGAAACCCGCCATGCTGTGCAGCAGCTGGCCCACCGGCTCAGACAGCGCGAATAATCCTTTAATCCCCTTGCCACCCGGCTCGAGCAGGCCGATATACAAGGCAATGCGTGAGATTATCTTCGATACCGAAACCACTGGCCTTGATCCAAGGACTGGTGATCGGATGGTCGAGATCGGTTGTATCGAAATGGTCAACCGGGTTGCCACAGGCCGCACTTTTCACAGCTATTTCAACCCTGATCGCGATATGCCCGCCGCTGCCGAAGCGGTCCACGGCCTGTCTGCGGGTTTTCTGTCAGACAAGCCGCGATTTCTTGAGCGGGCCGGCGATCTGCTCGAATTCATCGAGGACTCGCGGCTGGTAGCGCATAACGCCAGCTTCGATTTTGGCTTCCTCAACACCGAGCTGGAAATTTGCGGGCTTGAGCCGGTCAGCCGCACCCGGATGATCGATACGGTGGCACTGGCCCGGGTTCGCCATCCTGGCGCGAAGCTCTCGCTTGATGCATTGTGCACGCGCTATGGGATCGACCGCAGCCACCGCACCCGCCATGGCGCGTTGCTGGATGCGGAGCTTTTGACGCAGGTTTATGTCGAACTCACCGGCGGGCGGCAGATCGGTCTGGAGCTGGCCGCAGACGCGGTCGATTCGTTGATCACAACGGTTGCACCAATGGTGCGTGAGCGGATTTTTCGGCCAGCTCGCGCCCACCGCGCCAGCGCGGCTGAACTGGCCGCGCATGAAGCATTCCTCGAAACCATCAAATCGCCATTATGGCGAAGTTGATATGGCGCAGCTGAACCAGCAATTCTAATCGGGCGGGCGTAATAAACTAAGGAGTAGGTCGACCATGGAAATTCGCGTATCTGGCCACCAGATTGACACCGGCGGAGCCCTTCAAATTCATGCTCAGCAACGGATGACTGCCATCGTCGACAAATATTTCAGTCGCGCGCTGAGTTCTGCGGTCACCTTTGGCAAGGCACCGGCTGGCGCGTTCCGCTGCGATATTGTCACCCATGTAACCCAGGGCCTGATCCTCAAAGGTGCAGCGATTGCCCATGATGCCCATATCGCACTCGACCAGGCGGCAGAGAAGATCGACAAGCAGCTGCGCCGTTACAAGCGCCGCCTGAAGGATCGGCACGAGCAATCAGCCCATGCCCAGCGCGAGGAAGAGGCGGCCTATACCGTCTTTGTAGAGCCCTCGGCCGATGATGAAGTGGTGGCCGATGCGCCGGTGATCATTGCTGAAACCAGAGTCGATGTGCCCGAAGCCAGTGTTTCGGATGCGGTGATGATGCTTGATCTCAGAAATACCGCAGCGCTGCTTTTCAAAAATGCTGGCACCGGAAAGCATAATATGGTTTACCGCCGCGGCGATGGATCGATCGGCTGGGTTGAACCATCCTGAAGTGCAGACCATCCGCGAGCTTATTCACAGCGAGTATCAGGGGCGCGGCGCGGGCTATTTCGGCCCACCTTGTCCGGTTGTTTCGCGACCTTCAATTTTCGGACCCCATGCCCCGCTATGACAGCTCTTTTCACACTCCTTCCTGAAGCAGTCGGCACGATTGCTGCGGATAGTAAGCAAGCCATTCTTGAACAGCTCGCGGCCCGCTTTGCCGCCGTTTACGGGCTGGATCAGGTCATGGTGCTTGAGCGGATCGAAGAACGCGAAAAACTTGGCAGCACCGGATTTGGCCGAGGAGTTGCGATTCCCCACGCCCGGATCCCCGATTTGAATCGCCCGGTTGCCGTGTTCCTGCGCCTTGAGGCTCCGGTCGTGTTTGATGCAGCCGATGGCATGGCGGTAGATCTGGTGTTCGGACTACTCTCGCCCGAGCAGGCCGGGGCGGCGCATCTCCATGCGCTGGCCGGGATCTCGCGGATGATGCGAGACGAGCAGATGCACGCGGCCTTGTCCGAAGCGCCGGGGGCAGAGGCACTTTATGCGCTCCTCGCCAATGTCATTGATCGCGACGCTGCCTGAACCCCCGGCTTCGGCGGTGGACAGCCGCTATGCCGGGACGAGCGGCTGAGATGGACGTCAGGCTGCCCGCCCACCTTGAGGTATCTGCGTTGCTGCGCCAGGCCCAGGCTGGCGGCGGTTTTGCCAGCGTATTGACCAAGGGTGAACGTGAAGGCGGGACGATCCTGGTGGTTTTGCGTGAAAGGGGCGCAAACGCGCGGATTTTTGAACGGATGCCGGGGCTTGATGGAACCCGGAATTGGCACCGATCAAAGTATCAAATGACTGATAGTTCAAAAGAAATTGACGAATACTTAGATCGCCGGGCCAATCAGGACCAGGATTTGTGGATTATTGAACTGGATATCGCGAATGGCGAACGGCTCATCGGATTGGATGAGCCGCGGGGTTGACTTTGTTGCACTGCACAATCTAGGGGCGAGCTTCTTTACGTTTGAGCGCAGGCGGTGGGGGAGGCAATCGGCCATCCACGCAAGCACGCAGACGGGGGACAGCCGGCAGGAATTTCGGTGGGGCAACAGGCGCTAAGGCACCCAACTTCCACCCATCCTGCGCGGGCGCGTTCACCGCCTAATCTGATTGAATAATGAGCTATAAATTGAATAAGGCCAGTGCGTTTGCTGTGGCCGCAACTTTGGTTACGCTCCTTGCCAGTGCCGATGGTTCTGGCGCCGCTGCGGAAAGCAAGACTCCCGTGGTGACCAAGACTCCAATGGTGACTCTGGCGGAACCGACCATTCCGATGATTTCCCAGCCGGTTATCCAAGCCCTTCCTGCAGCTGCCGATGCAGCGCCGGCTACCCCCGCAATAATTGATGCTGAATCGGTGCGCAGCGCCCGTTCGCTGGCGGCGCTGGTTTCGGCACAGCCCCAACCTGGTGAGCTCTCGCGCGAGCTTAACTGCCTAGCTGGTGCGATCTATTTCGAAGCGAAAAGCGAGACCTTGCCCGGCCAGCTGGCTGTGGGGCGCGTGGTTGTCGCCCGCTCAAAGTCCGGCCGGTTTCCCGATAGCTATTGCGGGGTTGTGTTCCAGCGCTCTCAATTCTCGTTCGTGCGCGGGAACGCCATGCCCGGGATCATAAAGGGCTCGCGCCAGTGGAAAAACGCCGTAGCGATTGCCCAGATCGCTCATTCTGGCGGCTGGCAAAGCCCGGTTGAAGGCGCGCTTTACTTCCATGCCGCCCGGGTTTCTCCCGGTTGGCGCCTGACTCGGGTCGGCAAAGTCGATAATCACGTCTTTTATCGTTGAGGGGTTTGGGCCGGCGTAAACCCGGCCTCCCCGCTCGCTCAGGTCTGCACTTCAACCCAGACTGGCGCATGATCGCTGGGCGTTTCGCGTCCGCGATGGGCCTTGTCGACGCCGCAGGAAATCAGCCGGTCGGCGAGTTCCGGCGAAAGCAGGGCGTGGTCGATCCGGAACCCGTGATCGCGCTGCCAGGCTCCGGCCTGATAGTCCCAATAGGTCCATACCCCGCCGCGCGGATTGTGCAGTTCCAGCGCGTCGGTCCAGCCGTCGCCGAGCAGGCGCGCATAGGCATCGCGCGATCCGGGCTGCATCAGGGCATCATCGGCCATTGCTGCGGGCGACCAGACATCGGCATCGTGGGGGATGACGTTATAGTCACCCAGCACCACCGCCGGGACTTCCTCGGCGGAAATCTCTGCCATCCGGGTGCGCAGCCGCTCCATCCAGCGTAATTTATAGTCGAACTTTGGCCCGGGTTGCGGATTGCCATTGGGCAGATAAATGCAGGCGATACGGATGCCCGAAACATCGGCTTCAAGGTAGCGCGAATGCTCATCTTCCGGCTCGCCGGCCAATCCACGCCGGATTTCGATCGGTGTAACCCCGTCAGCTAGGATTGCGACGCCATTAAAGCCCTTCTGGCCGTGCCAGATCGCCTGATAGCCGAGCCGCTCAAACTCAGCGGCCGGGAAACCTTCGTCCTGGGTCTTGATTTCCTGCAGGCAGGCGACGCTTGGCCGGGTTTCTTCCAGCCATTCGAGCAACCGCGGCAGCCGCGCCTTGATCCCGTTGATATTGAACGAGGCGATCTTCATCAAACCGCGAAGCTTGATCCGCAGCCACAGCCCGCCGACGCATTCGCATTTTCGACCTTGAAAGCCGTGCCACCCAGCGATTCGACGAAATCGACCACGCAGCCCGCAACCAGTTCAAGGCTCATCGGATCAACCACCAGCCGCACCCCGTCGGTCTCGGCGATCAGATCATCGCCTGCCGGGCTATCTGCCAGATCGAACTTGTATTGAAAGCCCGAACAGCCGCCGCCTTCAACCGAAAGGCGGAGCAGCGCAGGCTTGCCCTGCTTGGCCGCGATCATGGCCACGCGTGCAGCGGCGCTGGGGCTGAGAGTGACGGCGGAGACGTTCATAATCTGGATGTAGGGTGCAGCCTGCCTTGCGGCAAGCTCTACTCAAGCGGACTGGATATAGCTGCGCATTGCCGCCGCCTCGGATTCGATCAGATCGATCCGGTATTTGACCAGATCGCCGATCGAAACGAAGCCCACCAGTGCGCCGCCGCTGATGACCGGCAAGTGCCGGACCCGGCGCCGAGTCATCAGCCCCAGCGCATCCATCACGCCGGTCTGGGGTTCAACCGTGATCGGCGGTGAGGTCATTACATCGCCAACGGCTGCATCAAGCATCGCTGCACCGTCGCGGGCCAGCTGGTAGAGCGCATCACGTTCAGAAAATATGCCGACCAGCTGCCCGTCTTCAAGCACCGGCAGCGCGCCGATCCGGCGCTCGGCCAGCAAGTTGACCGCCGCCCCTACCGAGGTGCTGGCAGCGCAGCTGATAATCTCGGGGCTTCGTCCCTCGATCAGGCGTGCAATCGTCATGGCCGCTCTCCCCAGTGGTTGAATTCTAACGATGATGCCATGAACCAGGTCCCTTGGCGAGTCGTCGTCTGCGCTTGTGACCTGGGCCGATTCCGATTGCCAGCCCGGTCCGACAAGCGCATTGGCGCGCCATGCTTCCTCGCTTCCCATTTGATGACCCGGACAAGGCTATCCTGGCCTGGGCCCGCTATCGCCGCCTGATGCGCTTCATGATGGCGGCAACCACCGGCGTGGTGCTGGTCGCCTTCGTGCTGCTTTACCGCAGCAACGGGATGGTCTCGGTCCACCTTTACATCGCGACTGCGCTGGGGATCGGCTTTGCCATGCTGCTGATGTCAGCACTGATGGGGCTGGTGTTTCTGTCCAGCGCCAGCGGTCATGATGCAGCGGTGATCGAGCCGCTGGACGATGATCTGAAAAGCTAACGGTTGAGCCGGAATTCCGCGACTGGCATGCCGCCAATCAGATGCTCCTGAATGATCCGCTCGAGTACCGCCGGGCTGCAACTGTGGTACCAAACCCCGTCTGGGTAGACCACCGCGATCGGACCGGCGTGGCAGACGCGCAAACAGCCAACCTTGCTCCGCAAGACACCGGCATTGCCGCCCAGGCCCAATTCGCGCAGCCGGTGCTTGAGAAACTCCCACGCAGCGATGCCTGCTTTGCGGTCGCAACACTTGGGCTTGTCGGGATCGGCGCACAGGAAGATGTGATGGCGCGTGCCAAAACCGCCTAACTGGCCTAAGGCAGCAGCCGCTCGGGCAATTTCATCCGCTTTGGCCATCGAATAGCTAGAGTTTTTTGCCGACGATCCGCGCAATCTCGATGGCAACCAGCCGTTCAACCAGCGGCGGCAGGTTTTTGTCGAGCCAGGCGGTCAAAGCCGGGCGGAGCAATTCGCGGGTCATTCCTTCGAGCGAGGTTTCCCCTGAACGGACAATCTGCGGCGGAACCCCGGGTTCGGCGAGCATCGCCAGCGCAGCCAGCGAATCGCGCATTGAGCTGCGGGTATCCTCGGCCAGCAGCGGTACTTCCGGCTCTGCCCCATGCTGATCAGCGGCTTCTTCGCCATAGAATTCGGCTGATGCCGACAGATCAAGCACTTCGCCCTCGTCATCAGTATCCTGTTCGTCCGGCGCAGCAGTTCCAGCCGCAGCCAGGCCGCGCTCTTCGCGGGCCTGCCGTTCCACCGCTGCGCTGACGCGATTGTCGCGCGCGATCACTTTCTTGATCGATTCGAGGATTTCCTCAACCGACGGCTCACCTGCCTGGGCCATTGCCTGTTTCCCCGTCTCAAGCATGAACAATCATGCGGTATCCAAAATGTCCCGCGATGGGACCGATTCACTGCGGCGGGATTGAACCGTCTTGGGCCGCCGTGTCAACGGTTCGCGTTGAAGCGGGCTTGGGGTCTGGATCATGGCTCCAGTCCCAGATAGCGTTTTTCACCCGGTTGTAGTTGGTATCGGGATCATACAGCACCCCGCCATCCAGCCCGAGATCCTGTGCTTCGGCCTTACCCATTGCGGCCAGCAGGTTGAACCCGGCGACATAGGCATTGCGCCGGGCGGTCACCAGCTGGACCTCGGCGCGGAGCAATTCCTGTTCGGCATCAAGGATGTTGAGGATGGTCCGGTTGCCGACGGTATTTTCGGCGCGCACCCCTTCAAGGCTGAGCGCTGCGGCATCAACCGCCGACTGCGACGAGGCGATCACATCGCTTGACGCCTGCCATGAGGCATAGGCCGAGCGGACGGTGGCGATCACTTCACGTTCGATGCCGATTTCCTGCTCGAGCGCCGCGCCCTCGAAAGCCTGGGCCCGGCGCTGCTGGGCGGCAGGCAGCCCGCCCTGGAACAGCGGGATGGTTGCGCGCACCCCGGCTTGCGCGGTGGTCTGGCTCTGCGCGAAGACGGCGCTGCTGCTTCCGCCCAGCGTCCCGAAATAATCGGTATAGTTGGCTCCGGTAAACACGCTGACCCTTGGCAACCGACCGGCACCGGCAGCATTGCTGTCAAACCCGGCGGCCTTGCTGCGCTGGTGCGCGGCGATGAGATCGGGATTGTGATCAAGCCCGTATTCCACTGCCTCGTCAGTGCTGGAAGGCAGGCCAGTCAGCGGTGGCGGCGATTGGAGGCCGGTCGGGGCCTTGCCGACGATCTGGATGTAGCGTTCGCGCGCCGCGATCAGATTGGCTTCGGAGGTTCGCGCATCGCTGCGGGCCAGGGCTAGCCGCGATTGTGACTGGGCGACATCGGTCCGGGTCAGATCGCCGATTTCGAAGCGGTCCTTGGTGGCCCTGAGGTTAACGTCGAGCCGCTCAATATTGGTGCGGTTTAGGCCAACTACTGCCTGATTCAGCAGCACATCCATATAGGCTACGACAACTTGCGAAAACACGCCCGATTCGGCAGCGCGCAGATCGGCCTGCCCAGCCGCGACCCGGGTCTTGGCGGCGCGCAGCGAATTCTTCACGGCCCCGCCCGAATAGATCGGCAGGCTCAGTGTTGCATCGGCGCTGACCAGCCGATCGGGCGAGGTGAAGCTATTGGTGCTTTTCTTGAGGAATTCGTTGTAACTTGCAGTCCCGCTGAGCGAGGGCAGCGCGGCCGAACGGGCAATCGGCACGCCTTCGTCCACGGCTCTTTGCTGGGCGCGGGCGCCTTGCAGCGCGGGGTTGGTGGTGTAGGCCATGATCAGCGCTTCGCGCAGATCATCGGCGGTGGCGGGCGCGGCAATCAGAGCTATCCCGGCAAGCAAAGCAGCACGATGGTACCGGCCAGCAATCATCAAAAGCTCCAGCGTTTGGGCGCGGTGAATTCACTCAGCACCGGGATGCCCATTTCAGCAAGCGGCAGCAAAGCAATCGTGCCGCCCAGCTTGCGGCCAGCGGCAAGGCGGGTCACCCCGCGCGTGACCAGGCCGGTGACGATCCGCCCGCCTTCGGCCAGCTGGGCCGCCAGGGTTTCGGGCAGCTCTTCAATCGCACCATCGATCAGCAGCAGCGTGTAACCGCCTTTTTTCCGTTTTTCCGCCGCATCCGTTGCATCGACCAGATCTAGCAAGCCGACCAGCGGCTCGACCAGCGCCGCCAGATAGCCGCTGCCGCAGCTGACCAGCAGTACCCGGTCGTCACCCGTCGGGGCAGCCTCGGTCAGCAGCCGCCCGTGGAACAGCGGGGCGGCCAGCGCACGGCCATTGCCGAGCGGAATGGCCCGGTCGATATAAGCATGGCCGCGCGCCGCAGCGGGGACGAAATCTTCGCGCGGGACGCGGTTCATCGCGGTGAGCACGAAATCCTCGTTCACTCCGCTGACCCTCAGCTGGCTGTCGATCATGGCCCGGCGGGCGGTAGAAAAATCAGTCCCAGTCGGGCGCTGAGCAGTAATGGTCATCCCTGAAACCCTATAGTGCCACTTAAATCTTTACCTGCAGACTGTATTGCACGTCTAATACAGCAAAGCAATTGCGCTTGTTACAGAACAAGCGGCTACTAGGACAAGGCAGTTGCTGAGCCAAGCGCTTTGACGGCCCCAAGTGCTTTGACGCAAGGGGCATCACGCGCTTATGGCGGTGTGAATTGCAGCCAGAGGAACGCGTGCACATGGCCGATATGGTGACTATCCGCGAGGAAGACCTGGTGACAAGCATCGCCGATGCGCTGCAATACATCAGCTATTATCACCCGATGGATTACATTCATGCGCTGGGCGCGGCCTATAAGGCAGAGCAAGGCCCGGCCGCGAAGGATGCGATTGCGCAGATCCTGACCAACAGCCGGATGTGCGCCGAGGGACATCGGCCGATCTGCCAGGACACCGGGATCGTCAATGTGTTCGTCGATTGGGGCCAGGATTGCCGCCTTGAATCAAGCCGTTCGTTGCAGGACGTGGTCGATGAGGGCGTGCGCCGGGCCTACCTCAACCCCGAAAACAAGCTGCGTGCTTCGATCCTCGCCGATCCCGCATTCACCCGCCGCAACACCCGTGACAATACGCCCTGCGTGCTGAGCGTGAATATGGTGACCGGATCGAAGGTGGGGGTCGATGTCGCGGCCAAGGGCGGCGGCAGCGAGAACAAGTCAAAGTTCAAGATGATGAATCCGAGCGACAGCATCGTCGATTGGGTGCTGGAAATGCTCCCCCAGATGGGCGCCGGTTGGTGCCCGCCGGGGATGCTGGGGATCGGCATTGGCGGCACTTCCGAATACTGCATGATGCTCGCCAAGAAAAGCCTGATGGAACCGATCGACATGGCCCAGCTGAAGCTGCGCGGGGCGAGCAATGATATCGAGGCGCTGCGGATCGAGCTGTTCGACAAGGTTAACGCGCTGGGCATCGGCGCGCAGGGGCTGGGCGGGTTATCAACCATCCTTGATGTCAAGATCCTTGATTGGCCGACCCATGCTGCGGGCAAGCCGGTGGCAATGATCCCCAATTGTGCGGCCACCCGCCATGCCCATTTCACGCTTGACGGATCGGGCCCGGCGTTCCTTGAAATCCCCAAGCTGGATCAGTGGCCCGATGTTCACTGGACGCCCGACAAGGCGGCGAAGCGCGTCAACCTTGATACGCTGAGCCAGGCCGAAGTGTGCAGCTGGACCCAAGGCGACCGGCTGCTGCTGAGCGGCAAGATGCTGACCGGGCGCGATGCAGCGCACAAACGAATTCAGGATATGCTGGCCAAAGGCGAGACTCTGCCGGTCGATTTCAAGGGCCGGGCGATTTATTATGTCGGCCCGGTCGATCCGGTGCTGGGCGAAGTGGTTGGCCCCGCCGGGCCGACGACGGCAACCCGGATGGATAAGTTCACCGATATGATGCTCGAGCTGGGGCTGCTCACCATGATCGGCAAGGCCGAGCGCGGGCAGGGCGCGGTGAGCGAGATCGCCCGCCACAAGGTCGCCTATCTGATGGCGGTCGGCGGGGCAGCCTATCTGGTCAGCCGCGCGATCCGCGAGGCCAAGGTGATCGCCTTTGAGGATCTCGGCATGGAAGCGATCTATGAATTCACGGTTGAGGACATGCCGGTGACGGTGGCGGTGGATAGCGAAGGCAACAATGTCCACCAGCTCGCTCCGCTGGTGTGGAAAGAAAAAATCGCGCGTGAAGGCCTGCTACCGACGGGGTGAGAGAATTTCCTGAACAGTTCAAATCGACCAACACCCGCTGCGGTTCGACGAAGCTGCTGGATAGTTTGGGGCCGGGCAGGCTATCCTGCCGTGAAATGGAGATAGCTTCAACCGCGCCCGGCCCAACTCCCAGCGTCCCGCGACGCCTTGTGGTCGTCTCGATTGCCGGACTGTGGCTGTGCTATTTCGTGCTGATCACGGTGCGTAGTCTGCTGATCGACAATGAATTTCTGGTTGAGATGAGCTGGCGGCGCGCGGTTGTAGCGCTGGTCGGAATGGGCGTGACTTTCCTCGCCTGGGCGATCATCCGGCTGTTTGACCGGCGGCGGATGGGTGTGCGGATTGCGGCCGCGCTGATCGTCATGCTGCCTGCAGCGCTGGCCTTGGCGATGATCAACCAGCAGGTTTTTGCCCCGCTCGAACGGCGGATGAATGTAAAGTTCGCCAATCCCGCCGCAATCAACATCCGCCACGACACCTCGGGCAATGTCCTGGTTGATATTCCGGATCCACCAGCCTTGCCACGCGCCCAGATTGAGTCGATCCAGCGCAAGCTTGACCAAGAAGGCTTGTGGCGCCAGCTGACCGATATTGCGATCGGCCGCTATTTCCTGCTGATCGCCTGGGCGGCGCTTTATCTGGCGCTCGGCAATGCCGAACAGGCGCGCCGGGCCGAGCGGCGCGAGGGTGAATATCGCCGCGCTGCCAAAGCGGCAGAGCTGCGATCCTTGCGCTATCAGGTCAACCCGCATTTCCTGTTCAATACCTTGAACTCGCTGTCGGCACTGGTCCTGACTGGCAAGCCGCAAGCCGCCGAGACGATGATCCAGACCCTTTCAACCTTCTATCGCCGCAGTCTGGCGGGGGATCCGACCAGCGAGCTGACGCTGGCCCAAGAGATCGAGCAGCAGCAATTGTATCTTCAGATCGAGGGGGTCCGCTTTCCTGAGCGGCTGGTTGCGCGGTTCGATATTCCGGCCGAGCTGGCCGAGGCCCGGGTGCCGGGGATGATTCTTCAGCCGCTGGTCGAAAACTCGGTCAAATATGCGGTCGCGATGACCACCCGGCCGGTAACGATCACGATTGCGGCACGCGAGGAATATGGCCGGCTGGTGCTCACCGTCACCGATGACGGGCCGGGCAAGCAAACAAGTGGTGCCGGGCTTGGCATCGGCCTGGCCAATGTTCGCGACCGGCTTGATGCCCGGTTCGGCGATGACGCTAGCCTGATCTCGGAGCCGGCAACCAGCGGCGGCTATCGCACCGTCATCCACCTGCCGCTGATGCGCCATGGCTGAGCCACACCCAGCGCCGCTGAGGACATTGGTCGTTGATGACGAGCCGCTGGCGATTGAGCGGATGGCGGTGATCTGCGCTCAGCTTCCTTCGATCTGCATCGTTGGCACTGCCAGCGACGGGGCCGCCGCGCTGACCTTGATCGAGGCGCTGAACCCCGATTTGCTGCTGCTCGATATGACGATGCCCGAGCTTGACGGCCTGACTGTGGCCCGCGCGTTGGCAGGGCGCGATAATTCGCCGGCGGTGGTCTTCGTCACCGCGCATGACAGCTTCGCGGTAGAAGCGTTCGATCTCGATGCAGTCGATTATGTGCTCAAACCCGTCACTCCCGAGCGGCTTGAACGGGCGATCGCGCGGGCCACTGCCCGGCGGGGCGAACGCCAGAGCAGCGGGACAAGCTGGCTGAGCGAGTTCTGGGTTCCGTACCGGTCCGAATTGCTGCGGGTTGCAGCCAGCGCGGTCGAGCGGATCGACGCCGAGCGTGATTACGTCCGGCTCCATGTCGGCCCGGAGGAGGGTGGCCAGCCGAACTGGAGCAGTCGCAGCTATCTGTTGCTCCAGACTGTGTCCGGCCTTGAAGCGCGGCTGGATCCGGCGCGCTTTATTCGGCTGCATCGCTCAACCATCTTGCGCCGCGATCGGATCACCGGTCTCCGGCATGACGGGCTTGGGGTTTGGTCGGCCGAGCTGCTGGATGGCTCTTCGGTGCGGATTGGCCGGACCTATCTGGCCCGGGCCAAGGCGATGGCTGGAAGGTAGTCTGTGTAAAAGTTTGGCGGAATCGCCGCCGAACCTCTAGACGGGCCAGACTATGGCCCTGATCATCGCCTTCTTCCTCGGCATTGCCAATTTCGCGGCGCATAAGGCGGTGCTGGAAAGTGGCCACCCGTTGCTGGGCCAGGTGCCGTGGTTTTTTCACGGGCTCGGCGGGCGGTTCAGCTTACTGGTCGAATTCGTCATGCTGCTGGGCTCAATGCTGATGATTGCCGGCGGCTCTAACGGCTGGGCCTGGTTCTATGCCGCATACAGCGGCTTCAATGCCCTGTCCGCCTGGCTGATCGTGACCGGACGGGTATGACCGGTGCCACAACTATGCTGTTCCATGTCAGCGATCTTCACTTCGGGCTGGAAGATCGCGCCGCGCTCGATTGGTTCGCGCGCGAAGTAGCTCAGCACCGCCCGGCTGCAGTGCTCTGCACCGGCGATCTGACGATGCGGGGCAAGCGCAGCGAATTTGCCGCAGCACAAGATTATTTGTGCAAACTGGCAGTGCCGGTGACGGTGGAGCCTGGCAACCACGACATGCCCTATTATTACAACCCGATTGGGCGGCTGCTCCATCCGTTCCGGCTGTATGACCGGCTGGAGGCGGCGGTGGAAGGCGGGCTCGACTTGCCTGATATCGGGATTGTGCCGCTGAACACCGTGGCGCGGGCGCAATTCCGGCTCAACTGGTCAAAAGGCCGGGTCAGCCATACCGGGCTGGATCGCGCGCTCCAGGGCTTGGCGCGGCATGCCGGCGCCGGGCTGCGGCTGGTGACCTGTCATCATCCGCTGGTCGAGGCCGATACCCAAGGTACCGGTTCGACCCGCGGCGGCAAGCGCGCGCTGGCGGCGCTGGCGCGGGCGGGTGCGGATGCGGTCCTGTCGGGCCATGTTCACGATGCTTTCGACAAGCTGGTCGAGCTTGACGGTCAGACAATCCGAATTATCGGCGCCGGCACACTTTCGCAACGCTTGCGCGCCACACCGCCGAGCTATAACCGGCTCGAATGGTCGGCACAGGGCGGTCTTGTCGTCCGCGCGGAGCAGCTTTTCTGAATAAACCGGACGCAACGAAGCGGGGCGGCCCGTTGCCGGACCGCCCCTTGTGTAACCAGCAAAGCGAAACTTAGCGCTTCGAGAACTGGAAGCTCTTGCGGGCCTTGGCCTTGCCGTACTTCTTACGCTCAACCACGCGAGGATCGCGGGTGAGGAAGCCAGCCGATTTGACCGCACTGCGTAGCAGCGGTTCAAACTTCGACAGCGCCTGCGCGATGCCATGCTTGACCGCGCCAGCCTGGCCCGAAAGTCCGCCGCCCTTAACGGTGCAGATCACATCGTATTGACCCGAACGCTCGGACACATCGAACACCTGGTTGATCACCAGACGCAGGGTTGGACGCGCGAAATAGACTTCCTGATCGCGGCCGTTGACCGTGATCTTGCCCGAGCCGGGCTTGATCCAGACGCGGGCAACGGCGTCCTTGCGGCGGCCGGTAGCATAGGCGCGGCCTTGCGCGTCGATTTCCTGCGGACGGATCGGTGCGGGCGGGCCAGTGCGGACCACGGGCGCAGCAGGAGCCGCTTCGTCAGTGGCGGCAACCGGTGCTGCCCCGGAGAGAGTGCCGAGATCGGCGAGATCGGTGACGGTGTTAGTGTCTGACGTATCTGGCATTATGCACCCACCTTGTTCTTGCGGTTGCGGGCGGCGACATCAAGCAGGACAGGCTGGGTGCCGCCATGCGGATGATCGGAGCCGGCGTAGAGATGCAGTGCGCGCATCTGATCACGGCCGAGCGGGCCGCGCGGGATCATGCGTTCGACCGCTTTTTCAAGCACGCGCTCAGGGAAGCGGCCGTCGAGGATCTTGTCCGCGGTTACTGCCTTGATCCCGCCGGCATAGCCGGTGTGTTTGTAATAGGTTTTCTGCTTGAGCTTGTTGCCGGTCAGCCGCACCTTGCCGGCATTGACGACGACGACGTGATCGCCGCAATCGACATGCGGCGTGAAGCTTGGCTTGTGCTTGCCGCGCAGATGATTGGCGATGATGACGGCCAGACGGCCGAGCACCAAACCTTCGGCATCGATCAGATGCCAGTTCTTTTCCACCTCGGCCGGTTTGATCGACCGGGTGACCTTGCTGAGCGCCTTCATAGCCACTCCTTTTCAAAAAGCTGGGGTCGTATCCCGTGAACTGATCCGCAGGTCCGCACGATGCTGAACAAGCGGGGAGGCGGCCCTTTCGTAGAAATGGCTGGCCAAGTCAAGCTTTGCGCGGGTTTGCAGAGAGGTAAAATAATACCGCGCGAGCTGAGCTAGCCAGCTCCCGCCTCGATCGTCCATTGCTCGCGGCTGACTTTGCGGGTCCCGCCGAGCTCGGTGACCACCGTTCGCTCGACCGAACTGGGGAGGCCGCCGGACGATTGCCCATGGGCTGCAACGGTTACTGTAATCTCACCCTCGCTCCCGTCGGGCAGGGCGATGCGGCGTTGCTCCCGCCATTCCGGCTGAGCCGGGTTAAATAGGTCGGACGGCCATGGGGCCGCTCCTGAACCATTCACAATCTGATCAATAAATGACGTAATCTGGGCTTGACCCGGATTGGGTGCCGCCGAGTCCGCTGCGATCCGCCGGGCTTCGCGCGCGCCCTTTTGGCGCAAGGCAGGCCCTTCGTTGAAAGTCGCTTGGCCGGCGCCGGGGGGGTCGATGATCCGCCCGTTGCTATCGAGATAGGCTGGAAACAGGGCTCCATCCGGCCGGGTGCGCTCCATTTCCGCCAGTGCCGCAAGGGGCGGCGGCGCCTCGACCGAGCTGTCGATCAGCTCGCCGTTAACTTCATAGCCATCGCCATGGGAGACAATCCGGATGCGGTAGCGCCGCTGTGAAATGATCGTTTTACCGTCATGGAGCGAGCGCCAGATCGTGCGGGTCAGCAGCAGCGGCGTGCTTGGCGGGGCAAAATGTGCAGTTGCTGCGCTTTGCGCGGGCACCCCGGCAGAAGCGGCAATTGCTGAAGGCAAGATCGCCGCCACTCCGACCAGGAATAGCGCCCTCCGCTTCATTGCAGCTTCCGCGCCGGGATCAGGCTCTGGCCCAAACCATGTGCTCCCCACACGGTTACAGCGACGAGCAAGGCGCCGGTTAGCTGATGGAGCACTGCCAACCAGAGGGCGACGCCGCTCATCACGGTGGCGATGCCCAGCAGGATCTGGATCCCAAACGCGGTGTGGATGGCGACTGAAGCTTTACGCTTACCCGCCGAACGCAGCTTGCGCCCCATCACCACCAGCACCGCAACCAGCCCCCAGGCCCACCAGCGGTGGATGAAATGGGTGAGGTAAGGATCGGACAGCAGCGCATGACTGGCGCCCAGCGACCAATCGATCCCTTCCGGGATCAGGCTGCCTTGCATCAGCGGCCAGTCATTGGCGACATGGCCGGCCCGCATGCCCGCAACAAGCGCCCCGTAAAACAGCTGGATCAACAAGGCGCCCAGCGCCAGTCCCGCAAAACCGGTCAGCCGGGAATGCGGCTTGCCTTGGGCCAGGGCGCGCAGATCAAGCGCAGTCCAGATTAGTCCACCCAAGGTGGTCAGGGCCACCAGCAGATGCGCGGCGAGCCGAAAATGGCTGACCTTGACGTCGGCGACAAGCCCTGAGGAAACCATCCACCAGCCGACCACGCCCTGCATTCCGCCCAGCGCCAGCAGCGCCAGCAACCTGGGCTTGTAGCCCGCCGGGATCGCTCCGCGCAGCCAGAACCAGGCCAGCGGCAGGGCAAAGGCAAGCCCAATCCCGCGGGCTAGCAGGCGATGAACCCACTCCCAGAAATAGATGAACTTGTAATCAGCCAGAGTCATGCCCGCCGGGCCGTTGACCTGGGTATATTGCGGGATTTGCTGATAGGCGGTGAACTCTGCCTGCCACTGTGCCTCGCTGAGCGGCGGAATCGCGCCGGTGAGCGGCTTCCATTCAGTGATCGAGAGCCCCGATTCGGTAAGCCGGGTAATTCCGCCGACTGCAACGATTGCCACGATCAAGGTCGCTACCAGCAGCAACCACCAGATCAGCGCCTGCACCGCAGTTTGCGGGCGCGCAGCAGATCGGCTGGCGGGAGGTGCAGCAGAGGCAAAGGCGACGTCAGCCATGGGCTATTCCCTGCGTCGCTGCGCAAAAAAGCGCAAGTGGCTTGTGGGGCAAAGCGGCTCAATCACTTACAGTTGCTTGCATCATGTTACAACATAACATATCTATCGAGTTCTAATGCGTTTTGCCATTCTCTCGATTCGCGACCGGCTTGACCGGGTCGGCGTGTTCCTATCGGGACTTTGCGCACTGCATTGCATCGCTGGGCTGCTGTTGGTGACCGGGCTGGGCGCCGGGAGTTTGGGGCTGGGCGGACAATTCCTGCTCGCCCCTGCGATCCACCGGGTGGGTCTGGCGCTGGCGATCGCTGTCGCAGCGCTGACGCTCGGGATCGGGACCATGCGCCACGGCCGCCGCGGGCCGCTGCTGCTGGGTGCTGGCGGGATCGCGCTGATGGCTCTGGCGCTGCTGGCCGGGCATGGCCAGGCCGAGGCGGTGCTGACTGTCGCTGGGGTCAGCCTGGTTGCGCTGGCCCACATCCGCAACTTGCGTCACGCTGGCCGTGCGCTATCTGCAGGCCATGCCCGCACACCTTAATCTCACCGTAAATGGCGAATCGCGCCGGACCGCGCCCGGTTCGATCGCCGATCTGGTCCAGAGCCTTGCGCTTCATCCCGCCAAGGTTGCAGTCGAACACAATGGCCTGATTGTGCCGCGCTCGACGTTGGCCGCAGTCGCGCTGGCGGAGGGCGACGTGCTCGAAATCGTCCACTTTGTCGGCGGCGGGGACCATGACGACGGTTGGACGGTCGCTGGCCGCACGTTCCGCTCGCGGTTGATCGTCGGCACCGGCAAATACAAGGATTTCGCACAGAATGCGGCGGCGGTTGCAGCATCGGGGGCGGAGATCGTCACGGTCGCGGTGCGCCGGGTCAATATCTCCGACCCCAAGGCCCCGATGCTGACCGATTTCATCGATCCAAAGCAAATCACCTATCTGCCCAACACCGCCGGGTGTTTCACCGCCGATGATGCGATCCGGACTCTGCGATTGGCGCGCGAGGCCGGCGGCTGGGATCTGGTCAAGCTGGAAGTGCTGGGCGAAGCGCGGACGCTCTATCCCGATATGCGCGAGACATTGAAGGCGACCGAAGTACTGGCCAAAGAGGGCTTCCTGCCGATGGTTTATTGCGCCGATGATCCGATTGCTGCCAAGCAGCTGGAAGAAGTGGGCGCAGTCGCCATCATGCCGCTCGGCGCGCCGATCGGCTCGGGCCTGGGGATCCAGAACCGGGTGATGATCCGGCTGATCGTCGAAGGGTCGAGTGTTCCGGTGCTGGTCGATGCAGGGGTTGGCACTGCCAGCGATGCTGCGGTAGCGATGGAGCTGGGCTGCGACGGGGTGCTGATGAACACCGCGATTGCCGAGGCCAAAGATCCGGTCCGGATGGCGCTGGCAATGAAGCTCGCGGTGGCAGCCGGACGCCACGCCTATCTCTCCGGACGGATGGCGACCCGCAAATATGCCGATCCCTCCAGCCCGTTGGCAGGATTGATTTAGAGCGTGATGCGAAAAAGTGGGAACCGGCTTTATCGCATCATGCTCTAACAACCCTGATCCTCGCTGTATTGCGAAGCCAAAGGGGGTGGTGGCAGCCGCAAAGCGGCTGACGGAGGGGTCTTCCCGTGCCGCAGTACCCCTCCGACCGATCCTGCGGATCGGCCACCTCCCCATTTGCGCTGACGCGAAAATGGGGAGGATCGATTCGATCAACCGTCCGTGGTTAACAACTTTCTAACCTATTTCTGGTGATCTCCAGCTGACGGGCTAACGGCCCGCCAACCGGGGGTTATCATGGCCAATACAGGGACCGCATCGCTGACCATCGCCGAGCTGCGCGAATTCGCCGGTTTCGATGCTGCCGAGCAGCGTTACATCAAGCGCAGCCTGGATATCGGGCTGGGCCGACAGGATGCCTTCAAGCTATGGGCGCGCGATGCGAGTGAAAACGCCTCGATCCGCAGCCAGTATGTCGCCTATCAGGAATTGAAAGTGCTGCGCGGCGCCATGCCCGCCGAAACCGGCTTCGATGCGCTCGAAGGCTTCATCGGCAAGCTTATCCGGGTCGCTGCGTTCGATCTCGCGCAGGAGCGGATTTCCAGCTTTTCAGCCTTCCGCTTCCTCTATGAACGGCTGCTCGGCGCTGATGCGCGCCCGTGGCTGCCATCAGCCTTCTGCGCCGCCGCCGCGCTGCCCCAAATCCGTCCCGAGCGCCGCCGCGGTCTGCTCCAGTCGATCAGCGAAGCCGCGGCAACGGCTCCCGGCTGGTCGGCGCGGGCGCCGGCGTTCTTCCCCGAATGGATCGAGAAGGAAGCGGCTTGAGGGTGCTATCGATAGCTTCTGCCAAACAGTGACAAAAACCTAACCCCGATACAACCCGTCCAACCGCACTCCGTAGCGCTCCTTCAGCTTGTGGCGGCGGATTTTCAAACTTGGGGTCATTTCCTCGTTTTCGATCCCGAAGGCCTCCTCGGCAAAGGTGAACTGGCGGATTTTTTCAGTCACTGGCAAGTCCTGATTGACCCGGTCGATCGCGGCGCGGATCGCGCTGCGGAACGCGGGCAAATCTTGCAGGGCGCGGAAATCGAACTTCTCGTCCTGCGCGCGGGCCCACTCCAGCGCCCAGTCTGGATCGGGCACGATCAGGCCAACGATATACGGCCGCCGATCACCTATCACCATCGCCTGCGAGATTTCCGGCTGGAGGGTCAGCATCCCTTCAAGCTTTTGGGGGGAGACATTATCGCCCTTGTCGTTGACGATCATGTCCTTCTTGCGATCGGTGATGACGATCCGGCCCTGCTCATCGAAGTGCCCGATATCGCCGGTATAGAGCCAGATGCCAGTTGCCGGGTCGGCTGGATCGACCTTCAGCACCCGCTCGGTTTCTACCTGGTTTTGCCAGTACCCGTGCATCACCAGCTCACCCTGGACCAGAATCTCGCCGTCCTCGGCAATCTTGACGGTCACTCCGTCAAGCGGTGGGCCGACCGTATCCATCTTGATCCCCGCGCGCGGGCGATTGCAGCTGATCACCGGCCCGGCCTCGGTCTGGCCATAGCCTTGAAGCACAGTCAGCCCCATCGAGTCGAAGAAGATGCCGATGTCGGGATTGAGCGGCGCCCCGCCAGAGACCATCGCTTTCATCCGCCCGCCAAACTTCTGGCGGATCTTGGGGCGCAGTGCCTTTTCGAGGATAAAATCCATCGGCCGGTCCCGCAACCGGCCTTTGCCGTTGCGCCGCCCGCTGGCCTTCTTCTCACCGATAAGCAGCGCCCGGTCCATCATGAAATTGGCCACGCGGCCCTGCTTTTCGATCTGTTTCATGATCCGGGTCCGCAGCACTTCGAACAGGCGCGGGACCACCACCATGATCGTCGGGCGGACTTCCTCGATATTGCTGGCGAGTTTTTCCAGCCCCTCGGCGTAATAGATTTCCGCCCCCGCCCCGATCGGCAGGAACTGGCCGCCGCTGTGCTCATAAGCGTGGCTCAGCGGCAGGAACGAAAGGAACACCTCATCCTCCAGCCCGAAGTCCTCCTCCAGCACCAGCGCCGCCCCCATGACATTGCACAGGATGGCGCCGTGGTGTTGCTTTACCCCGCGCGGAGCGCCACCGGTGCCGCTGGTATAAATGATGCAGGCGGTATCCTCGCGCTTGATCCCGGCAATCCGCGCATCCACGGCTTTGCGCGCCTTGGCCGCAGCGCCATTATCGATAGTGGCCAGCAGATCGGCCCATTCATGGTATTCGATTGCGCCCGCCTGAGTCTGGCCGAGCGGCTCGATCCCGATAACCCGGCTGCCCTTGCCCGAGCGCAGCACGGCCAGCAGCAAGGGCTTGGCCAGCCTGGCATTCGAGACGATCACCGCCCGCGCCCCGGAATTTTCCAGGATATGCAAATGATCGCGCTCGGTATTGGTGGTATAAGCCGGCACGGTGATGCACCCGGCCGCCATGATCGCCAGATCGGCGATACACCATTCCGGGCGGTTTTCGGAAACCAGCATCACCCGGTCGCCGTCCTTCAGCCCCAGCTGGCGCAGGCTTTCCGCCATCAGGCAAACCTGGCTGGCAACTTCGGCCCAGCTTTGCGCGCGCCACTTGCCATCTCGCTTGGCCGAGAGGAACGGACGCTCGCCCCGCGCATCGGCGCGCGCGAGGAACAGGCTCACGAGATTGCTGGCGGTCCGGATATCAGAAAGCTGCACCGATGCTTTGCCCCTCTTATAGCGCCGCTTTGACGCGGTTGTTTCTCATCGAATTATCTAGGGGCGCTTTCCCGCAGCAGCAAGCGCCGAGCGCCTGTCGCGCTTTATTCCTCGATAGCGCGCCCTTCGCTGCGCGGATCGGCGGCACCGACCAGGCGGCCGTTCACCACCTCCACCGCATTGGCCTTGAAGCTGCGCTCACGCAGGCCGATGTCGGCATGGCCCAATGCGCGCAGGGCGGGGATCATGGCTTCCATCGAACTGTCGCGCTCGACGAACAGTGCTGTGCCGCCCGGCGCGAAGATCACCGGCAAGGTAATCGCCTCTTGCGCGGACAAATCCCAGTCGATTACCGCGATGATTGCCTTCAAGACCTGCGCCGGAATCGTCGCGCCGCCCGCAGCGCCAACCGCCAGCCGCAGCTTGCCATCGGGGGCGTAAACCAGCGTCGGCGCCATCGAGCTGCGCGGCCGCTTGCCGCCTTCGACCCGGTTGGCAACCAGCACTCCGCCGCGATCGGGGATCAGGCTGAGGTCGGTCAGTTCATTGTTGAGGTAATAACCGTGCACCATCAGGCCCGAGCCAAACGCGCTTTCGATGGTCGAGGTTAGCGTTGCGGCCTGGCCATTGCGGTCAATCGCCACGAAGTGCGATGTGGAAGGAACATCCAGCGTCAGCGGATCGGCCAGCGCGACTTTGACTCCGGCCGGATTGCCGGGCAGCGCCGAGGGCATGGTCCGGTCAATCGCGATCAGTTGCGACCGCGCGGCGAGATAATCGGGCGCAAGCAGCCCGGCGACCGGCACCGCGACGAAATCGGGATCGGCCAGATAGCGCTCCCGGTCAGCATAGGCGAGCCGCTCTGCCTCCGCGATCAGGTGCCAGCTGCGCGGATCGTCTTTGCCCAGCGCGCGCAGGTCAAACCGCTCAAGCAAGCCCAACGTCCCTTGCACCGTGGTCGCGCCCGAAGAAGGCGGGCCCATCCCGCAAATCCGGTACCGGCGATAGAAGGTACAAACCGGATCGCGCTGTTTGGCATGATAGGTAGCCAGATCGCCCGCCGTCATCGGCGCGGGGTTGCGCGGTGCGGTGGAAACCGCGCTGACAATCGCCTGGGCATTGGGCCCGACATAAAAGCTGTCCGCGCCGTGTGCAGCCAATTGCCCAAGGAAGCTGGCTAGTGCCGGATTCCTGATCAGGGTTCCAGCGGGCAGCGGGGTGTCGCCATCCGTCTGGTAATAGATGCTGCGCCCCTCGGGCGTCAGCGCGGCGGTTGCGCGGGCGCGGGTGAGGAAGGCATTGAGCCGCTCGGTCATGATGAAACCGTCGCGGGCCAGCCGGATCGCAGGACCGAACAGCTGCTTCCACGCCAGTCTGCCATGGCGCTCATGCGCCAGTGCCATCAAGCTGAGGTTGCCGGGGACGCCAACGCTGCGCCCGCCGGGGATCGCTTGCGCTACCGAGAGATACTGGCCGTCCAGCATGAACCAGTCCGGCCCCGCCGCCATCGGCGCGGTTTCGCGGCCATCGAATGTCTCGATCCGGCCGTTGCCGTCGTCCAGCACCAGAAAGCCGCCGCCGCCGATCCCGGAGCTTTGCGGTTCGACCACGGTCAGCGCCAGCAAGGTGGCGAGCGCGGCATCGCTGGCGCTGCCCCCGGCGCGCAGGATTTCGGCCCCGGCATCGGCGGCGCGCGGATCGGCCGCGCTGACCATTCCTTTGTCGAAAATGGTCGCGCTGGGCGCGGCGGAGACGGTAGCACAGGCTCCGAGCAGGAACGGCGCGGCAATTGCGAACAGGAGGCGTCTGGTCATAACTGTCAGGCTATTCGGTTCCGACCGCCTCGGCAATGGTGGCAAAGCCGTCGCGTTTCATCAGTCGCTCCAGCCCCCGGACGATCCGGGCGGCAATCCCCGGCCCCTCATAGGCCATGGCGCTATACAGCTGCACCAGGCTCGCCCCGGCGCGGATCCGGGCCCAGGCATCCTCGGCGCTGGCGATCCCGCCAACCCCGACCAGCGGGATTGCGCCACCGCTGGCCTTGCGGAAATCGCGCAGGCGCTGCTGGGCAAGGTCTTTCAATGGTGCGCCGGAAAGGCCTCCGGCCTCGCCAGCAAACCGCGATTTGAGCGGCGGGCGTGAGATCGTGGTGTTGGATACGATCAGCGCAGCCAGGCCCCGGTCGATCGAAATCCGGCAAATCGCGTCGATATCGGCAGGTTCCAGATCCGGCGCAACTTTCAGAAATACCGGGGGTCCGCTGAGCCCGCGCGCCTCGAGCACGGCATCGAGCAAGCCGGTCAGCGCGGCCTCGTCCTGCAAGGCGCGCAAGCCGGGGGTGTTGGGGCTGCTGATATTGACTGCCAGATAACTTGCCAGCGGGGCCATCAGCCTGGCCATGATCGCATAATCGGCAATCCGGTCAGCCGAGTCTTTGTTGGCCCCAAGATTGATCCCGACGATCCCGGGAGTCCCCTGTCTCTGGCCCAGCCGCCGGGTCAGCCGGCGCAGCGCGGCTTCTGCCCCGCCATTGTTGAAGCCCAGCCGGTTAATGATCGCACGGTCCTCGGCCAGACGGAACACCCGCGGCTTGGGGTTGCCGGCTTGGGGCAAGGGCGTGATCGAGCCGACCTCGGCAAAGCCGAAGCCCACCCCCAACAGCGCATCGGGCACCTCGGCGTTCTTGTCGAACCCGGCAGCCATCCCCAGCGGATTGGGAAACGAGAGCCCGGCCATAGCGATCGCCAGTGGGCCGGATGTCCGTGCGGTGCCGCCCAGCGGCAGTGCCTTGAGCGCGGCCAGGGCAAGGCCATGGGCGCGTTCGGCATCGAGCAGGAACAGCGCGGGACGGATCAGGGAATAAAGCATTACCGCTGCTATGGCATCCGCCCGCGCTGCTGTCGACGGGCTGAGCCGACTGCCCAAGGGGTAGCAGTTGCCCGATTGCCACATAAAAAATGATTCTATTTCAGGGCTAAACTGTCGATTCCATACAATTCCGAATCACCAGAGCAGCTTAACGCGGCAATGCGACCCGAAGGACTCAACGCTTTCAGCCTTGAGTTCAGCACTTAATAGCGGCTCACCGGCTTAACTGCCGATGGGTCGCTTTTTTTGTGGCGCAGCCGGGCCAATTGATTCATGTTGCGCCAACAGGGGCGCGATAATGGATGCTATTTCGACTGCGGCCGGGCGCGGATTGACACTGTTCGAAGAGGCCGAGCTTACCCGCCCACAGTTGATTCGGCTCGATTATTTTGCTGCACCCGAAGTGCTTCGTCCCTATGTTACCACGCTGTTTCATTTCGCTTGCGACGAGGCGGATATCCGCGACATGCAGCCTGCGGCAGTTGGCTTTCTCTACTTTTTTCTGCGCGGCCACGGAAAGATGCATTTTGCCAGCGGCATCACCGATCCCTCGCACCCGGTTTCGCTGATGACCCCCTCTGCAGTCGCCGTGCCGTTCGAAGTGGAGGGTCCGTTCCATTGCGTCGGTGCCGCGCTGTTGCCGCGCGGCTGGGCAGCGTTTACCGGGCTGAATGCCGGTGAGCACGGCAATCGGCTGTATGATGCGGGCGCGTATATCGGCCCGGAAGTCGTGGCGCTGGGCGACCGGCTCCGCGCGGCTTACACGTCAGGAGCGATGTCGCCAGAGATGATGTGCACCGAGATTGCCGAGTTTATCGCCGCGCGGGTGGGCCCGATCAATCCGCGCCATGATGCGCTGATGGGGCAGGTCACCGCCTGGCTGTCGAGCAGTCTGGACCCGCCGCTGGAGGCGCTGATCGCTGGGTCCGATTATTCGGAGCGGCAGCTGCAACGGCTGGTCGAGCGCTACTATGGTGTTCCACCCAAACAGCTGGTGCGTAAATATCGCGCTTTGCGGGTCGCGGCGCTGCTCCAGTCGCCCGAGACCAGCGACGAGCAAATCGCAGGCCTGCTCAACCTGTTTTACGATCAGTCGCATCTGATCCGCGAGATTCGCCTGTTTGCCGGGCGCACCCCGGCCCGGCTGGGGGATAGCGAACAGCCGATCCTCGACGCGCTGCTCGATCTGCGCAATTTCCGCGAGATTACGCCAGGGCTCGCCTCGATTCCCGAGCCTTGAAATCACCCGAATACAGGCCTAGATAAACCGGAACGAATCACTCCGATTTATCCGGGAAGCTAGTATGCGCCTCTCCAGCATGGCCGATTACGCCGTCGTCACGATGAGCGCCGCTGCACGCCATTGCGGCGGCGTGCGCGTTTCTGCCGGGCAGCTGGCCGAGGAAACCGGGCTACCGGTGCCGACGGTGCAGAAGCTGGTCAGCACGCTGACTGCAGCCGGATTGCTGCGTTCAACCCGCGGCGTGGGCGGCGGGTTGAAGCTGGCGCGCCCGGCGGCGGCGATCTCGCTGGCCGATATCGTCGAGGCGGTCGAAGGCCCGATCGCGCTCACGCCTTGCGTCGATCAGGGCCGCCATGATTGCGGGCTGGAACAAACCTGCACCGTTCGCCCGCACTGGGGACTGGTCAATCAGACGATGCGCAATGCGCTGGCCGAGGTTCCGCTGACCCGTCTGGCCCAAATCGCCGAAGCCGGGGTGATGGCATGAGCGACGGCGTGGAACTCAAGGATCAGGCCGCGCGCGCTGCGGCCAAGAGCCTCGAGACTTATGAGTGGGGCTTTTCCTCGGACATCGAAACCGATTTCGCGCCCAAGGGGCTGAACGAAGACACCGTCCGCTTCATCTCGGCCAAGAAGAACGAGCCGGACTGGATGCTCGAACAACGCCTCAAGGCCTATCGCCACTGGCTGACCATGACCCCGCCCGATTGGGCCAAGCTTAATATTCCGCCGATCGATTATCAGGACGCCTATTACTACGCCGCGCCCAAGGAGAAGCCCAAGCTGGGTAGCCTCGACGAGGTCGATCCCGAAATCCTGCGGGTTTACGAAAAGCTCGGCATCCCGATCGAGGAACAGAAGTTCCTCGCCGGCGTCGAAGGCGCGCGCAAGGTTGCGGTCGATGCGGTGTTTGACAGTGTCAGCGTCGCCACCACCTTCCGCGCCGAGCTGGAACGCGCAGGCGTGATCTTTCGCTCGATTTCGGAGGCCCTGCGCGAATATCCCGAGCTGGTCCGCAAATGGCTCGGCAAGGTAGTGCCGATGCATGACAATTATTTCGCCGCGCTCAACTGCGCGGTCTTTTCGGACGGGACGTTTGTCTACATTCCCGAGGGCGTGCGCTGCCCGATGGAGCTTAGCACCTATTTCCGGATCAATGCCGAAAACACCGGGCAGTTCGAACGGACGCTGATCGTCGCCGAAAAAGGCAGCTATGTCAGCTACCTCGAAGGCTGCACCGCGCCGATGCGCGATGAAAACCAGCTTCACGCCGCGGTGGTCGAACTGGT
>JANLQQ010000086.1:0-12393 GCA_031367905.1 Novosphingobium sp.
ATCTGGAAATCGACGAGGATAGCGATTCGCCCGACAATGATGTCGATCTGGGCGGTGACGAAGATCTTGGCGTTCCCGGCGTTGAAGGCAACGACGACGAGCACTAGGTGAATCTGCTCTTGCATTGACAGGAGCGCGCTACTAGAGCGCGGCGTCTTGGCTGTAAGGTCGGGGCTGATGGTCTTTTGGGCCATTGGCAATGAATGGAATGGGGCCTTAGCTCAGCTGGGAGAGCGCCTGCATGGCATGCAGGAGGTCAGCGGTTCGATCCCGCTAGGCTCCACCACCATTCAAGAGTAATGAGTTTTAGCAGCAGGCTGGTCGGCGAGGTTTCGCCCACCGGCTTTTTTCGCGTTTCGGAGTAATTAGGCCCATGTTCGATAGTCTGTCTGATCGCCTGGGCGGCGTTTTCGACAAGCTGCGCGGCCGTGGAGCGCTGCGCGAACAAGACGTGCTCGACGCGATGCGCGAAGTGCGGATCGCGCTGCTTGAAGCCGATGTCGCGCTGCCGGTGGTCCGCCGCTTCATCGATGATGTGACCGATAAGGCAGTCGGCCAGTCGGTCCTGAAGTCGGTGACCCCGGGCCAGCAGGTCGTCAAGATCGTCAATGATGCGTTGGTCGAGATGCTGGGCGGGGAAGAGACCGTCGGGCTGGAGCTTGATGCGCTGCCGCCGGTCGTAATCATGATGGTCGGCCTGCAGGGTTCGGGCAAGACCACCACCACCGCCAAGCTGGCCAAGCTGCTCAGGGAAAAGCACGGCAAGAAGGTGCTGATGGCGTCGCTCGACGTTAACCGTCCGGCTGCGCAGGAACAGCTTGCGGTGCTGGGCGCGCAGATTGGCGCTGCCACCCTGCCAATCATCGCGGGCCAGGCCCCGGTCGACATTGCAACCCGCGCGCTGCAATCGGCCAAGCTGCAGGCGGTGGACGTGCTGCTGCTCGATACCGCTGGCCGCCTCCACGTTGATAGCCAGCTGATGGACGAGATGAAGGCGGTTGCCGCGATCTCGGTTCCCAGGGAAGTGCTGCTGGTCGTCGATGCGCTGACCGGGCAGGATGCAGTGAACGTCGCGCAAAGCTTCTCCGGCCAGGTCGATCTGACCGGCGTGATCCTCACCCGGATGGACGGCGATGCCCGCGGCGGTGCGGCGCTGTCGATGCGGGCGGTGACCGGCAAGCCGATCAAATTTGCCGGGACCGGCGAAAAGATCGATGCGATCGAGCCGTTCCATCCGGTGCGGGTTGCCGGGCGCATTCTTGGCATGGGCGATGTCGTCTCGATCGTCGAGAAGGCCGCCGCGAGTATTGCCGAGGCTGATGCCGAGAAGATGGCGGCGCGGATGGCCAAGGGTCAGTTCGATATGAACGATCTGCGGATGCAACTTGGCCAGATGCAGAAAATGGGCGGCCTCGGCGCGCTGGCGGGCATGATGCCGGGGATGAAGAAGGCCAAGGCGGCCCTAAACCAATCAGGGGCGCAGGGCGGCATGGACGACAAGGTGCTGATCCGCATGGATGCGATCATCGGATCGATGACCCCCAAGGAACGCACTCACCCCGAACTGCTCAACGCCAAGCGCAAGATTCGCATTGCGAAGGGTTCGGGAATGCAGGTTCAAGACGTCAACAAGCTGCTTAAGATGCACCAGGAAATGGAGCGCGCGATGAAGCAGATCAAGAAGATGGGCGGCCTGGCCGGCCTCGGCAAGCTGTTCGCAGGTGGCGGTATGGGCGCTGCGATGCCCGGTCTTCCCGGCCTTGGCGGCGGCTCTGGTCCCGATCTATCAAAGTTTCTCAAGAAATAACAATTAACTGGTTTAGAAGAAAGGTAATTTCATGTCAGTAGCTATCCGGCTTTCACGCGGCGGTTCCAAGAAGCGTCCGTATTACAAGGTCGTCGTATCCAACAGCCGCGCCCCGCGCGATGGCAAATATCTTGAGCAGCTTGGCACGTATAACCCGCTGCTCGCCAAGGACGATGAAAAGCGCGTTGCGCTGATCGAAGACCGGGTCCGCTATTGGCTGGGCGTTGGCGCGCAGCCAACCGATCGCGTTGCTCGCATGCTCGACAAGGCCGGGATCAAGGAACGCGCCGCGACTAATAACCCGAACAAGGCCGAACCCGGCAAGAAGGCCATGGAACGCGTCGAGGACAAGGCGAAGAAGGCTGCCGAATCTGCGGAAGCCGCCGCTGCTGCAGCTGCCGCTCCGGTGGTTGAAGAAGTGGTTGAAGAAGTTGCAGCTGAAGAAGCAGCTGTTGAAGTGGCGGTCGAGGAAGTTGCAGTTGAAACTGCACCCGAAGCTACCGCTGAAAAAGCGCCTGCCGCTGAAGAGGCTCCGGCTGCCGAAGCTGCGGAAGAAGCCGCGCCCGAAGCTGCTGTCGAAGAAGTAGCCGCTCCCGAAGCCGCTACTGAAGAAGTCGCTGCCGAAGATAAGGCTGAAGGCTAAGCTTTGGCTCAGGACTCCCTCGTTACGCCAGATATCCAGGTAACATTGGCGGCCATCAGCGGTGCGCATGGCATAACGGGGGAGGTCCGCCTCAAGCTGTTCGGCGAAGGCGTGGCGGCGCTGAAGCGCTACCCCACCTTCAATGACGGCAAACTCACGCTCGAAAAACTGCGTGACGATACCAAGGGCGGGGCGATTGCCCGCTTTGCCGAAGTAACCGATCGGACCGCCGCGGAAGCCTTGCGCGGCACCGTACTCGCCGTGCCGCGCTCCACCCTCCCGCCGCTGACTGAGGGTGAGTATTATTACGCCGATCTGATCGGCCTGCCTGCTGTTTCCACCACGGGCGAGGATCTGGGCCATTGCATTGCCGTCGACAATTACGGCGCGGGCGACATCCTCGAGATCGAACGCCCCGACAAGAAGCGCTTCATGGTCCCGATGCGGGTCGAAGCCGTGCCCGAATGGGGCGAGCGGCTGGTGATCGAAGCGGCATACGCTGCCGATTAAAGCTCAACCAGCTTCTCCAGCTCCTTACCGAACCGCTCCAGCTCAAAATTCTGCGGATCGTCATGAGCGCCAGGAATCCCGGCATCCACCGTATTGTGCTGCGCCGGAATCAGCCATTTCCCGGCCCGCGCGCTGGCGTAGATGTATAGCGCGGCGAGCATCTTGTACTGCGCCTGCGAAAAGCCCAGCTCCGGCCCATAGGTGTTGTCGAGCGAGTTTGTGCCGGGCATGAACCGCCGGGGCTGGACCGTCTCGATATGGGTGAACCGCCCGCGCGCGGCGGGGCCGATCATGTATGATTCCAGCTTGGTCGCGCGCCACGGTTCGACAAAATCATGGCCCGCCCAGATCTGTCCGACCCGATTGAGGAAGATATGCGCCACCGGCTGGTCGACGATATAGGGTTCGAAACTGTTGACCAGCAGATCGTTCTCGAGCCGCTTGGGGAACGGCTCGCTGTGATAGAACGGCGTACTGGTGTCGTGGATCACGAAATAAGCGAGCGGCAGTCCGGCCTCGGTCTGCGAAACCGGATCGCGGGCGTGTTCCACGGCATAGGCGCGATAAGGCGCGGGAAAAGCCGCCAGTGCTGCTTCCAGCGCAGTTGGCGAGGGCGCGCCGCTGCGGCTCATCAGCTGGGCAATCACCTTGGGCAGCGCCTGCGGGTGCCGCGCCCCACCCTGCTCGACTTTGCGGAGGAGGCAGCTCGCCTGTTCCAGCGGGGTTCCGGCAAAACTCAGCGTATCACGATCAAACCGGCACTCGCCGATTTCCTCGGCATGAAGGGGGGAGGCGAGGACAAGGACGGCGAAGGCGGTGAGCCTGGGCCAGATGGAATGAAGATTGGTCATTGTAGTTTGACCCATAGCGATAAATCGTGTAGATACGTAATGTATATACGGAGAATTCTATGAGCCGCGAATGGAAAACCAAGACTTTCAAGTCAGGCAATTCGCTGGCACTTCGCCTGCCCAAGGCGATGGGCTTCGCCGAAGGCGACGAGGTTGTGATTGTCCCGCATTCTGACGGCACATACAGCTTCTGGAAAGAGAGCGACGGGCTGAAGGTTCTGATGAGTCTTTATGGCAGCATGTCGCAGGGCTTTATGAAGGACGGTAGAGGCGATATTGAACAAGACGATCGATCCTGGGACCGCGGCCCGGTAAGCTCCGCAGCCTGATGTATTTGCTTGATACTAACATTTGCATCGATTTCGTCGATGGTCGCAGCGATGTTGCCAAGCGGCGTGTCGAAGCTAGCTTTCGCAGCGGTTTGGGCATTTCTTCGATTACCGCCGGTGAATTGTTGGTTGGTGCCCGCGAATCCTCCGATCCGGTTGAGGATGCCCGGCGTATCGAACGGTTCATCGAAGTCGTGCGTTGCCATGATTTTGATGAAGCAGCAGCCCGGTCATATGCCCTGATCGCAAAGCAAATTGGCGTTCGCCGCAAAAGCTTTGACCGGCTGATTGCCGCCCATGCGCTGGCCTTGGGCTATGTTCTGGTGACCAGTAACGCCAAGCACTTCGCTGATGTGCCGGGGTTGAAGGTTGAGGACTGGACGGTTTGATGACGGACTTCGCCGCACTCTTTTTCCTAGTCTCCGCTCAAGTCTTGATCAGCGGATATGGCGCGCGCAGGCGGGCCAGTATGGGGTTTGGGAAAGCCTACCTTCCAAGCCTCGCTCTCCCGGCGATCGTTCTTTTGCTGATTGTCTGGATGATGTTCGGAATGGGTCGAGTGACTGACCTTGGCGCTATGGCCATCGCGGCTCTGCTAGTTGCGTTCTTCACATTGGCTGCCGTCGGATTCGCTGCAGCGGCAGTTGGTTATCGATCTAGTAAATGACCTTCGCCGCCACCGTCCTCACCCTCTATCCGGATATGTTCCCCGGGCCGCTGGGCGTATCGCTTGCTGCCCGTGCCCGAGCGGAGGAGAAGTGGTCGCTTGATTGCGTTCAGATCCGCGATTTTGCGATCGGCAAACACAAGGCGGTGGATGATACGCCGGCGGGTGGTGGGGCAGGGATGGTGCTGCGGGCTGATGTGCTGGGCGCTTGCATCGATTATGCAACGGCATTGCATCCCGCTTGCCCGGTGCTGGCGATGACCCCGCGCGGCAAACCACTTAGTCAGGCCCGGGTTCGCGAGCTGGCATCCGGCCCGGGCGTGACAATCCTATGCGGACGTTTCGAGGGTTTTGACGAGCGGATTTTTGCCGGGCGGACGATCGAGGAAGTCTCGCTCGGCGATATCGTTCTGTCGGGCGGAGAACCTGCGGCGCTGATGCTGCTTGATGCTTGCATTCGGCTGCTCCCCGGCGTAATGGGCGCGGCTTCCAGTGGTGCCGAGGAATCGTTCGAGAACGGTCTGCTTGAGTATCCACACTATACCCGGCCCGCGATTTGGGAAGGGCGTACGATCCCGCAAGTGCTGCGATCGGGGGATCATGCGAAAATCGCTGCCTGGCGGAAACACCAGGCGGATGATGACACACGGTTACGCAGGCCGGATCTTTGGGAGCGTCATACAGGCGCTCGGGTTCAGCCTGCCTCTGGCGCGCGGCGTGAAAATGAGGACAAGGGTTCATGAACCTGATCCAGACGCTCGAAGCGGAAGCTATCGAGGAATTCAAGGCGAAGAAAAGCATCCCCGATTTCCGGGCAGGCGATACGCTGCGCGTTGGCGTGCGCGTGGTTGAAGGTGAGCGGACCCGTGTGCAGGCCTATGAAGGCGTGTGCATCGCCCGTTCGAACCGTGGTCTTGGCTCGAACTTCACCGTTCGCAAGATGAGCTTTGGCGAAGGCGTGGAACGCGTATTCCCGCTCTACTCACCCAACATTGACAGTATTACTGTGGTCCGCCGCGGTGTCGTGCGCCGGGCTAAGCTGTACTACCTGCGTGGCCGCACCGGCAAGCGCGCGCGTATTGCTGAGCGCAAGGTTGTTCGGACCGCCGATACTTCTGGCAAGGCCGATACAGCCGGTAAGGAATGAGCGGAAGCTGATCTCTCACAGATCACCTGACACACAGACCGAGACGGCCGGCTTCCCAGATAGGAAGACCGGCCGTTTCCTTATGCGCAAGGATTGAATTGATGGGTTACCGGGTTGTAGTTGTGGGCGCGACGGGAAATGTCGGCCGAGAGATGCTCAACATTCTGGCGGAGCGTGAGTTTCCGTGTGACGAGATCGCGGCGGTCGCCAGCGGGCGCTCCACTGGCATTGAAATCGAATATGGCGACACCGGCCGGATGCTCAAGTGCAAGAATCTCGAGCATTTCGATTTCGCCGGCTGGGATATCGCGCTGTTCGCGGCCGGTTCTGGCCCGGCCAAAGAATATGCGCCAAAAGCGGCCGCAGCAGGCTGCGTGGTGATCGACAATTCATCGCTCTACCGGATGGATCCCGATGTGCCGCTGATCGTGCCCGAGGTAAACCCCAATGCGATCGACGGCTATTCCAAGCGCAATATCATCGCCAATCCCAACTGCTCAACTGCGCAGCTGGTGGTGGCTTTGAAGCCGCTCCACGATGCCGCCACGATCAAGCGGGCGGTGGTCTCCACCTATCAGTCGGTGTCGGGTGCGGGCAAGGATGGCATGGATGAACTGTTCGAGCAGACCCGCAGCGTGTTCATGCCGGCCGGAGAAATGCGCGAGCCGATCAAGTTCCCCGCGCGTATCGCGTTCAACGTAATCCCGCACATCGATGTCTTCCTCGATGATGGCTTCACCAAGGAAGAGTGGAAGATGGTGGTCGAGACCAAGAAGATCCTCGATCCCAAAATCAAGATCGTGGCAACTTGCGTGCGCGTGCCGGTGTTCGTTGGCCATTCCGAAGCGATCAGCATCGAGTTCGAGAACGAGATTTCCGCCAAGGAAGCCCAGGATATCCTGCGCGAGGCCCCTGGGGTCGTGTTGATCGATAAACGGGAGGATGGCGGCTATATCACCCCGGTAGAGGCTGCCGGCAGCGACGCGACTTACGTCAGCCGCGTGCGTGAGGATCCGACCGTCGATAATGGCCTGGTGCTGTGGTGCGTTTCGGACAATCTGCGCAAAGGCGCGGCGCTCAATGCAATTCAAATCGCGGAACTACTCGGGCGGCGGCATCTAAAGAAGGGGTGATAACTGGGGCTAGAGCGTGATGAGATTTTAGTGATCCGGCAAACCCCTCCTCCTTGAGGGGGAGGTTGGGTGGGGTGTACCACCCTTTCGAGTGCGGGTACCCCCATCTCCAGCCCCTCCCCGATGAGGAGAGCGGAAAGATGATTCGAACAAAAGTCATCATGCTCTAGTGCGGCAAATCCGCCTTGGGTATCCGTTGCCTTTGGGCGGATTTCCGCATCAGCACTACCAGTGGTATCGCCGCGAAGCTGAGCCATGACATCAGGTAGAAATTGTCAATATAGGCGATCATCGCGGCCTGGCGGTTCACTTCGGCGTCGATCAACCTCAGAATTGCGTCCCCCAGCACCTGAAACCGGTCCACGGCCGAAAAGTCGATCGCGTCGGTGACTGAGGCGGTGACATGGCTGGCCAGATCGGCATGGCTGCGCTGCAAGTTCTGGCCAAGCAACGCAGTGACTATCGAGATCCCAACCGAGGCCCCGATTGATCGCATCAGATTGAGCAAGCTTGAACCATCGGTGCGCAGCAGCGGGGGCAGTGTGGCAAAAGCGCTCGAATTGAGTGGGATGAAGACAAGTCCCATCCCAAGCCCCTGAATGAACCCGGATGAGATTACGTGGGCACTATCAATCCCGAGCGACCAGCCAGCCATTTCCCACAGCGAATACCCAGCAATCGCAAAGCCGCCGCCAATCAGCAGCCGTCCGTCCACCCCGCGCCTGATCAGCAAGCCTGCAACCTGCATGCTGATCAGCGTGCCGACGCCGCGCGGCATCAGGACCAAGCCGGTCTCCATCACGGAATATTTGAACAGCCGCTGCAGCATGGGGGGGAGCAGCGCCATCGTGGCGAACATGACCACGCCCACCACCACCATGATAAACAGCGCTACGATGAAGTTGCGATCGGCAAACAGCTTGCGATCAAACAATGGCTGCGACGCGGTGGAGAGGTGGATCACCCCGGCCCATCCTGCCGAAATGGCGATGCCAGCATAAATCCAGCTTTCTGCCGCATCGAACCAGTCGATATGGTTGCCTCGGTCCAGCAGCAGCTGGATTGATGTAAGCGCAAGAGCAACCATGGCAAAACCGAACAGATCAAACCGCCGGCGGGCGATCGGCCGCGAGGGCAGGCTAGTGATCAGGATTGCCAGCGCGATCGCCCCCAGCGGCACGTTGACGTAGAATACCAAGCGCCAATTCCAGCTTTCGGTCAGCCAGCCGCCCAGGATCGGTCCCAGGATCGGCCCGATCATGATCCCCATCCCCCACAGTGCCATCATCTGTGGCTGCCGTGATGGTTTGTTGATATCGATCATGGCTGTTTGGCTGAGTGGCGCGATGAACGCTCCGGTAGCGCCTTGCAGTGCCCGGAAAATCACCATTTGCGTAAGATTCTGCGCCATCCCGCACAGCATTGAGGCACCAACGAAGCCTGCAACCGAGGCAATGAACAGTCGCCGCGAGCCGATCCGATCGGCCAGCCAACCGGTTATTGGCATGCAGATTGCGGTCGCGACAATGTAGCTGGTCAGCACCCAGTTGATCGTTTCCGGGGTCGACCCGAGCGAGGATTGCATGTGCGGAATGGCCACATTGGCAATGGTCGAATCGAGGATCTGGAGCAGCGAAGCGGTCATGATCCCGATTGTCAGCAGCAGGCTGTTCGCGGTCGGAAGCAGCGCGACATCATCGGCGGGCAATGGTGTGGCAGAGCGCGCCACAGGCTTAGTGCTTGCGTCCGTCAGTAAAGACCTCAACCTTAGTCGAAAGGCCCGCAATCAGTTGGCGCGGGCTGGGCTCGTCAATCACGATCCGCACCGGAACACGCTGGGTAACCTTGACCCAGTTGCCGGTGGCGTTTTGCGCTGGCAGAACCGAAAATTCGCTGCCAGTGCCGGCCCCGATCGAGGCGACATGGCCTTTTAGGTTTACTCCGGGATAGGCATCGAAGCGTAACTCGGCAGGTTGGCCGACTGCCATATCGGCCAGATCGGTCTCCTTGAAGTTGGCTTCGACATAGCTGCTTTGGGCAGCAACAATGGTCACCACCGGCAGACCACTGATTACTTCCTGGCCCACCAGTAAGCGGTCGGCCTGGGTGATCCGGCCGGCCATCGGCGCGCGGACTTCGGAGCGGCGCAGATTGAGTACGGCTGCAGCGCGCTGGGCACGGCCGGCGGCGACTTGCGGATTGACGCCAGGAACCTGCGCTCCGGTTGAGAGTTTGGCCGCAGCCTCACGGGTCTTGGCCGCGGCAATCTGCATTGATGCTTGAGCCTGGGCCAGCTGGTGCTGTGCCGCCTCATAGTCGGCCTTAGTCGTGAAACCACGGCTCCACAGCGCCTGTTGGCGGGTGAGCCGGGCTTGAGCAAATCCGATATCTTCGCGCGCGGCAGCGACGTCTGCGCCCGAAAGAGCGCTCGAACTGCTCAGCGCGGCAACATTGGCCTGTGCGCCGGCGATCGATGCATCAGCTTGTTCGATCTGGAGCTGGAAGGGTTCGGGATCGATTCGGAACAGCAGGTCACCGGCTTTGACCGAAGAATTCTCGCTTGCTGTAACTTCAACGATCCGTCCGCCAACCTGGGCGCTGACCGATACCTTGTCTTGCTGAACATAGGCATTGTCGGTCGAAACATAGCCTTGCAGGCTCTGCCAGTAGAGTGCCCCGCCGATGATCACCAGCAGCGGTACGGCCAGCATCAGCGCCAACCGTCGCCAGCGCCGGCTCGGGGCGGAGAAGAGTTCGTCGGTGGTTGCCGGCACGATGGTGGCGTCGGCTTCAGCCATTGACAGGAACCTTGGTTTCGCGCCGATCGCCCAGATTGACGCCGATGGCGGTCAGGATGGCGGCAAAAACTTTGCGATCTGCGGTGCTGACGCCAGCGAGCATCTCCTCCACCAGCAGGTCCACGCATTCGCGCAAGCCGACGATCATCGGCTTGCTTTTGGTGGTAAGATGCAGGCGCCATGCCCGGCGATCAGCCGGATCGCGGCGCCGTTCGATCAGGCCACCGTCTTCCATCCGGTCAACCATGCGGCACAGCGTAATCGGCTCAACATCAAGTTGTTCGGCGTAAAAACCCTGATTCTCGCCCTCAAACCGGGCAAGATACAGCAGTAACCGCGCTTGCGGCCCGGTTACCCCAACGGCACGAACCCGGTCATCGAACGCGCGCCGCAGCAGACGCGAGCGATCACCCAAAAGATAGCCGATATTCTCCATGATTAAGTGGGCATATGATAAGTAGGCTTAGTATGTCAAGTTTGTGAACTTGGATTGACTTGCCGCAAGCCCATCGGACCGGCATGGTCGCGGCATGCAGACAGAGATGATCGAAGGATTTGGCGGCACGAAACTAGCTGTCCACCGAATGGGGCCCAGTCATCAGACAGGCACCACGCGGCCGCTGGTGTTGCTCCACGGCCTGTTTTCCAGCGCGGTAATGAACTGGATCAAATACGGACACGCCGCCATGCTTGCCGAAGCGGGCTTTGAGGTCATCATGCCCGATCTTCGCGCGCATGGGCAAAGCGAGGCTCCGCATGATCCCGCAGCCTATCCGCCCGATGTGCTGGCCAAGGATCTGGTTGCGCTGGTGACTGCGTTGGGGCTGACTGACTATGATCTGGGTGGCTTTTCACTCGGCTCGCGCACGGCGGTGCGGGGCGTGATTGGAGGGTTGAGGCCGGCCCGACTGATCCTCGGCGGAATGGGGCTTGACGGTTTGGCCGGTTGGGGCCGCCGCCGCGCGTTCTTCACCGATGCAATTGATCGGTTTGATGAAGTCAAACTGGGTGACCGGGCTTATTTCGCGGTCCAGTTCATGAAATCCACCAAGGTGGACCGGGTCGCCGCGCGGCTGGTGCTGGCTAGCAATCTGGATACCCAGCCCGCAGCACTGGTCGCGATTACCATGCCCACGCTGGTCGTGTGCGGAGATCAGGACCAGGATAATGGTTCAGCCGAAAAGTTGGCGGATGGCCTGGCTGATGCACGGCTGGTGATTGTGCCGGGCACGCATATGAGTTCCGTGACGTTCCCGGACCTTGGCAAAGCGATGCGTGATTTCCTTGGCCGCCGTGCTGTGTAGCATGGACCTGGCGGGCCAATGAGCCCCGGCTATGCCACTTAAACAGCTGGATTGCTCGCCCGAAAACCGGCGGTGACTTCGTTTTTGTGTGCGGCGAACGCGGCCAGAACTTCGGTTGCTTCCGGTGCGGCGACCTTAAAGGAGGCAAGCGTTCTGCCGAGCTCGGCGGCAACCTCATCGAACTCATCGGGAGAAATCTTGAGATCGCTGTGCGCGACTTCGAGGCCGACCAAAGTGCTGCCTGGCTTTGTGGCGGTGTATGTGAACGGGCCGCCAGCAACATTGCAGACCCATAGCGTCCGCATGAATTTCAGGCCTGGAAGTCGGGCCAGATTGTTGGTGTGCCATTCGCGCAGCGCAGGATTAAGTGACTCCCTGCCAACCTTGGGATTTTTCACGACGGCGTCACTGAAATGATCGATTACCGCAGCAATCGCGAAAGCGCCGCCAAGCCGGTCAAAAAGAGTGGGGTCTGCCATAGCTGATGACTCCATTTTTGCGCCAGGCTAGATTGCATGGCGCTTCTGGGCCGAAAACTACGGATAGACCTCTGGCCTATAGAGTTAACGCTTGGGCCGTTGGTTCGTTCCGTTGCCCTAACGGAACGGCGGCTCGTTGAACGCCCGCAGCTTGCGGCTGTGGAGCCGCGTGCCCTCAGCGCGCAGCAGCTCACACGCGGTGGTGCCGATCGCCAGGTGGGCGGCAATCGCCTCTTCATAAAAGCGGTTGGCTTGCCCCGGCAGCTTGATTTCACCATGCAGTGGCTTGTCCGAGACGCACAGCAGCGTGCCGTATGGCACCCGGAACCGATAGCCTTGTGCTGCGATAGTCACACTTTCCATATCGATCCCGACCGCGCGGCTGAGGCTGAGGCGCTTGGCCGAGCTGGTATAACGCAGCTCCCAATTGCGATCATCGGTGGTGACGACAGTGCCGGTCCGCATCCGTTTCTTGAGGTCTGAGCCGCCGGTCCCGCTGACCATCTCGGCCGCTTTGGCTAGTGCCACCTGAACTTCGGCAATTGCCGGGATCGGAATCTCGGGCGGGAGAACCGGATCAAGCACGTGGTCATCGCGCAGATAGGCATGTGCCAGCACATAATCGCCGATCAGCTGGGTATCGCGCAGGCCGCCGCAGTGGCCGATCATCAGCCATGCCTCAGGCCGCAACACCGCCAGATGATCGCAGATCGTCTTGGCGTTGG
>JANLQQ010000087.1:0-3958 GCA_031367905.1 Novosphingobium sp.
TACCAGCTGTTGTCCGATTACGGCAACGCCGCACTCACCCCCGAACGCAGTCGCAGCTATGAGATCGGGATCGAGCGGGGGGACCGCAATTCCGCGCTGCATTTTGCGCTCACCGCGTTTCGGCGCGATAGCCGCGAACTGATCGCTTTCGTCTCCTGCGCCAGCCTCAATGTCTGTGCCACCCGGCCTTACGGCACTTACGACAATGTCCGCAGCGCCCGCGCCGAGGGCTTCGAGGCGGAGGCTGATGCAGCCGTGAGCGACCGGTTGCGGGTCCGCGCCGCCTATAGCTACGTCAAGGCCATCAACCGCGCCTCGGGCAATGACCTCGCCCGCCGCCCGCGCCATGCCTTGACCCTTGGCGCAGATTGGCAAACGCCGCTGCATGATCTGACCTTGGGAGCGGATTTGCGGATGGTGTCGGACAGCTTTGACGATCCCGGCAACTTCACATCGATCGATGGCTATGGGCTGGTTACGGTAAGGGCAAACCTGCAGATTACCGATGCGCTCGAATTGTTCGGCCGGATCGAGAACGTCACCGACATCAGCTATCAGACTGCTGCCGGATACGGCACCGCAGGCCGCTCGGCCTATGCCGGGGTCAGGGCGCGGTTCTGATGCGTGGTGCGGTAGCCTTGCTGGCTCTGGCTCTGGCGGCTTGTTCGCCCGCGCCGGCCAACAAGGCACCGCGCCAATACCCGACGTTCGTCAGCCTCAATCCTTGCACCGATGCGATTCTCGCCGAAGTGGCGGATCCTGCGCAAATTCTGGCGATTTCGCATTACAGCCATGATCCGGCGTCAAGCTCGATAGACCTTGCCACCGCCCGGCGCTTTGCCAGCACCGGCGGCACGGTAGAAGAAGTGCTGGCGCTGCACCCTGATTTGGTGGTCTCGGGCAATTTCATGAGTCCCGCCACGGTTGGCGCGATGGACCGGCTGGGACTGCGGCTGGAGCAGCTGCCGATTGCTGCCACCGTGGCGGCGAGCGAGATGCAGGTTCGCCAGCTGGCGCGGCTAGCCGGGCACCCTGAGCGAGGTGAAGCGCTGGTCCAGCGGATTGAGGCGGCACTGGCCACCGCCGCGCCGCCACTGGGCGGTGCACCAATTTCTGCCGTGGTGTGGCAATCGGGTGGGATGGTGCCGGGCGGCGACACGCTGATTGCCGATCTGCTGCGCCGGACCGGCTTTGCCAGCCTGAGCGCGGCACGCGGCATGAAACAGGCTGATATTCTGCCACTGGAAGCGATGCTGGCGGCGCCTCCAGCGCTGATCCTGGCTGCTGGAAATGCCCGCACTGACGAGGACCGGCTGCTCGATCATCCGGCGCTGGCGGCGCTGAAAAATACCCGGCGTGAGCGACTGGACCCGTCATTGCTATGGTGCGGCGGGCCGACGATTATCCGTGCAGCACTGCGGCTGGGCGCGGTGCGGCGAAGCCTGTGAGCCGCCCCATTCCCCTCCTATTGATCGCAATGGTCATTGCCGTGCCGCTGTCGCTGCTGGCGGGCCGGGTGTGGATCGATCCGTTCGATCCGGTAACACCCAACGCCGCCGTAATCCTGACCGAACTGCGCCTGCCGCGCGCCTTGCTGGCGCTGTGCGTTGGGGCCGGGCTGGGCGCTGCGGGCGCGGCGATGCAGGGCTATCTGCGCAATCCGCTGGCCGATCCCGGGCTGTTCGGGATTGCCCCCGGCGCGGCGCTGGGCGCAGTTCTCAGCTTCTGGACCGGTTATTCCGCCGCACCGTGGACCCTGCCGCTGTTCTCCTTGGCGGGCGCTGCTGCGGCGATGGCGCTGCTCGGACTGATCGCCGGACGCAGCGGCGGGGTGGCGCTGTTCACGCTGGCGGGGATGATGATCGCCAGTCTGGCCGGAGCCTTGATGAGCCTCGCCATCAGCCTGTCCCCTACGCCCTTTGCGATGAGCGAAATCGTCACCTGGCTGATGGGCGCGCTGACTGATCGCGGCTGGCATGAAGTATGGATTGCTGCGCCGCTGACGCTGGCCGGGCTGGTCCTGCTGCGACTTGCAGGGCGGGGTCTGGATGCACTGACGCTGGGCGAGGCGGCGGCCCGCTCGCTCGGGATGGAGCCGCGCCGCCTGCAGGCGCTGATGATCGCCGGTGTCGGGCTGACCGTCGGAGCGGGCGTGGCGGTGGCCGGGATCATCGGGTTTGTCGGGCTGATGGTGCCGCATTTTGTCCGCCCGTTCACCAACCGCCGGCCATCCGCGCTGATCGTGCCGAGCGCGCTGGCCGGTGCGCTGCTGCTGCTGGTGGCCGATTGCCTGTGCCGGGTGCTGCCAACGGTCAGCGAGCTTCGGCTCGGCATCGCGCTGTCGTTGCTGGGTGCGCCGTTTTTCCTCGCGCTGCTGCTGCGGATGAAACGAGGACTGGTGTGATGTTGGTCGCTCAGGCCCTGATCGTCGAACAACGCTTGGCGGGTATTTCCGCCACTCTCCGCCCCGGTGAGATCACGGCGATATGCGGACCCAACGGTGCCGGTAAATCGACATTGCTGGCCTGTCTGGCGGGCCTGCTCGCCCCGGACAGCGGTAGCATCTCGTTTGGCGGCGCGCCGCTATCGAGCCTCCACCCCCGCGAGCGGGCACGGGTGATCGGCTTTCTGCCGCAGACCCCCGAAGTGGCGTGGGATGTGACGGTCGGGACGCTGGTCGCTCTGGGCCGGCTCCCCTGGCAGGGCGCGCCGCTGAGCCGCGCAGCGGCAAAGCCTGAGGAGGATACGGCGGCGATCAACGCGGCCATCGAGACTATGGACCTTGCGGCGCTACGCCGCCGTGTGGTCCAGGCCCTGTCGGGCGGCGAGCGGGCGCGGGCGCTGGTTGCGCGGGTGCTGGCCGGAAGCCCGCGCTGGTTGCTGGCCGACGAACCGCTCGCCAATCTGGATCTGGGGCATCAGCTGGCGCTGCTTGGAACCTTGCGCAAGCTGGCCCGCGAGCAAGGCCTTGGCGTGGTGCTGGTGTTGCACGATCTGGCCCAGGCGATGAATTTCGCCGATCGGGTGCTGGTGCTGGCCGAAGGTCGGGTGCTGGCCGATGGGGCACCGGAAGAGGCATTGGCTGAGCAGATTATCGCGGCGGGTTGGGGGGTAAAAGCCCGCTGGCTGGGCGAGCCGGGGGCTAAAGCGCTGGCGGCGGCAGGCTGACACCCGCCGCCGCCATTCGCGCTATTTCAGGCCATTGGCCTTAAGCATCGGTTCGATGCCGGGGTCGCGCCCGGCAAATGCCTTGTACATTTCGGCATAGTCGCGGCTGTTGCCCTGGCTTAGAACCATATCGCGGAAACGCTGGCCGTTGGCGCGGGTCATCCCGCCATTGTCCTTGAACCACTGGAAGGCATCGTGATCCAGCATCTGGGTCCAGGAATAGGCGTAATAGCCTGCCGCGTAACCGCCGCCCCAGATGTGGCGGAAATAGCTGGAGCGATAGCGCGGCGGAACCAGCATGTATTCCAGCCCGCTGGCGGCCAGCGCTTTCGCTTCAAACGCATCGGCATTCTGTTCGCCCGCGCTGGCCGGCGAGGAATGCCATTTCAGATCGAGCAATGCCGCAGTGATCGCCTCGCCTAGTGCATAGCCTTTGCCGAACTTGCTGGCCTTGTCGATCTTGGCCACCAGCGCGGCGGGCATCGGCGCGCCGGTTTTGTAGTGCTTGGCGAAATTGGCGAAGACACGCGGTTCATAAGCCCAGTTCTCATTGAACTGGCTGGGGAATTCGACGAAATCGCGGGCCGTGTTTGAACCCGAGATCGAAGGATAGTTCTGGTCCGAAAGCATCCCGTGCAGGGCATGGCCAAACTCGTGGAACATGGTCCTTACATCGTCGGAAGTGATCAGCGCGGGCTGTCCGGGGGCCGGCTTGGTGTAGTTCGAGACGTTGAAGATCACCGGCTTGGTGCCGGTCAGCCGGTTCTGATCGACAAAGTTCGACATCCAG
>JANLQQ010000095.1:0-12807 GCA_031367905.1 Novosphingobium sp.
GTGAAGGCGAGCGTGAGCAGATTGGCCGAGCGGCCATAGCCGGGAATGGTGAGGTCGAAATTGATCGCGTCTTCCTCCCCCGCCGCCAGTTCGATCAGTTCCAGCGCCAGCATCGCGCGTTCTTTGTCGGCAAAGCCATAATTGTTGAGCAGGTCAGGCTCGGCCACCACCACCAGCGGGTAGGGTTCCTCATCATTGGCATTGCCCGGATCAACCCCCGCCGCATCGGCAAGATCGGGGTAATACCCATCGAGGACATAGCCCGCCAGGGTCCGCGCTTCACCATCGGTGACCAGCGGCTGGATATGTTCTCCGTCAATGAACTGGGTGATCTTGCCCGGCGCGCGCAACCTAGTGCGGCCAAGCCCGGACCAGCGCGCGGTGCTGTCCTTCATCACCAGCGGATCCACCTCAAGCGGACCAAGCGTGGCCGATTTCTCAGCCCATTTGGGCAGATTGAAGTCCCCCAGCAAGACCCAGCCCTTTTTCACCTTCGGATTGGCCGGACCGGGCGAGAGCTGGATGGCCTGCCATTTGGGCAGGATCACCAGCGTCGGCCCGATATAGCGTCGTGCCTCGATCACCTTGTCGATCCGCTTGGGATCGGCATCGGGCAAGGGCGTGATGACCAGCAGGCCCGGATCATCGAGCGCAGCCTCGCTGCGGCCGCGCGTGACTGTATAGCCGTCCCGTTCCAGCAGATCGGCAATCGCGGCATAGCCGTTCAGCCCCTTGCCGCCGACATGCGCGCCGCCGTCATTGGGCTCGCGCGATCCCATTCCGGCGCCGATCATCCACAGCAGCGCGACAAACACCAGTGCCCCGAACAGCACCAGCGCGAGGACGGTTCGGGGCGAAAAGCCGCTGGGGCCGCGCGCGCTCACGCCGGCAGCTGCTCAAGCGCAAACTCGGCATAGGCGTCCCGCGCAGCCTGCCAGTCGGCTGCGTCCAGCCCGCGCAGGGCAAAGCGGCTGCGCTCTACCCGCGCTGCGATATGCGCGAAGGCAGCCCGCGCCCGCTCGGGCAAGGCGCCAAGCCCGGCAATCTCGCGCGCGGTGCTGGCGGGGTGGACCAGATCGGGCCGGGCCTCGGCAATCTGCGCCACACTGCGGCGCAGCAGCAGATGCGTCGCGGCATCGAACTGACCTTCGGCGGCCAGCCGGTCGGCATCCTCAAGCAGCGCCAGCGATCGCGCGCGATCGGGGGTCCATTCGGCCACAAGTTCGACGGCAGCGCGGCGCGGGATCAGCAGCGGGGCGAGCAATCGCCACGCGATCAGCAGGATGCCGATCGCCGCCAGCGCAATCAGGATCCATTGCAGAACCGGCCAAGACAGGCCCAGCGCCCTGCCCAGCGGCTCAAACAATTCGCGCAGGAACTTGCCGATTGCCTCGAGCCAGGCCGGGGTTGCCGGGGGCTTGGGCGGGGCCACCGGGGCATATTGAATATCGGCGGAGGCGCGCACTGCTACCCAATCGTGCGCGACCTCGTGCGCCGCTTCAGCGCCTTGAATGACCGGAGTGGCTTTCGTCACCCTTGCTACGTGGCACGGGTAATCGGCCTTCGCAAGCTAACCAATCCCTAACCTCTGGCACGGCCCTGGGGATAGCTGCCAAGGATCCGCAAATCCTTGCAGTGGAAAGCCAATTCCTCGATCGCCCGGTCCACCGCCGGATCCCCCGGCGCGCCGACGATATCGGCGTAAAAGGTGGTCGCGGAAAAGCTGGCGCCCTTCTGGTAGCTTTCCAGCTTGGTCATGTTGACGCCGTTGGTGGCAAAGCCGCCCATCGCCTTGTAGAGCGCGGCGGGGATGTTCTTCACCTCGAACACGAAGGTCGTCATCGCCGCTCGGCCCTGCAGCGTGGCGGGATCGAGCGGCTGCTGTGCCAGCATCACGAAGCGGGTGGTGTTGTCTGCCGCATCCTCAACCTGCTGGTCGATCACTTTGAGGCCATAGAGCTCGGCCGCCATCAGTGGCGCGACGGCGCAGGCCGCCGGATCACCCTGTTCCGCAACGAACGCCGCTGCCCCTGCCGTATCGGCATAGGCCATCGGCACGATGCCGCGCTCCCGCAAATAGAAGCGCGATTGGCCCAGCGCCTGTGGGTGCGAATAGGCCGCAGTGAACGGCCCGTCGGAGATCGCCATCAGCGCATGGGTGATGCCCATGAAATGCTCGGCCTCGATGCTCAGCCCGCTTTCGGGCAGCAGGAAATGGATATCGGCGACGCGGCCATGCTGTGAATTCTCGATCGGGATGATCGCCCGGGCAGCGCGGCCATCCTTGACCGCCTCCAGCGCATCCTCGAAGCTGAAGCAGGGCAGCGGCAGGCAGTCCGGATCGGCTTCCAGCGCGGCGCGGTGCGAATTGGCTCCGGGCGCGCCCTGAAACGACACCGCGCGTGCCGGATCAGCGGCGGCAGCGCGGGCCATCTGTTCAACCAGGGCAAGGGCGGGGGCGGGATAGGAATGCATGACGAGAGCGCGCCTAGGCGCGGCGCGCGTGTGATGCAAGCTGGCGGCGCTGCCATTCAGGATGGAGCTGGCTTTTGGGCGGCGGGGTGATTGCCTCCCACAGTCCGTGGGCGACATGCCAGAGCTTGGCGAGGCCGGAAGTGGACACCCGGTGATCCCAGGCATGGGCCCCGGCCTGGTCGACCGCACGGGCGATCTCGCCATAGATGCCCGCCGCTGCCATCACCGCCCAGCGCTGGCGGAAATTCAGCCGCCCCGCACCGATCCGGGCCGAGGCTTCATAGGCCTTTTCCAGCTCGCACATCCGGTGGACCAGCGGCACCAACGCGCGGCGATAATGCGGCTTCATCTGTTCGCCGGGGGGAATATCCGCCTCGACCAGCCATTCGAGCGGCAGATAACAGCGCTCTGCCGCGTCATCCTCGTCCAGATCGCGCGCGATATTGGCAAGCTGGAAGGCAAGACCCAGATCGCAGGCCCGGTCAAGCGTGTCCTCGTCGGCCGGATCAACCCCCATGACCACCGCCATCATCACCCCCACCGCGCCAGCCACATGATAGCAGTATTGCATCAGGTCCGCCTCGCTGCGCGGCCGCCAGTCAGCTGCATCGAGCGCGAAACCGGCGATGACATCATCGGCCATCTGAGCGGTTATTCCGGTTTCACGGGCGACGAGGCCGAAAGCGTCGAAACTGGGATCGCCGGTCGGCTCGCCGGTTAACGCCATGGCGGTGAGGGTGCGGATCGCGGTGAGGCGGTCCTGCGCGCCTGCCTGATCGCCCATTGCGCCGCCGTGATCCTGATCATCGGCCAGATCGTCGCAGCGGCGGCACCAGGCATAGAGCAGCCAGACCCGCTCGCGGGTGGTGCGGTCAAACAGGCGGCTGGCAGCGGCGAAACTTTTCGAGCCGCGCATGATCGAGGCACGGGCGTGGACCAGGAGGGCGTTGCGGTCCGCCGAGGCTGTCACAAATCGCTCGCCTTCATCGCAAATATCGGCGTGTGCGGTTCATGCGCTGCCATCCGGGTCAGCAGCAGATCAAGCTCATGCTCGGCAATGATGATGCCCTGATGCGCGGCACGGATGAAGCCGACCTCGGCCATATGGTGATTGAAGGCGAGCAGATGATCGAAAAAGCCGAAGGCGTTGAGCAGCCCGACCGGTTTGGCGTGATAGCCCAGCTGCGCCCAGCTGACCGCCTCCCACAGCTCATCCATCGTGCCGACCCCGCCCGGAATGGTCAGGAAACCGTCGGACAGATTGGTGAAGGCCAGCTTGCGTTCGTGCATCCCGGGAACGACCTGCAGTTCGGTGCAGCCGCGATGCGCCACCTCGGAATTGACCAGCGCTTCGGGGATTACGCCGATCACCTCGCCGCCCGCCGCCAGCGCGCTATCTGCCAGCGCGCCCATCAGCCCCAGCCTGCCGCCGCCATAGACCACGCCGATCCCGCGGGTGGCCAGGGTGTCGCCCACTTCGCGGGCCAGCGCGATATAGCGCGGATCCTCCGGGGAGGCTGAACCGCAATAGACCGCAAGGCGTTTCATCGCAGATCTTCCAGCATCAGCTTGGCGGTCGCCTTGGCGCTGCCGACCACGCCCGGAATCCCCGCGCCCGGATGGGTGCCCGCGCCCACCAGATAGAAATTGCCGATCTTGTCATCGCGGTTGTGACCACGGAACCACGCGCTTTGGGTCAGGATCGGCTCGAGGCTGAAGGCGCTGCCGAGATGCGCATTGAGATCGAGCGCGAAATCGCGCGGGGCATAGTGGAACTTGGTCACGATCCGGTCATGGATATCGGGGATCAGCCGCCGTCCGACCTCATCCAGAATGCGCTTTTCCAGCAGCGGCCCGATCTGCTCCCAGTCAATCGGCAGCTTGCCCTGATTGGCGACCGGGATCAGGGCATAAAAGGTGCTCTTGCCCTCGGGCGCCATGCCTGGATCGGTCACGGTCGGGTGGTGGAGATAGATCGAGAAGTCCTGCGGCAGCACGCCGTGTTCATAGATGTCTTCCACCAGGCCCTTATAGCGCGGGCCGAACAGGATCATGTGGTGCGGGATGCCCGGCCAGGTGCCCTCAATGCCGAAGTGACCACGAACAGGCTGGGCGAATAGCGCTTTTTCGTCAGGCTCTTCGTCATCTGCTTGCCGCGCGGGCTATCGCTTAGCAGATCGCGGTAGCTGTGGACGATATCGGCATTGCTGGCGACGGCATCGAACCGCTCGGTCCAGCCACTGGCGGTTTCTACCTCGGTCACGCGGTTGCCCACCGTATGGATGTGGAGCACCGGATCATGGAGCCGCAGCTTGCCGCCCAGCCGCTCGAAATGCTTGACCATCCCGGCAATCAGCTGGTTGGTTCCGCCCTTGGCCCACCACACGCCGCCGTCCATTTCCAGCTTGTGGATCAGGGCATAGATCGCACTGGTGGTCATCGGATTGCCGCCGACCAGCAGGGTGTGGAACGAGAGCGCCTCGCGCAGCTTCTCGCTTTTCACAAAGCTGGAAACCATCGAATAAACGCTGCGCCAGGCCTGGTATCTGGCCAGCGCCGGGGCAGCCTTGATCATGCTCGCAAAATCGAGGAACGGGACATGCCCGAGCTTGACATAGCCCTCTTCGTAAACCCCTGCGGCATAACGCAGAAAGTCTTCATATCCGGGCAGATCACCCGGCGCGACCCGGGCAATTTCGCGCGGCAGATTAACCGGATCGTTCGAATAATCGAAGTTGGTGCCATCGGGCCAGTTGAGCCGATAGAACGGCGAGACCGGCATCAGCGTCACATCCTCGGCCATGTCGTGACCGGAAAGCTCCCACAACTCCTTCAGACAAGGCGGATCGGTGATCACGGTCGGCCCGGCATCGAAAGTAAAGCCCTCACGTTCCCAGAAATAGGCCCGCCCGCCCGGCTTGTCGCGGGCTTCGATCACCGTGGTCTCGATCCCGGCTGATTGCAGCCGGATCGCCAGCGCAAGGCCGCCAAAGCCGGCGCCGATTACACAGGCGCGGCTCATCGCAGAACTCCGGAGTCATCGAGCGACGCCAGCGGCCGGCCCTTACCGATCAGGCTGGCCAGCGCCGCAAGGATCCGCACCGGTGGGCGGCCGATCAGGATCCGCGCCCGGTCCGCCCAGCTGGAGCGTCCGGCGTAGAACCGTTCGATCAACCCCACCGGCAAGAGGTAGAACCGCTCGAGCACCTTGTAGCGGCGCTTGGGGCTGGCTGCTCCAAACAGCATGGTCGAAAGCATTCGGTAAAATCCTCCGCGGCGCCAATGCGCATATGCATGCTTATAGCTGGCTGCGGCGAGCGCGGCACCTGTAACTTCGGGCAAGCTGGCCAGATCGATCGCCAGACGCACCGCCAACGGCAGCGAAAAGCTGGTCAGCGGGTGGAGCAGGCCTGCGCGCGCTCCGGCCCGGGCCGGAGATTTACCGGGATCGGGCCAGAAGCGCGCGAAATTGCCCGCTGCAACCACCGGCAGTACGCCGGCTTCTTCGCGCAGCACCGCAGTCACCTGCCAGCCGTTCAACTGGCAATAGCTGGCGATGCGCCCGTCCAGCTGCTGGAGGTCCAGCGCCGGGTCATCGGAATAATAGGTGTCCTCGACGAACACTTCGGTGGCGGAGAAGGGCAAGCAATAAACGAAGCGATAACCGTCCAGCTGGCTCACCCGCGCGTCCATCACCACCGGCCCGGTCAGGCCGTGGGGCGCGCTCAGGCGCAGCATCTGCCCCATGAACTTCTGCCAGCCGCCGCGCATGCCCGGCATTCCGGCTGCGCCCCTTGCATCGATTACCCCGCCTGCGGTCATCTCGGTGCCGTTGGCCAGGGTGACGCGGGTCTGCTCGATCAAGACAACTTCAACCCCGCACCGCACCGCACCGTCGGCCAGAGTGGCACGCACTACCTCGTCCAGTCGCTCGCTGGTGATGGTCCGGTAGGGGGTGGAAAGCTGGCGAGAATTGCGCGGAAAGCGCACCGAATAGCCCCGGTCCCAGCGTGCTACGATCAGCGGCTCGACCAGCCATTGGTCTGCGGGCGCAATATCGCTGGCAAAGAATGACCACAAATGGTTGCCGCCAAGGGTTCTGCCCTGCTCGATCAGCAACAGCGACAGATCTGGCCGCGCCTGCGCAAAGGCCAGCGCCAGCAGTCCGCCTGCCAGCCCGCCGCCCACGATGATAATGTCACTGTCGCGCTCGTCCATTGCCCTCTGCCTTTAGCGCAAGGGCAGGGTAGTGCAAGGCGGCTGGCCTTACCGGGCCGCTGCGGTTAGGCTGCCCAGTGATGGAGCTTATTCCTGCCACCCTTGCACCCGCCACTCTGGCCGACGTCCCGGCGATTACCGCGATCTACGCGCATCATGTGTTGCATGGTACCGCCAGTTTTGAAACCGAACCACCCGGCGAGGCAGAGATAGCGGCGCGGCTGGCCAAGGTGCTGGATGCCGGATCGCCCTGGCTGGTGGCCCGAAGTCCCTGTGGGGAAGTGGTCGGCTATGCCTACGCCAGCCAGTTCCGCGATCGGCCGGCCTATCGCTTTGCTTGCGAAAACAGCATCTATGTTCGCCACGATCTGCGGGGGTCGGGGATCGGCAGCGCGCTGCTGGCGGCGCTGATCGAGGCGGCGACCGATTGCGGATATCGTCAGATGATCGCAGTGATCGGCGGGGCGGCACCGGCTTCCGAAGCACTCCACGCCCGCGCCGGATTTGTGCGGACCGGGCAGATGCGCAGTATCGGCCGCAAACACGGGCGCTGGCTCGATACGCTTTACATGCAACTGGTACTGGGGGCTGGCGATACAGCCGCGCCATTTGAGGAACCTGCATGACCAGCCTGATGCCCAATCGCCGCGCCGCGCTAGCCAGCCTGGTGGTATTCTGTGGCACGGCGGCAATCCTGGTTGCCATGGGCCGCCCCGCGATCTGCCAGTGCGGCACGGTCAAACTGTGGTGGGGGGTGGTGCAATCAGCTGAAAATAGCCAGCATCTCAGCGATTGGTACAGCTTCAGCCATGTGATCCACGGTCTGCTGTTCTATGGCGCGGCGCATCTGTTGTCGCGGCGGTGGAAGCCGCTGGGCGGCTTGCCCGCGCGCTGGGCGCTGCCGATTGCGCTGGCGATCGAGGCGGCGTGGGAACTGTTCGAGAATTCTCCGATCATCATCGAGCGTTATCGTGCAGTGACAGTCAGCTGGGGCTATGTCGGCGATAGCCTGGTCAATTCAATGGCCGATATCGGCTGGATGGCAGTCGGTTTCTGGCTCGCCAGCCGCCTGCCGGTGAAGGCCAGCATGGCCATGGCCATCGCCTTCGAACTATTCACTCTGGCCATGATCCGCGACAATCTGACCCTTAACGTGCTGATGCTGGTCTGGCCGGTCGAGGCGATCAAGGTCTGGCAGGCGACGGTTTGATGCACATCATTTACTCTCTTGGCAGAGCCGACGAACTAGCGTTTAATCGCGTGATTAAGTCCTTTGCAGGAGAGTGTCATGGATGCTGTTACAAGCTTACCCGTAACCCATATCGATGTGCTGATCGTCGGCGCGGGGATTTCGGGGATTGGTTCAGCTTACCATTTGCAGGATCAATGCCCGCAGCTGAGCTATGCGATCCTTGAAATGAAGGACACTTTTGGCGGCACTTGGGATACGCATAAATATCCCGGTGTGCGGTCAGACTCCGATCTTTATACTTTCGGCTACCGGTTCAAGCCGTGGATCGGTGCACCGATCGCCAGCGCTGAGGAAATCCTCAGATATATGGGCGAAGTAATCGAGGAGAACGGGATTGCCCCGCATATCCGTTATGGCCGCCGGATTTCGCAGTGCAGCTGGTCCAGCGCAGACAATCTCTGGACGGTCGAGGCGACCCAGCGGGAAAATGGCGCGACCGAACGCTTCACCTGCAATTTCCTGTGGATGTGCCAGGGCTATTACGATCACGAACAGCCCTACATCCCCGATTGGGCCGGTCTGCCGGACTATCAAGGCCAGTTTGTTCACGCCCAGCTGTGGGACCCCGAGACCGATTATGCCGGCAAGCGCATTCTGGTGATCGGTTCTGGCGCAACCGCAGCGACGGTGATCCCGGCCTTTGCCGAAACGGCTGCGCATGTGACTATGCTCCAGCGCTCGCCCACCTATTATTTCTGCAGTGCCAACCGCAATGAACTGGCTGATCGGCTGCGCGAAGTGGGGATCGACGAGCCGACTATCCACCGGGTGGTCCGCGCCCAGATCATGCATGACATGGATCTGATGACCAAACGCTGCCAGACCGAGCCCGATGTCGTGTTCGATGAGCTGAAAGAGCTTATCCGCGAGTATGGCGGGGCCGATTTCGAATTCGAGCCGCACTTCACGCCCAAATACCGCCCCTGGCAGCAGCGCCTGGCCTTTGTGCCTGATGGCGATATTTTCCAGGCCGCCGCGGCCGGCAAACTGACTGTGGTGACCGACACGATCGATCGTTTCACCCCAACCGGCGTGCGCACATCCTCGGGCGAAGAAATCGAAGCGGATATCATCGTTGCCGCCACCGGCTTCCGCCTTTCGGTGATGGGTGACATTCCGTTCAGCGTCGATGGCCAGCCGGTCAAATGGAATGATACCGTGACCTATCGCGGGATGATGTTCACCGCTGTTCCCAACATGGCCTGGGTGATGGGCTATTTCCGGGCGAGCTGGACGCTGCGGGTCGATATGCAGGGTGATTTTGTCTGCAACCTGTTGAATCAGATGGACAAGCTCGGTGCCCACCGGATCGAGGTTGCGCTGCGGTCCGAAGATCAGGGCATGGCGATCCTGCCATGGATCGAGGAGGACAACTTTAACCCCGGCTATCTCAAGCGCGGGCTCGATCAAATGCCGCGTCGCGGCACTAATCCTGTCTGGCGGCATAATCAGGATTACTGGGCCGAAAAAGATGCGTTCCCGCAGATTGACCTGACGGGCCCGGAATTTCTGTATGATGGCAAACCAGCCTCCGCCGCACAGCCAGCGGAGGCTGTCCCGGCCTGAACCGACGAAATTGCCGATATTGGCTGCTCGCGCAGACTCGCTTTGGCTTATCTACGGCCCGCCCCGCCGAGCGGACGCTTACGCTTTGGTGACCCTGCGCATAGCACACCAGGCTCGAGAACTGTGGTCGCCGCATATCTCGCATGAGGACCGGATTGAATGCGTAGAGGATTTTTGCGAGCCGGCCTGCTGTTTCCCGTTCTGCTCGCTGCCATCCCGGCCGCAGCGCAGGAAGTGACCGATCCGGTACCCGAACAGGATGCCTTTTCGGGCGACTATCTGATCGTCGGCTTGGGGGTTGCCAGTGTGCCGAGTTACGAAGGTTCGGACAACAACGTACTTATCGGCGCGGGCGGGGTAACCGGACGGATTGCCGGCATCGGGATCGGGGCGCGTTCGGGCGGGATCTCGCTTGATTTCGTGCCAGATGGAAAGGACTCCCGGTTCGGCTTTGGGCTGGGTCCGGTCGCGCGCTGGCACGGCAATCGTACCGCTCATATCAAGGATCCGGTGGTCGCGGCACTCGGCAAGATCAAGGGCACGATTGAGGCTGGGGTGGCTGGCAGCGTCACCATGAAACGCCTGGTGACCGGGGTGGATACGCTGACGCTCAGCGCCGATATCCGCTGGGATGCGACCGGTTATGGCGGGGGCACGGTGGTCTCAACCTCGCTCAGCTATTTCACCCCGCTCAGCGAGGCGGCTGTATTTGGCCTGTCAGCAGCAGCGGACATCGTTGACACGCAATACGCCAACTATAATTTTGCGGTGAGCCCGGCGGGCAGCCTGGCCAGCGGACTGCCGGTGTTCACTGCCAGGGGCGGGCTCAAGAATATCGGTCTGCGCAGTTTTGTGGGCTATGATCTGGACGGCAATCTGCGCAATGGTGGGCTGGCGGTGGTCGGTGGGCTGGGCTGGTCGCGGCTCTATGGCCGCGCGGCGCAAAGCCCGATCACCTCCATTCGGGGCAGCGCCAGCCAGTGGCTGTTCGGGGCCGGGATGGCCTATACGTTCTAGCGTCGCCCGCTTCGCTTCACCATCAGTGACGAGGAATAGGGCGCAACCAGTTTCTGGGCCCGGCCCCACTCGCTCCGCAGCCACAGATCGTGAGCGGTGCGATCGGGCGGAAGGATCACCGGCATGATCTCGCAGCCCTCGGCGCGCAATGCGGCATTGGCCTCGCAGGTCAGCAGGGCAAAGCTCGGCACCTCGCTGTCTTTCCAAACGGCGGCGAAGGCAAAGATCGGCTGATCGGCCACGCCAAGCCAGCACTGCCGCCGCTTGCCTTCCGTGTCGCGCCCGGCACCCCATTCCATAAAGCTCGTCGCCGGGATCAGGCAGCGGAACTCGCTGTTGCGCAAATTGCCGATCCAGAACGGGCTTTCGAGATTGCGCACCGTCAGCACAGCGCGGCCCGTGTCACCGGCAGCAGGAGGCGGCGGCACGCCCCACAGCCGCGGGATCATCCGCCGGGCCTGCTCGCCAGCCGGGCACGGGCCGGCGATGAACTCGCGCCCATTAGTGATCGCAGGGGCGAAACTGCCCGGCGCGATATGGCCCGGCTCCCACGGATCATCCCCAGCCCGCGCCGAAAAGCGCGCTGCCACTTGAGCGGCACTGGCATCGAGGCGGTAGAGCATGGTCAATGCTGGACTGTGCGGAGCCTCTGCCCTAATGTCCAGCCATCCCCGGGGAGTCGTGTGACTGAGAGGTGGGCGTAACGGCCTGCGACCCGTTGAACCTGAACCCGTTAGTCCGGGCGGAGGGAGGGTTGCCGCACATGCGCTCCTCCGATCCGTCCACAGGAGCGCATCATGGCCGACATTAATTCCAAGCTAGAGATAGGCGTCACCACCGGGCCGATCCGGGGCAGCCGCAAGATTTATGTCGCGGCCCCTGGAAACCCAAAAATTCAGGTTGCGATGCGGGCGATCGATCTGGAGCCGTCCTGCGGGGAACCGCCGCTCAATGTCTATGACACTTCCGGGCCCTATACCGATCCCGCCGCCACGATCGACATCGCTGCCGGCCTGCCGATGATCCGGCGCGACTGGCAGCTCGCCCGCGGCGATGTCGAGGAATATGCCCCGCGCGATGTTCGCCCTGAGGATAACGGCCAGCTCGGCCCGGATCGCTCGGGCGGCGTCCCTGCCTTCCCCACCGCGCTGCGCCGTCCGCTGCGGGCCAAGGCGGGCGCGAATCTCAGCCAGATGTATTATGCCCGCCAAGGGATCATCACCCCCGAGATGGAATATGTCGCGATCCGTGAAAACATCGGGCGTGACGCGATTGCGGGTCATATCCGCGACGGGCAGGATTGGGGCGCGAGCATCCCCGATCATGTCACCCCTGAATTCGTGCGGGACGAAGTGGCGCGCGGCCGGGCGATCATCCCCAGCAACGTCAACCACCCCGAATGCGAGCCGATGGCGATCGGCCGCAATTTCCTGGTCAAGATCAACGCCAATATCGGCAACTCGGCGGTTGCCAGCGATGTCGCCAGCGAAGTCGACAAGCTGGTCTGGTCGATCCGCTGGGGCGCGGATACGGTGATGGACCTCTCCACCGGCCGCAACATCCACGACACCCGCGAATGGATCGTCCGCAACAGCCCCGTGCCGATCGGCACCGTACCGATCTATCAGGCGCTGGAAAAGGTCGGCGGCGTGGCCGAGGATCTGACCTGGGAGATCTTCCGCGATACGCTGATCGAACAGGCCGAACAGGGGGTCGATTACTTCACCATCCACGCCGGGGTGCGCCTGCCGTATATTCCGATGACCGCCAAGCGCGTCACCGGGATCGTATCGCGCGGCGGCAGCATCATGGCCAAATGGTGCCTCTCCCACCACAAGGAGAGCTTCCTGTATGAGCGGTTTGACGAGATTACCGAGATCATGAAGGCCTATGACATCGCCTATTCGCTGGGCGATGGCCTGCGCCCCGGATCGATTGCCGATGCCAATGACGAAGCCCAGTTCGCCGAGCTTTACACCCTGGGCGAGCTGACCAAGCGCGCCTGGGCACAAGACGTTCAGGTGATGATCGAGGGGCCAGGCCATGTTCCCCTGCACAAGAACAAGGAGAATATGGACAAGCAGCTTGCGGTCTGCGGCGAGGCTCCTTTCTACACCCTCGGGCCGCTCGTCACCGATATTGCGCCGGGTTACGATCACATCACCAGCGGGATCGGCGCAGCGATGATCGGCTGGTTCGGCACGGCGATGCTGTGTTACGTCACCCCCAAGGAACACCTTGGTCTGCCCGACCGCGATGATGTCAAGGTCGGGGTTGTC
>JANLQQ010000119.1:0-3071 GCA_031367905.1 Novosphingobium sp.
GCCATCAATTGCCGCCGACGCGCTGCTGCGCGGTGGACCGGCTGGTCAAGTTGCTTGCCCCCCTCCCCGCCGAAAATACTGCAGAGTTGATCGGGCTGGCCGCTGGTTTGGGGGCCAAAGACGGCAAAGCCAGGGTCGGTCAATTCAGTATCTGTAACACTTGATGGGTGACAACCTGCTTCCTGATGAGGTGATTGCGCTGGCGGGCCGAGTGGTTGCAGAAAACCGCGCGGCCGGGCGCAGAATTGCACTGGCTGAAAGCTGCACCGGCGGGCTGGTTGCCGCAGCAATTACCGAAATTGCCGGATCATCCGCGGTTCTGGACCGCGGTTTCGTAACTTATTCGAACGAATCCAAACAAGAAATGCTTGGCGTTTCCAGCGATATAATCGACACTTTTGGTGCGGTTTCGATCGCTTGCGCGTGGTCGATGGCGCAAGGTGCCTTAAAGCACAGCCGGGCCGATGTGACCGTCGCAATCAGCGGGATTGCCGGGCCTGATGGCGGCAATGCGCAAAAGCCGGTCGGTACGGTTGTCTTCGCCCGGGCAATCCGGGGCAGTGACGAAGTAATGGCCGAGGAGCGGCTGCTAGAAGCCACCAGCCGCGCCGAGGTGCGCTATCAGGCGACGCTGGTCGCACTGGAATTGCTGCTGCCGTAAAGCGCTTCGGCGCGGGCTTCGAACGCGCCAACCATCTTGCGGAACGCCCGGTCGAAATATTGTCCGGCAAGCCGTTCAAACATGGCGTTACGAAACGTGAACTCAACGCTGAACTGCACTTCGCAGCCGCCGCCTTCGCAAGCGGAAAACGCCCAGACATTGTCGAGATCGCGCAGCGGACCATCGACATAGTGGACCTTGATCAGTTCCGCCCGGCGCTTTTCAACCCGCGAAGTGAACTTTTCACGCAAGGCCTTGAATCCAACCAGCATGTCAGCAATCATTTCGGTTTCGCTGTCAGAGCGGACTCTGGTCGCCACCACCCACGGCAGGAATTCGCCATAGCGGCCAACGTCGGCGACCAGATCGAACATCTGCTCAGCCGACCACGGCATTCGCCGCACTTCACGGATACCAGGCATCAGCGTGCTTTTGAGAGCTGGATTTCGCGTGCTGCGCGCATTTGCTTGAAATCATCGCCGGCGTGATAGCTTGAACGGGTCAGCGGGCTGGCAGCGACTTGCAGAAAACCCTTGGCCCGGGCAATCGCGCCATAGGCCGCAAAGGCCTGCGGGGTAACGAAATCGATCACTTTGGCATGCTTTGGCGTGGGCTGAAGATATTGCCCCATGGTCAGGAAATCGATTTCGGCGCAGCGCATATCATCCATCACCTGATGCACTTCGAGCCGTTCCTCGCCCAGCCCCAGCATTACGCCGGACTTGGTGAATAGCCCAGGATCGTGGCGCTTGACCTGTTCAAGCAACCGCAGCGAAGCGTAATACCGCGCACCGGGCCGGATCGTCGGATACAACCGCGGCACTGTTTCCAGATTGTGATTATAAACATCTGGACCCGCAATCACGATCGATTCGACCGCGCTTTCCATCTTGTTGCGGAAATCGGGAGTAAGAATCTCGATCGTGGTGCCAGGGGTTGTCCGCCGCAGCGCTTCGATCACTTTGACGAACTGGCTGGCGCCGCCATCGGGCAGGTCATCCCGGTCAACCGAAGTAATGACGATATGCTCAAGCCCCAGCTTGGCGGCAGCGATCGCTACATGCTCTGGCTCGAGCGGATCGACCGCACGGGGCATCCCGGTCTTAACGTTGCAAAAGGCGCAGGCGCGGGTGCAAACATCACCCAGGATCATCACAGTAGCGTGTTTCTTGGTCCAGCATTCGCCGATATTGGGGCAGGCCGCTTCTTCACAGACCGTATTGAGCCCCAGATCGCGCATCAGCTGGCGGGTCTCGCCATAGCCTTTGCTGGTCGGCGCCTTGACCCTGATCCAGTCCGGCTTGCGCTGGCGTTCCGGGGGGGGCGCGGGGATCGTTACAAAAGCTGTCATCAAGGGTTGATCTAGTGACGTTGCCCCCATTTGCCAATGGCTCACATTTGCTAGTGACAGGGTCTTCCAGCTTGCACTGAAATGTCGTTGCGGTTAGCGGAAAGCTCATGGACCATGTGGCGCTCACGACTTTTACTTCGCCGGTCGTTCTGTTTTTTCTGCTCGGACTGCTGGCCGCAACCCTGCGGTCCGAACTCGCCATTCCAGAAGCGATGGCCAAAGGCATGTCGCTATACCTGATGGCCGCAATTGGCCTTAAAGGCGGGGTGGCCGTTGCAAAATCCGGGATCGACGCAGAAATTGCATTTGCCTTGCTGGCAGGGATTGCGGCCAGTCTTGCGATACCGCTGTTCGCCTACGCGGCGCTGCGCCAGTTTGCCCGGTTGGATCAGATCAACGCCGGTGCTGTTGCAGCCCATTATGGCTCCGTTAGCGTAGTGACATTTGTTACCGCCAACGAAGTTCTGGGCTTAATGGCAATGCCGCCCGCCGGTTATATGGTGGCAGTGCTGGCCGTGATGGAAACTCCGGCAATTCTCTCCGGCTTGCTGCTGGCCCGGAAAGGCCAAGCAGGCGCAGGGCATGAGCGGGGCGAATTATGGCGTGAGGTATTCCTCAACGCATCGGTCGTGCTGTTGCTGGGCAGTTTCGCAATCGGCGCAATCGCCGGCCCCAAGGGCTTTGCCGAGGTGAAGCCGCTGTTTGATAGCGGCTTCAAGGGCGTGCTGTGCCTGTTCCTGCTCGACATGGGTCTGATCGCCGCACGGCGGCTGCTCGATGCCCGCGCTCTGACCTGGCGCCTGGCGGTGCTGGCAATCGTCTTCCCGCTGGTCAATGGTACGATTGGCGTTGTTATCGGCACTGCTATTGGACTTGATCCCGGTTCCGCAGCGGCGTTTGGGGTGCTGTGTGCCAGCGCCAGTTACATTGCGGTGCCTGCAGCGATGCGTCTGGCCTTGACCCAGGCTGATCCCGTCATCGATCTGAGTATGTCTTGGTCTTTGACCTTCCCGTTCAACTTACTGGTCGTCATTTGTCTGTTCGCCGCACTGGCGAACA
>JANLQQ010000152.1:0-7391 GCA_031367905.1 Novosphingobium sp.
CCTTGCCGGCGTGGCCGTTGCCGCGTTGATGTCCGCAGGCACTGTCGCCACTGCCAAACCGGGCGCCGACACAACCGCCAGCGAGGCCCAGATCGCGCTAGGCAAGGGCAAGATCGACAAGGCAATCTCGCTGGCCGAAGCTGTTGTCGCAGCGTCCCCGCGTGATCCTGCCTACCGGACGCTACTTGGAAATGCCTATCTGCGGGCCGGTCGGTTTGATTCGGCGGTAACAACGTTCGATGATGCCATGGAATTGGGGGATAACAGCGCGCGCACTGCGCTGGCGCTGGCGCTGGCCAATGTCGCAGCGGGTCGCAACCAGGACGCAGTTGCGATTCTGAATGATTGGCGCGATGCCATTCCGGCCAGCGATCTTGGTCTGGCTTTGGCACTGGCGGGCGAAACCTCGCGCGGGGTCGCTGTGCTGAACGATGCGGTGCGCAACAGTGAGCCTTCTGCGAAGATTCGCCAGAACCTGGCCTATGCCTTTGCGCTCGACGGACGTTGGCGTGAAGCGCGGCTGATGGTCGCGCAGGATCTTCCGGCCGACAAGGTCGATGCACGGATCAGCGACTGGGCGATGCAGGCCCGGCCCGAGGATTACCAAAAACGGGTTGCCACTTTGCTGACCGTGCCGGTGCGCAGCGATCCGGGGCAGCCGCAATCGCTGGCACTCAATGCTTCGCCCGCCACGCAGCAGCTCGCCGCCGAAGCAGCGGCGCCGGTTGCAGTTGCCGATCAGCCGCCGGTCGAACTGGCAGCAGCCACTCCGCCGCCTGCCCCGGTCGAGAACTTCGACCAGGCGTTTGTTGCAGCTCCCGTGGTCCAGTCAGTGCCCAGCAGTGCAGTCCGCACCGCTTCGGTCGAGCCGGTTCGTGCGGCTCCTGCCCGCGTGACCTACAATGCGTCAGTAGCCAAGCCGCGCGCTGCACGGGCCAAGGGTTCGCATTTGGTTCAGCTGGGCAGCTTTGCGAGTCCGCAGGGTGCCCGCCGGGCTTGGGGAATCTTTTCCAAGCGCAATCCCAGCCTGCGCAGCTATCGCATGGCGATCACCCCTGCGGTGGTGCATGGCAAGAACTTCTGGCGCGTTGCAGCGGCAGGGTTTGACGCCAGATCGGCTTCGGGCATGTGCTCAAGCGTCAAAGCGCGGGGCGGCGTTTGCTTTGCCTATTCGGCACTACCGGCCCGGGCAACCGTGGCGGACAAGCCGTCACTGGCGCGCAGCAGCACGGCCACAAAACTGGCGCGCCGCTAAACTTTCGGTCTCTTGATAACGATTTGCCCCCTTCGTGCAGACGGAGGGGGTTTTTCTATGATTCAACCGGCGCGCCGCCCTTGAACAGCGCAGTGGCGCGGCCTTGCACGGGCTGTCGGTCAAATGGGGTATTGCCGGCACTGGCGGCCATTTTGTCGGCATCGACGATCCATGGCCGGTCGGGCTCAATCAATGCGAGATCGGCCTCTGCGCCCACTTCCAGCCGCCCGGCATTGACCCCCAGCAGCGCTGCCGGATTGGTGGCCAGCAGGGCAAAGGCATGGGCCAGATCGATCACCCCGTCGCGGACCAGCCCCAATGTCAACGGCAGCAACACTTCGGCTCCAGCCATTCCCGGTTCGGCATCGGCAAACGGCAGGCGCTTGTCTTCTGGCCCGCGCGGATCATGGCCGGATGAAATGACGTCGATAGTCCCGTCGGCCAGCGCAGCCAGCACCGCTTGCCGGTCTGCCTCAGCGCGAAGCGGGGGGGAAAGGCGCGCAAATGTGCGAAAATCGGAAGTGGCAATATCCGACAACATGAAATGCGCGGGGGTTACCCCAGCAGTCACCGGCAGCCCCTGCGCCTTGGCCACGCGGATCAGCGCGAGGCCAGCCGCAGTGGTCACCTGGCGGACATGCAGCCGTGCGCCGGCCAGCTCAGCCAGCGCGATATCGCGGGCAATTGCCAGTGCCTCAGCCTCGGCCGGGGCCGCAGCTAGCCCAAGCCTGGTGGCAGTTTCACCAGCGGTAGCGACCGCCGAGCCGATCAGCCCGCCATCCTCGGCGTGGGCGACAACGACCAGCCCAAGCATCGCCGCATAGCGCAGCAGCCGCAGCATCGTGCCCGAATCGGCGATCCAGTGCCGTCCGGTGCTGACCGCCCGGGCGCCGGCATCGCGCATCAGCGCCAGCTCGGCCAGTTGCGCGCCTTCAAGGCCCCGGGTCGCGGCGGCAAGCGGATGAACCCACAGATCGGGCTTGCCCGATTGGGCCGCAAACCGCACCCGCGCCGGATGATCGAGCGGCGGGCTTTGATCGGGCATCAGGCCCGCGCGGGTAATCCCGCCAAAATGGAACGCAGGTTTGTCGATTGCAAAAACGCCCAGATCGACCAGACCCGGAGCGATCAGCGCGCCCTTGGCATCTACAATCCGGTCGCCATTCTGGGGCGTTACCTTGCCCAGCGCGGTGATCAGTCCGCCGTGGCAGCGGATCGCACCTGTGGCGGGCTCGCCAGAGGCCAGAACCAGACGGCCATTGGTGATGGTCAGGGGTTGCGCCATGCTCATCGTCCGCCCTCCGGGAGAGACCAGCCCTCCACGCGCCGCGCTTTGCGGGTCAGCACATCAAGGCAGGCCATGCGGATCGCGACACCCATTTCCACTTGGCGTGTAATTGCCGAACGACCAACCAGATCGGCGACATTGCTATCAATTTCCACGCCCCGGTTCATCGGGCCGGGATGCATGACCAGCGCAGTGGGCTTGGCCTTGGCCAGCCGCTCCATCGTCAGGCCGTAAAGGTGGCGATATTCGCGCGCGGAGGCGATGAATTGTCCTTGCATCCGTTCCTGCTGAAGACGCAGCATCATCACTACATCGGCGCCATCAAGCGCGGCATCGAAATCATAAAACGGCGTGACTTTAAGCTGCTCGATCCCGGCTGGCATCAATGCCGGCGGAGCGCAAACGCGCACCTCGGCCCCCAGCGTGGTCAGGCAATGGATGTTCGAGCGGGCAACCCGGCTGTGGAGGATATCGCCGCAGATCGTGATCGTCAGTCTGCCGAAATCGCCGCCATCCTGCTTCAACAGCGCGGTGCGGATGGTCAGCGCATCAAGCAGGCCTTGCGTGGGATGCTCGTGTTGGCCGTCACCGGCATTGAGCACCGGGCAATCGACCTTGCCGGCAATCAACTGGACCGCGCCGGAACTGCCGTGGCGGATCACCATTGCATCGGCCCGCATCGCGTTCAGCGTCATCGCCGTGTCGATCAGCGTCTCGCCCTTTTTAACCGAGGACTGGGCCGCGTGCATGTTGACTACATCGGCGCCCAGCCGCTTGCCCGCGATTTCAAACGAGAGCAGCGTGCGGGTCGAGTTTTCGAAAAAGGCGTTAATGATCGTGAGCCCGGCCAGCCGGTCGTCGCGCTTGTGCGGCTGGCGGTTCAATTCGACCCATTGTTCCGCCTCGTCGAGCAGGAACAGGATCTCCCATGGGGCCAGGCCCGCCAGGCCGAGCAGGTCACGCTGCGGGAATGCCGCAGCACCGGGCGGATAGCGACCTCCGAAATTGGCGGAGGGCACGGATGAATATGATGATGTCATTAAAGGCAGTGCTTTAGTCGCACCCGGCCAATTGCTCAAGTACCTTTGCCATTGGCGATAACCCTCCCTAGATAGCGGCAAAGCGCAAAGGAGTTCGCATGATATTCGCCCGCAAGGTCTGGCATCTGCTGGTCGCCATCAAGGATGGACTGGCGTTGCTGTTACTCCTGCTGTTCTTTGGGCTGCTCTACGCCGCGCTGACCGGCCGGCCCAACGCCGCGCAGGTCCAAGAGGGCGCGCTGCTGATCAAGCTTGATGGCGCAGTGGTGGAAGAGCCTTCGCTGGCCAATCCGCTGGAACAGCTGCTGTCCCAGCAAGCACCGACCAAGGAATATCGCGCCCGTGATCTGGCGCAGTCGATTCGCGCCGCTGCAGGCGATGACCGGATCAAGGCGGTGGTGCTGGATCTGTCGCGGTTTACCGGCGGCGGACTGGTGCATATGCAAGAAGTGGGGGCAGCGCTCGATACGGTCCGCGCGGCCAAGAAGCCGGTGCTGACCTTTGCGGTGGCCTATGTCGACGATGGGATGATGCTGGCGGCCCATGCCAGCGAAGTCTGGGTCGATCCGCTGGGCGGCGCGTTTGTGGCGGGGCCGGGTGGGCACAATCTGTATTTTGGCAAACTGCTCGAACGGCTCAAGATCACCGCCCATGTCTACCGGGTCGGCACGTTCAAGGATTACGTCGAGCCCTATCTGCGCAACGAGCAGTCCGAGCCTGCCAAGGAGGCGCGCCGCGCGCTCTATGCGTCGCTCTGGGATGTCTGGAAGACCGATCTCGCCAAGGCCCGGCCGGGGGCGGATATCGCCCGCGTCACCGGCGATCCGATCGGCTGGCTCAAGGCGGCACAAGGCAATTCGGCCGAGGCATCCAAGATGGCCGGGCTGGTTGACCGGATCGGCAACCGGACTGATTTCGGAGCCCGCGTGGCCCAGATCGTGGGCAAGGACCCGCTTGATGCGCTGCCGGGCAAATTTGCCCACACCAATTACAAGGCCTGGCTGGCCGCTAATCCGCCCAACTCGCCCGGCGATGCGATCCCGGTAATTACAGTTGCCGGTGAGATTGTTGATGGCAAGGCCGGCCCCGGTACTGCCGGCGGTGACCGGATCGCGCGGCTGATCGATGAGGTGAGCAGTGAAGATGCGCCCGCGCTGGTGCTGCGGGTTGATTCGCCCGGCGGTTCGGTGACGGCATCCGAGGCGATTCGGGCCGCGCTGGAACGGTTCAAGGCGAGCGGGCGCGGCGGCAAAAAGGTGACGGTCTCGATGGCCAATCTGGCGGCCAGCGGCGGGTACTGGGTCTCGACCCCGGCAGCGCGGATCTTTGCAGAACCAGGCACTATCACCGGCTCAATCGGGATTTTCGCAGTGATTCCAAGCTTTGAGCGGGTGCTGGCGGATTACGGCGTCAATGGTGATGGGGTGCGGACCACGCCGCTGTCCGGCCAGCCGGATATTCTGACCGGGTTCACGCCTGAGGTGGATGCGATGCTCCAGGCCAATGTTGAAAGCGGCTATGCCCGTTTCATCGGCCTGGTCGCCAAGTCACGCGGCAAGACCCCCGAGCAAGTAGATGGGGTCGCGCAAGGCCGGGTCTGGGATGGCGGCACTGCCCGGCAGAACGGCCTGGTCGATCAGTTTGGCGGGCTGGACGAAGCGTTGGCCTATGCCGCCAAGCAGGCCGGCCTCAAGGATGGGGCCTGGCACGCCGAGTTCAGGGGGCAGGACGTCAATCCCTATGGCTCGATGCTGAGCGCGTTCGTCGGCGATGAAGAGGACAGCGCGCCGGCTGAGGGCCGGGACTTTGTGAGCATGGCCGCGATCGACCAGCGCGCGCTGGTCGGGCAAGCGCTGGGCGAGGTCGAGCGGTTGCTCGGCGCGCGCGGCGCCCAGGCTTATTGCCTCGAATGCCCGGCCTCGGTGGGCCAACAAAGTCTGTCACCGCGCGGGGAACTGGGCCTGATCGCCAGGATCGCGGCGTTGTTCGGCCTTAGCTGACCAGAGCCCCTAAACCTCGTCGGGATGGGTGCCCGGCTGGTCATAATCCGGAGCCAGCGGCTCGGCCTCGCCGGGGCTTCCGGGCGGAGTTTCGGGAGGAGCGGGCCGAGCGGGCGATTCGGGCGGTGATTGGGGGTTGATCCGGTTTGGCTTCGGCTCGGGCTGGGTGGCCATGGGGTACGGTCCTTTCAATACAGCTGTATTTGGTCGTGAACCGGCATACTACAAGTCCCACGGCGCTTGCCCTTTTGCGATAGGCCCACTATGGGCCAGCGGCTTATTTTATGGCTTCGTCGGTCAGCGGGCGTGGCGGAATTGGTAGACGCGCTGGTTTTAGGTACCAGTATCGTAAGATGTGGGGGTTCGAGTCCCTTCGCCCGCACCAGTTTCGCTTGGGCTCAGGCCCACCGCCGCAGCACGGGTCGCAGCAGCACAAGGTTTAGAAGGCTTTCATTATCATGCAGATTGTTGAGACCACCAACGAAGGTTTGAAGCGCGCCTATACGGTGACGATTGCGGCGAAGGATATCGCCGCCAGGATCGAGGGTGAGGTCAAGAAGATTGCCCCGACCGTGCGGATGCCCGGCTTCCGCCCCGGCAAGGTTCCGGCCAATCTGCTCAAGAAAATGCACGGTCCATCGCTCCATCAGGAAGCACTCAACACCTCGATTCGCGAAGCGATGGACAGCCTGATGGCCAAGCACCAGCTGCGCCCTGCGATGCAGCCGCAGGTTTCGCTGGGTGACGGCTACGAAGAAGGCAAGGATGCCGAGCTGGCGGTCGCGCTGGAAGTGCTGCCGACGATCGAAGCCCCCACGCTCGATGGCCTGAAGCTGGAAAAACTGGTCGTTCCAGTCAGCGATGCCGAAGTCGATGACCAAGTGGCCAAGCTGGCCTCGGGCTCCAAAAGCTTTGTCGACGCGAAGAAAGGCAAGAAGGCTGAGAACGGCGATCAGCTGATCATCGATTTCCTCGGCAAGATTGGCGGCGTGCCGTTTGAAGGCGGCACCGCGCAGGATCAGGCGCTGGAACTGGGCGCGGGCCGCTTCATCCCCGGTTTTGAAGAGCAGCTGGTCGGCGTGAAGGCCGGCGACGAGACGGTTATCACCGTAACTTTCCCAGCCGACTATCAGGCCGCCGAACTGAAGGGCAAGGACGCCACTTTCGACATCACGGTCAAAGCGGTCAAGATCGCCGGCGAAACCAGGATCGACGAGGATTTCGCCAAGACGCTTGGCCTGGAAAGTCTCGATCAATTGAAGGGCCTGCTGCGCGGCCAGCTAGAGCAGGAAACTGCAGGGCTGACCCGCACCCAGATGAAGCGCGCGCTGCTCGATCAGCTGGCTGCTGGGCACAGCTTTGACGTGCCGCCGACCATGGTCGAGGCAGAGTTCGACCAGATCTGGCAGCAGCTCACCCAGGAAGTCGGCAACGAGGAAGATCCCGTGGCTGCGCTGGCTGAAATCGAGGCCGAGAAGGACGATTACCGCGCCATCGCCGTGCGCCGGGTCCGCCTTGGCTTGCTCCTCTCGGAAATCGGCCAGGCCAACGGCGTCGAAGTGACCGGGCAGGAAATGGGCATGCTGATGCAGCAAGCCGCCCAGCAGTACCGCGCCGAAGACCGCCAGCGGTTCATGGAATATATCCAGAACGAGCCGCTCGCCGCCGCCCAGCTGCGTGCGCCGCTGTATGAAGACAAGGTCGTCGATTTCCGGTTCGACAAAGCTGAAGTGACCGAGCGCACCGTAACTAAGGACGAGCTGCAGGCCGCGATCGAAGCCGAAGATACGGCTGCTCCCGCTGCCAAG
>JANLQQ010000168.1:0-4657 GCA_031367905.1 Novosphingobium sp.
CGCGATGTGGTTGCCCGTGCCAATGACGCCGAGATCAAGCGCGACGGGCTCGATTTCGTCCACCTCGATATCAGCCACAAAGACCCGGAGTTCGTGAAGGGCCACTTCCCCAACATCTATGAAAAGCTGCTCGGGCTGGGGATTGATATGACCAGGGAGCCGATCCCGGTCGTCCCCGCGCAGCACTACACCTGCGGCGGCATCATCATCGACCTGACCGGACGGACCGATCTGCCAGGGCTTTATGCGGCGGGCGAATGCACCGAAAGCGGGCTCCACGGGGCCAACCGCCTCGCCTCCAACTCCCTGCTCGAATGTTTCGTGTTCGGCGAGGCGGCAGCAGCGGATATTCTGGCCCGCTGGGGCGAGTTCGTTGCGCCCCCGCCGGTGCGCCCGTGGGACGAAAGCCGGGTCACCGATTCGGACGAAGAAGTGATCATCCAGCAGAACTGGACCGAAATCCGCCGCTTCATGTGGAATTACGTCGGGATCGTCCGCACCACCAAGCGGCTCGAACGCGCCGCCCACCGGATCCGCCTGCTCAATACCGAGATCGAGGATTACTACGGCCACTTCCGCGTTTCGACCGACCTGATCGAGCTGCGCAATCTGCTGCAAAGCGCCGAATTGATCGTCCGCTCGGCGCTGGAACGCAAAGAGAGCCGGGGGCTGCATTTCATCCTCGATTATCCCAAGACGCTGAAGCTGGCCAAAGACACGGTGCTGGTTCCCTGAGGGGACAGACCGATCACATAAGGAACCCGAATGCCGCAAGTCACTGCCAATGGCATCAAGATCGAGTATGAAACCCACGGCGATCCGGCGCATCAGCCGATGCTGCTGATCATGGGGCTGGGGATGCAGCTGACCCGGTGGCCGATCGAACTGGTCGATGCGCTGGTCGCGCGCGGCTATTACGTGATCCGCCATGACAATCGCGATATCGGGCTTTCGACCCATTTTGACCAAGCGGGCAAGCCGAGTCTGCCAAGGGTAGTGCTCACGCGCCTGTTCGGAATGCGGCCGCAGTTGGCCTATTATCTCTCCGATATGGCCGATGATGCGGTCGGGTTGCTCGATGCGCTGAAGATCGAGCGCGCCCATATCGTCGGGGCCTCGATGGGCGGGATGATCGCGCAGCATGTCGCGGCGCGCTATCCGGAGCGGACCCGCTCGCTCACTTCGGTCATGTCGACCACCGGCAGGCGCGGCCTCCCGCGCGCCACGCCCGAGGCAATGGCGGTGCTGACTGATCGGCCGCTCAAAGCGGATTTGGCCAATATCGTCGAATTCGGGGTCAAAGCGGCCCGCGCAGTTGGCAGCCCGTCTTTTCCCGCGCCCGAAGCGCGGCTGCGCGAAAAGACCGAGCTGGACTTTCACCGCAGCTTTCATCCGATCGGCGCGCTGCGGCAGATGGCGGCGATCGTGGCCGATGGCGATCGGCGCGAACTGCTCCGCAAAATCACCGCACCGACGCTGGTGATCCACGGGTTAGCGGATCCGCTGGTGCCAGTGGAAGGCGGCAGGGATACCGCCGCCAGCATCACAGGCGCAAAGCTGCATCTGATCCCCGGCATGGGGCACGATCTGCCGCTGGAACTGGTCGATGAGATTGTCGGCAAGATTGCCGAGGTTGCGGTTTAGTCTCGAATTTCAGCCCCAGCCGAAATAGCGGCCGATGAAGATCAGCGCCATGCCGCCCAGCACTGAGGCAAGGCAGCCGGCGCGGTTGAAGCCTTGGCCCGAGCCGCGGTTGGCGATCAGGCCCGCCAGCAGCGAGCCGCCCACGCCGAGCAGGATCGTCATCCCCCAGCCCATCGGCACATCGCCCGGATAAAAGAACCGTGACAGCGCGCCGATAAACAGACCGCTGATGATTGCGCCGATGATATTGAACATGGGTGTGGTTCTCCTGATTTAATCCCAAGCCTAGCCCCGGTTGCGCCGGCCGGAAAGTGTCCGACGCAATTTCGTTGCCGGGGCTGATTCTATCCTAAGTCAACTGCCCGGCAGCGCTGTCCACCGACATAAATTTTTTCACTGATTCACTTTGACTCTTGCGCTGCCCGGCAGTCCAGACTTTCCCGCGCGTCGCTGCATTGCAGCAGGCCGATCAGAGCGTCCCGCAACCCCCGATCATGGTTACTGGCCAATTTACTTCTTGCGCGCAAAACTGGTTGGGGCACTATAGGTAGTGGTACGGCAATTGGGGGGCCATCTAGTCCTAGTTTTAGCCCACGAAGCGCGATCCGCGCTATCAGTGGGGATGCGGATCTATGAAGTTCCCTCTGCAAGCCGGTCCGGGGACAAATCCGGGATAAGTTTTTTCCCGGAACGTGCCGTAGTTTGCTAGACTAGTTGCTTGCTTGCCGATTCGAACGAATACGGAACATCGCGGGGCGCGGGTTTCGCTTGGGTAACAGATTTTGGGGCTGGGGGCGTAAGTGGATTTCAGGAACGGAGTAGAGCCGACGATGGCTGAGGTTGACGACGCGATTGCGGTAGCTGAGGCACCAGTGATTGCGAAGAAGGAGGCGGGCAGTGGTCCGGCAGTGGCAATGACGGAAAAGAGTGACGCCGGTTCTGCCGAGCTGATCGCCCAGCTGGGTTTGGAAACGCTCGCCAAGGCGGTGACTGCGCCCAAGTATGAAGACAGCAAGGCGATTGCCGAGCGGCGCTTCACGATCGTGACCGATCACGCCCGCGACGAACTGCTGACCCTGTTCGGCAAGGACACGCTGGACGATCGCTATCTGCTCCCCGGTGAGAAGTATCAGGATCTGTTCGCGCGGGTGGCGGATGCCTATGCCGATGATCAGGAACACGCCCAGCGGCTGTATGATTATATCTCCAAGCTGTGGTTCATGCCGGCAACCCCGGTGCTGTCGAATGGCGGCACGGGCCGCGGCCTGCCGATCAGCTGCTATCTCAATTCGGTGTCGGACAGCCTCGAAGGGATCGTCAACACCTGGAACGAGAACGTCTGGCTCGCCTCGCGCGGCGGCGGGATCGGGACCTATTGGGGCAATGTCCGCGGGATTGGCGAGCCGGTTGGACTCAACGGCAAAACTTCGGGCATCATCCCGTTCGTGCGGGTGATGGACAGCCTGACGCTGGCAATCTCGCAAGGCTCGCTGCGGCGGGGCTCGGCTGCCTGCTATCTCGACGTTTCGCATCCCGAGATCGAGGAATTCCTCGAAATCCGCAAACCCTCGGGCGATTTTAACCGCAAGGCGCTCAATCTCCACCACGGCGTGCTGCTGACCGATGCTTTCATGGAAGCGGTCCGCGCTGGCGACGAGTTCCATTTGCGCAGCCCGAAGGACGGCTCGATCCGCGCCACGGTCGATGCCCGCTCGCTGTTCCAGAAGCTGGTCGAAACCCGGCTGGCCACGGGCGAGCCCTATATCGTCTTCTCCGATACGGTGAACCGGATGATGCCCAAGCATCACCGCGATCTGGGGCTCAAGGTCTCAACCTCGAACCTCTGCTCGGAAATCACTTTGCCGACCGGGATTGACCATCTGGGCAACGATCGCACCGCGGTCTGCTGCCTATCCTCGCTCAATCTTGAGACCTGGGAAGAATGGCAGGGCGAAAAGAATTTCATCGAGGATGTGCTGCGCTTCCTCGATAATGTCCTGCAGGATTATATCGATCGCGCGCCGCCCGAAATGGCGCGGGCGAAGTATTCCGCGATGCGTGAGCGCAGCGTCGGCATGGGGGTGATGGGGTTCCATTCCTACCTCCAGAAGAAGGGCATCGGCTTTGAAAGCGCGATGGCCAAGGCGCTCAACCTCAAGATGTTCAAATACATCGCGGGCAAGGCGGACGAAGCCTCGATGATGCTGGCCGAGGAACGCGGCGCCTGCCCGGACGCTGCGGATATGGGCGTGATGCAGCGCTTTTCGTGCAAGATGGCGATCGCGCCAACCGCCTCGATCAGCATCATCTGCGGCGGCACGTCGGCCTGTATCGAGCCGATCCCGGCGAATATCTACACCCACAAGACGCTCTCGGGCAGCTTCGTGGTCAAGAACCCCTATCTCGAACGGCTGCTCCAGGCCAAGAGCAAGGATTCCAACAATGTGTGGAACACGATCCTGGAAAACGGCGGCTCGATCCAGCACCTCGATTTCCTCAGCCCAGAGGAAAAGGCAGTCTACAAGACCAGCTTCGAGATCGATCAGCGCTGGCTGCTGGAATTCGCTGCCGATCGCACGCCGTTCATCGATCAGGCGCAAAGCCTCAACCTGTATATCGCCGCCGATGTCGACAAATGGGATCTGGCGATGCTGCACTTTCAGGCATGGGAGCGCGGGATCAAATCGCTCTATTACCTGCGCTCGAAGTCAGTCCAGCGCGCCGGATTCGCCGGCGGGGTAGAGGCGGACAACACCGCCGAGCCTGCGAAGTACGAACTGCCAACCACGGATTACGATGAATGTCTGGCGTGCCAGTGACGATCCGCTGTTGCCCGCCTTCCACTTTTTACGTCTGATACAGGACCGATCCAATGCCTCTTCTTGAAGCCCGCGCCACTTACAAGCCCTTCGAATATCCGTGGGCCTATGACATGTGGAAACGCCAGCAGCAGATCCACTGGATGCCCGAGGAAGTTCCTTTGGGTGAGGATTGCCGCGATTGGGCGCAGAAG
>JANLQQ010000179.1:0-2802 GCA_031367905.1 Novosphingobium sp.
TCCCGGTCGGGTGGAACTGGACGAATTCCATGTCCTGCAACGGCAGCCCTGCGCGCAGCACCATCCCGCCGCCGTCGCCGGTGCAGGTGTGGGCGCTGGTTGCGGTGTAATAGCTGCGGCCATAACCGCCGGTTGCCAGCACCACCGCCTTGGCGCGGAAGCGGTGGATCGAGCCATCATCCATGCACAGCGCGATCACGCCGACGCATTTGCCGCCATCCATAATCAGGTCGATCGCGAAATATTCGATGAAGAAGTCCGCCGCATACTTCAGGCTCTGCTGGTAGAGCGCGTGGAGCATGGCGTGGCCGGTGCGGTCTGCCGCCGCACAGGTGCGCTGGACCGGCGGGCCCTCACCCATGTTCTGCATGTGGCCGCCGAACGGGCGCTGATAGATCGTGCCATCGGCGTTGCGGCTGAACGGCACGCCGGCGTGTTCCAGCTCGTAAACCGCCGCCGGTGCCTCGCGCACCATATATTCGATTGCGTCCTGATCGCCCAGCCAGTCAGACCCCTTGACGGTGTCATACATGTGCCAGGTCCAGTGATCGGGCGAGTTGTTCTGCAGGCTGGCCGCGATCCCGCCTTGCGCTGCAACGGTGTGGCTGCGGGTGGGGAAAACCTTCGAGATACAGGCAGTTTTCAGCCCGGCTTCGGCGCTGCCCATGGTCGCGCGCAGGCCCGAACCGCCCGCGCCGACAACCACGGTATCGTAAGTATGGTCGATGATCTTGTAGGCAGAAGTCATCTCAGGCGCCTCCAAGCGCAAGGCGGATTATACAGAACAGGCCAAAGCCAGCCCCGCCGAACGTGGCGAGATTGAGCGCGGCAATGCAGGCGAACTTGTTGGCCGCCTCGTGGACATAATCCTCGATCAGCACCTGCAAGCCAAGTTTGGCGTGCCAGAACGTGCTGACGATCAGCAAGGCGATGGCGATGCCCGGCAGCGGGCGGACAATCCATTCATGCACGCTGACGAAGCTGAAACTTGGCAGTAGCGCAAACGTGACCACCAGCCAGCCAACCAGCCCCAGATTGGCAATCGCGGTGAACCGCTGGAGCAGCCAGTGATGCGATCCCGAATGCGCCGAGCCGGTCCCCCGCACCTTGCCGATTGAGGTTCCCTCACCCATCAGTCTTGCTCCTAAAGCAGCACCGCCGCCCAGAAGGCGGCAGTCAGCACGATTGATCCCAGCATCACGATCCACGCCCAGATGGCATTGATCCGCAGCTCATACCCCGCGCCGATATCCAGCACGAAATGGCGCAGGCCCGAGAGGAGATGTTCGAAAAACGCCCAACTGAGCCCGACCAGCGCGATCTTGCCCAGCACACTGGTGATCGCCTTGGCGGTGCTGCCCGGCTCGCCCACCCAGACCCAGCTGAGCAGCGTGGCATAAGCTTCAGGCCCGCTGGCCAGCGCCCCCAACCACCACAGCAAAAGTGGCAGGCCGAGCAGCGCGAGTCCGTCGCCCGAAATGCGGTGAAGGATCGACACCACCATCGCCGGGCCCGGCTTCCAGATGGTAAGATGCGGCGAAAGTGGACGGTTTTTGGCACCGGCCATATAACAAACCCCTTGGAATAGTGCGGCAGATCAAGCCTGCGCGCCCTCTCCATTAATCAAATCGCTTCAACGATCAAGCTGCACCTTGGCGCATGTGCGGTGCGGGGCTAAAGGTTTTAGGTATGAGCCATCCAACCGCCCTTATTACCGGATCGACCCGCGGCATCGGTGCCGCCATCGCCGTGCAATTGCGCGCCCGCGGCGTGGCAGTAATCGGGCATGGCAGCCGCGCCGCTGACTCTGCTACGCCAAACTCCGATACGATTGCCGCCAACTTCGCTGATCCGGCCGCGCCCGCCACGCTGTGGGACGCCGCGCTGGAGCGTAGCGGCGGACGGATCGACATTCTGATCAACAATGCCGGGCTGTTTGCTACCAACCCGCTGGGCGCCTCAGACAACGCGTGGCTCGACAATTGGGAGAAGGTGCTGCGGATCAATCTGACCGCCGCCGCCGAACTGTCGCGCTATGCGGTGAAGCACTGGCTAGCGCGCGGCACTGAAGGACGGCCTGGGGGCAGGATCGTCCACATCGCCAGCCGCGCCGGACATCGCGGTGATTCGCCCGATCACTGGCATTACGCGGCGGCCAAGGGCGGGATGCTGGCCCTGCACAAGACCATCGCGCGGGCCTATGCAGCGCAGGGCATCCTCAGCTATGCAATCACGCCGGGCTTTACCGACACTGCGATGGCGGGCGATTATCTCGCCAGCAGAGGCGGCGCGGGGTTGCTCGCCGATATTCCGCTCGGCCGGGTCGCCAGCCCGGACGAGATCGCCACCATCGCCACCTTCTGTGCGCTGGATGCGCCCCCAGCATGACCGGCGCGACGCTGGACGCCAATGGGGCGAGCTATGTTCGGTAGAATTCTTCTCGCCCTTGTTCCACTGGCCACGCTGGGCGCCGCCCAGCCCTCTTCCCCAGAGCGCCTGGCCCCCGAGCGGCCCGCTGCGAGCAAAGATATCGCAGCGGCCTGCGGAACCCGCGATGGCTGGTCAGAGCCTGCCCCGCCCGCACACATCCATGGCCGCAGCTGGTATGTCGGAACCTGCGGGATCACTGTGGTGCTGGTCGAAACCCGGGGTGGGCTGGTTCTGATCGATACCGGACCCGAGGATGCGGCGCCGCTTGTGCTGGCCAATATCAAGGCCCTTGGGTTCGACCCCCGCCAGATCAAATGGCTGCTGATGACCCACGAGCACTTCGATCATGTTGGCGGGATGGCTGCGATCCAG
>JANLQQ010000181.1:0-6820 GCA_031367905.1 Novosphingobium sp.
GCAGCTCGGCGTGCTGATCGAAACGATGCGCCGCGAAGGCTTTGAGCTGGGCATCAGCCGCCCCCGCGTGCTCTATGACGTCGACGCCGACGGCAAGCGGACCGAGCCTTACGAAATCGTCGTGATTGATGTGGACGAAGAATACGCCGGTACCGTCGTCGAAAAAATGGCGATCCGCAAAGGCGAGATGACCGATATGCGCCCATCGGGCGGCGGCAAGACCCGGATCACCTTCAGCGCCCCCTCGCGCGGGCTGATCGGCTATCACGGCGAATTCCTGTCCGATACGCGCGGCACCGGGATCATGAACCGGCTGTTCGAAAAATATGGCCCCTACAAGGGCGTGATCGAAGGTCGCCCGGTGGGCGTGCTGATCTCCAACGGCACTGGCGAAGCGGTCGGCTACGCGCTCAACATGCTGGAAGAACGCGGCGTGCTGTTCGTCAAGCCGCAGGAAAAGATCTATGAGGGCATGCTGATTGGCGAAAACGCCAAGCCGGATGATCTTGAAGTCAATCCGATGAAGTCCAAGCAGCTGACCAACTTCCGCTCGACCGGCAAGGACGACGCCATCCGGCTCACTCCGCCCCGGGTGATGACGCTGGAACAGGCGATCGCCTATATCGACGACGATGAAATGGTTGAGGTGACCCCCAAGAGCATCCGCCTGCGCAAAGCGCTGCTCGATCCGAATGAGCGCAAGAAAGCCGGGCGCAAGAAGCAGGCGGCCTAAGCACGATCATTCCAAAGACTCCTCTCGGTCCGGAATCCGGGTAAAGGCGATTTTGGTTCCTGAAAAGCCGCGTCCGGTTGAAGGCAGCATGCCGATCAACACGCTATCGCGCCCGAAGCGATGGTTGATCCGATCAAGCGCGCACGACAAGCGCGCAGCGCGCAGGTGGTGGGCCATGACACCACCTGCCATGCCTTCCTGATCGGCGAACAGATCAGGCTGGAGGGCCGTTTCAGGTTCCAGCCCGTGCAGCACCACCGAAACCTGCTTGATCAGTACCCTGTGCTGATTGGGCCGCTCTCTGGGAATGATCTGCTCCCAAAAAACCAGCAGCAGCGCCAGAAAGGTGATGCTGTCCTGCGCCGGGCGACAGCGCGCTTCGGCATGCAGACGCCGCCCATCATCCAGACGGACGGAAAAGCCGAACACTTTGGCGGTGTAACCCATCCAGCGCATCCGCGAGGCCGCCTTCAGTGTCAGCCTGCGCGCAACATTGAGCGCTTCGGCGGGCGGGCGCAGTTCCGGCGCCAGAATATGGCTGTGGCCAATGCTGCGCCGCCGCGTTTCCTGATCGGGTAGATCGTATCCGCGCAGCAGATACCACATCCGCTCGCCCAAAATGCTGCCCCAGATCACGCGCATCCGCCGCCGATCAAGCGCCAGAATATCCGCAATGCTATGGATGCCCTGATGCTGTAATCGCCGCTCCATATTGCGGCCAATTCCTGGTAAATCAATGGGTTGAAGTTCTTTTATCAGACGGCGCTGGATGTCTTGCGGCATCAGGATGGTAAGCCCATCGGGCTTTTCCAGATCGGTCGCCACCTTGGCCAGATAGCGATTGGGAGCAATCCCGATGGAACAACGCACCCATGGCCCCAGGTTCTTGCTCAATCCGGCTTTGATCGACAGGGCGATCCGCCGCACAGCAGTTTCTCCTGCCTCATTACGCAACAGGCTGGCAGCCATTTCATCGATGGAGCAAACCTCGGCCACCGGGATGTGGCGGTTGATCTCTTCGATCGCGCGGTGATGGAATGCGACATAGGCCTCGTGCCGGGCCAGCACACAGATCAGTCCGGGGCACATGCGCCGGGCTTCCCAGATTGGCGTACCGGTTTTGACCCCAAAAGCCTTGGCCTCATAGCTGGCGGCGATCGCACAGGTACTGTCCGTCTCCACCGGCACCACGGCCACCGGCTTACCCCGCAATTCAGGCCGCAACTGCTGCTCGACACTGGCGAAATAGCTGTTGAAATCGAGATAGAGCCATTTGAGCGGCGATGCAGGAAACATGGGGTCAGGGAACATGGGGGGAAACAGTCAGGACAGGGGTGATTCGGCTTGTCAGTATATGTTCTTATTTTGTTCTTTCAAAGGATCTAAAAGCCTGCCCCTAGCTCTGATCGGCTGCTTTACCCTGAACCAACCCCTCGCCCTCGCGCAGCTAAACCGCTAAAGCTTGCGCCATGACCACGGACCAGCTTCGCGTTGCGCTCTTCTCGGGTAATTATAACTACGTCCGTGACGGAGCCAATCAGGCACTGAACCGGCTGGTGGATTATCTGCTGCGTGAAGGCGCTGCGGTGCGGGTCTATGCGCCGACCGTGGCGGAGCCGGCCTTTCCGCCCACCGGCGATCTGGTTAGCGTGCCGTCTTTGGCCATACCGGGGCGCGCCGAATACCGCGTGCCATTGGCGCTATCCCCGCGCATCCGCCGCGATCTGGCAGCGTTTGCGCCCAATGTGGTGCAAGTTTCTTCGCCCGATATTGTGGCGCACCGGGCGGTCAGCTGGGCACGGACCCGCAAACTGCCGATCCTCGCCTCGGTCCATACGCGGTTCGAGACTTACTTCCGTTATTACAACATGGCCTGGGCCGAGCCGCTGGTCGAAGCGGCGCTGCGGCGGTTTTATCGGCGCTGCGATGCACTGGTTGCCCCTTCCGAAAGCATGGCGCAGGTGCTGCGCGACCAGCGGATGAATTACGATATCGACATTTGGTCACGCGGGGTCGACCGCGAGATATTCTATCCCGGGCAGCGCGATCTTGAATGGCGCCGCAGCCTGGGGATCGCCGATGACGCGATTGCGATCGGCTTCCTTGGCCGGCTGGTGATGGAAAAGGGGCTCGACGTCTTTTCCGACACGATCGACGAGCTGCGCCGCCGGCAGATCCCGCACAAGGTGCTGGTGGTGGGCGAAGGCCCGGCGCAGGACTGGTTCGAGGCGCGGCTGCCGGGCGCGATTTTTGCCGGTTTCCAGGGCGGGTCAGAGCTTGGCCGGGCGATCGCCAGCATGGACATCTTGTTCAACCCCTCGATCACCGAAACTTTCGGCAATGTCACTCTGGAGGCAATGGCTTGCGGGTTACCGGTGGTCGCAGCAGCGGCAACCGGTAGCGAGAGCTTGGTCGATGACCGGGTCTCGGGCCGATTGATCCGCCCAGGCGCAGTCCACCATTTCGCCGAGGCGCTGCGTCATTACATCAAGGAGCCTGACTTGCGCGCCCGCCACGGCGCGGCGGGCGAAGCACGCAGCCTGGATTTCAGCTGGGACCGGATCAACCAGACGGTGGCTGACACCCACCTTCGGCTGATCCGCCAGAAAAGTTTTTTAAAGCAATGAATTACTTGAGGATTCCCTGTGCGGCTGTGCGCCGTGCAAACCACCACAGGAATATGACGATCGCCACAATTACCAGCGGGATCACCTTGTTCGCGGCGGTATCCAGCGCGGCCGGGGCCTGCGTACTGAATTGATAGGCAAAGCTGCCGATTGCTCCACCCAGTGAGGCCAGAAACGCCGTTGCCGCATGGCGCGAGCGCAACAGCAACAGCACCGAGCCAAGCAGCGAACCCCACACGCCCAGCGGCCAGAGGATCTGCGCCCAGATCGGGAAACTATCGATCCACGCCAGCAACACCTGCGGATCACCCGCCTGGCTCAGGTAATCCAGATTGCGCATCCGGGTCATCGTATAATCAATACCGCCAAACGCATTCCACGCCAGGCTTAGCCCGCTGATGATCCAGAAGCTGGTGGGTGCTTTGGCTGAAGCGATATCGGTCATGGCAATTCTCCCGCTCCCATGGACTAATCGCTAACCGAACTACGCCCGAACACGAAACGATGCAATTCCCCGCAAGCCGCGCTAGGAAGCTCGAATGAGCGACCTGTTTGCCGATGATCTGCCTCCGCCGATGCATGCCGTCGAAGCGTCCCGCGCTGATGCCCCGCTGGCTGATCGGCTGCGCCCCACCGCGCTGGACGCGGTGATCGGGCAGGATCATCTGACTGGCCCCGAAGGCGCGATCGGACGGATGGTGGCAGCTGGGCGGCTGTCCTCGCTGATCCTGTGGGGGCCGCCCGGTACCGGAAAAACCAGTATCGCGCGGCTGCTGGCTGCCGCAGTCGGCATGCGATTTGTTGCAATCAGCGCAGTTTTCTCAGGCGTTGCGGATCTCAAAAAGGTCTTTGCCGAGGCTGAGGTCGCCGTGAAAGCCGGGCAGCGAACACTGCTGTTTGTGGACGAGATACACCGTTTCAACCGCGCCCAGCAAGACGGCTTCCTGCCGTTTGTCGAGCGCGGGACGGTGACGCTGGTGGGGGCCACGACCGAGAACCCCAGTTTCGCACTCAACGCTGCGCTGCTGAGCCGCGCGCAGGTGGTGATCCTTCACCGGCTGGATAGCGCCGCGCTGGCACAATTGCTGGCCCGCGCTGAGGCGCTGCAAGGCCCGCTCCCCCTCACCAAGGGCGCCCGCGAAGCGCTGGTTGCCTCAGCGGACGGCGACGGGCGGTTCCTGCTCAACCAGGCCGAAACGCTCTATGCCGCAAACATTGCGGAGCCGCTTGATCCCGCCGCGCTGGGCAAGTTCCTCCAACGCCGGGTAGCGGTCTATGACAAGGACCGCGATGGGCATTACAACCTCATTTCGGCGCTCCACAAGGCGCTGCGCGGATCGGACCCGCAGGCCAGCCTCTATTACCTCGCCCGGATGCTGACCGCCGGAGAAGAGCCGCTGTACGTGCTGCGGCGGCTGGTGCGGTTTGCTAGCGAAGACATCGGCCTCGCCGATCCGCAAGCGCTGATCCAGTGCCTTGCTGCCAAGGATGCCTATCAATTCCTCGGCTCGCCCGAGGGTGAGCTGGCGATTGTCCAAGCCTGCCTCTACCTTGCCACCGCGCCCAAATCGAACGCCGCCTATACCGCCCAGAAAGCGGCGTGGACCAGCGCGAAGGAAACCGGCTCGCTCAGCCCGCCCGCCCATATCCTCAACGCCCCGACCAAGCTGATGAAGGACATCGGTTATGGCAAAGGCTATGCCTATGACCATGAGGAAGAGGATGGCTTTTCCGGCGCGGATTACTGGCCCGAGGGGATGGAGCCGCAAGCCTATTACCGCCCCGTCCCGCGCGGGTTTGAACGGCAAGTGATCGAGCGGATCGAGTGGTGGGACAAAAAGCGCCGCGAGCTTAAGGACAAATGAGACAATGATGAGACACTTCGGTCATATCCCAACAGCGATTTTCGCGCTGATGCTCACTCTCGGCGCGCTGCCTGCCGCTGCACGGAACGTGCCTGTGGATTCGGTGGTTGGCACCTGGCTGGTTGAGCACCCGACCGCACCTTTCCCGCTGCACCTTTATGTTTTCAACGCCGATCACACCATGCAGCAGGCCAATCCCGACGCTGGCGATCCAACCACCAGCGACAGCGATGGCAAGGGCATCTGGGTGCGGCGCGGCGACCGGATCATGGGCAAATGGGTTGAGATCATGGCCGATCGCACCTCGCACAAGCTCGCCGGTCGCGGTGAACTGACATTCGAAATCCGTCTTGTCGGCAACCAGCTGACTGGAACAGGCACATTTTTTGCCTACGACGCTGCAGGCAAGATTTCCGCCGGGCCGCTGCCCGCCCCATTCACAGGCTCGCGGGTGACCATCCCTTGAACAGCAACCCGCATGTACCGCGTATCAAGCACAACTGATGAGCGCCCGGCACTTTCGCCATTTCGCCGCAATCGACTGGTCTGGCGCGGTGGGGGAGCGCCACCACGGGATCGCTCTGGCGCTATGCAGCGCAGGCGACGACGCGCCGCAGCTGCTCCGCCCCGGCCAGCGCTGGTCGCGCGGCGAAGTATTGGAATGGCTCTGCACGGAGCTGCCAGATGATACGCTGGTCGGCTTTGACATGGGTATTTCATTGACCTTTGCCGATGCGGGAGCGTATTTTCCAGGCTGGCCTGAAAGCCCGGCAGATGCCCGCGCGCTGTGGGCGTTGGTTGACCGGCTGTGCGCCAATGATCCGCATTTTGCCGCCACCAGCTTCATCGATCATCCTGAGATCAGCCGCCATTTCCGCCGCCATGGTGGTCGCGAGGGGGATCGCTTTGGTGCCAATGGCCATCCGGGCGGGCGCGGGCGCTTTCGCGTTACCGAGCTTGCCCAGCAAGCGCTGGGCTGCCGGCCGACCAGCAATTTCAACCTCGTCGGGGCCGCGCAGGTAGGCAAGTCGAGCCTGACCGGAATGCGGCTGCTCCACCAGTTGGCGGGACGGCTGCCCGTGTGGCCGATCGATCCGCTGCCACAGGCAGGCTCGGTCGTGACCGAGATTTACACCTCGCTGGCCGCCATGGCCGCCGGGCGCAGCGCGGGCCGATCCAAGATGCGCGATCACACAGATCTCAACGCCGCGCTGCTCCAGCTGGGCAGCCGCCCGGTTCCCGGTTCCGGTCCGATCCCCGATCATGCCAGCGACGCCCTGCTCACCGCCGCCTGGCTGCGCACCGCCGCGCATGATCCCCAGCTGTGGCACCCAGGCGCAATGACCCACACGATTGCCCAAACCGAGGGCTGGACCTTCGGCGTCCCCTGACGCTATGGGGCGCTAACGCTGTTACAGCGCAGATGGGCCGGCTTAGCTCAGTTGGTAGAGCACCTGATTTGTAATCAGGGGGCCAGGGGTTCGAATCCTCTAGCCGGCACCATACTTCTCAAGGACTTAGAAGCGAATATTGTCCCTCCTAGGGGCCTTGTCGAGCGCCACGTAATCACCACGTAATCAAGATTTTTCGCAGAG
>JANLQQ010000188.1:0-15705 GCA_031367905.1 Novosphingobium sp.
TTGAAGCCTCGATGTACAAATTCCGGACCAACCAGCAAAAGCTACGCCAGGCGTTTGAAGACAGTCTGGGCAACAACCCGCTGGCCAAACTCGCTCAGCAAAATCTGGCGATGTTCAAAGCGGCAGCATCGGCCTTCCTGCCCGGCGGGAGCGAAGACAAAAAAGACGCCGCCGCCCAAAAGAGCGAGATCGCAGCCCTGCGCGCCCAGATGGCCGAAATGCAGAAGAAGCTCGATTCGTTGGCAAAATAGCCCGAGACTTACAGTCTCGAGTCCGATCCATTTCAGTTTGAAAGCAATTTACCGTGTCCGCTATCCGTCATGCCCTGTCCGTCACCCGCGATGCGGATTTTGCCCTGTGGTATCAGGAAGTCATCTCTGAAGCCGAAATGGCCGAAGAATCTGGTGTTCGTGGCTGCATGGTGATCCGGCCCTGGGGCTATGGCATCTGGGAGCGGATTCAGGCACTGATGGATGCCCGGATCAAGGCGGCGGGAGTTGAGAACTGCTATTTTCCGCTGTTCATTCCGCTCAGCTTCTTTGCCAAAGAGGCAGAGCATGTTGAGGGTTTCGCCAAAGAAATGGCAGTCGTCACCCATCACCGGTTGATTGGTGACGGGAAGGGCGGACTGGTCCCCGATCCCGAGGCGAAGCTGGAAGAACCGCTGATCGTCCGCCCGACGTCCGAAACCGTGATCGGTCAGGCGATGAGCCGCTGGATCCAGAGCTGGCGCGACCTGCCGATGCTGACCAACCAATGGGCCAATGTGGTCCGCTGGGAAATGCGGACGCGGATGTTCCTGCGGACCAGCGAATTTCTCTGGCAGGAGGGCCACACCGCTCACGCCGCACAGGGCGATGCAATGGAAGAAACGCTCCGCGCACTGGAAATGTATCGCTCCTTCTCGGAAGAGGCGCTGGCCATGCCGGTCATCGCGGGTGAAAAGCCAGAGAATGAGCGTTTCCCCGGCGCGGTCGCGACTTATTCGATCGAAGCGATGATGCAGGATGGCAAGGCGTTGCAGGCCGGTACGTCGCATTACCTCGGCACGGGCTTCGCCGAGGCAGCGGGCATCCGCTATCAGGACAAGGACGGCCAGCAGGCGCTGTGCCATACCACCAGCTGGGGCGTTTCAACGCGGCTGATCGGCGGCGTGATCATGACCCACGGCGATGATGATGGCCTGCGCGTTCCGCCAGCGATTGCGCCGCACCAGATCGTGATCCTGCCGATGCTGCGCGACGATGATGGCGATGCGTCACTGCTGGCCTATTGCGCCGAAATCCGCACTGCACTGGTCAAACAATCAGCCCTTGGCGAGCCGATCCGCGTGCTGCTCGACAAGCGCGCCGGTAAGGCGACGCAAAAACGCTGGGGCTGGGTCAAGAAGGGCGTGCCGCTGATCCTCGAGATCGGCGGGCGCGATGCTGCTGGCGGCCAGGTTTCAGTACTGCGCCGCGACCGGCTGTGGCGGGATGATGCCAAGCCCAATTTTGTCGGACAGGGGAGGGATGAGTTCCTCGGCTCTGCTGCCGGTGAGCTTGAGTCCATTCAGGCCTCGCTCCATGCGGAGGCCACGGAGCGCCGCGATGCCAATATCACCGGCGGGATAGACAGCATGGCCGCACTCGAAGCCTTTTATGCCGAGAACCAGCGCTATCCAGGCTGGGTCGCGCTCAATTGGTCGCGCCCTTCCGGCGATGCGCTGGAAGCAGTCGTGACGCGGCTGAAGGCGTTGAGGCTCACCGTTCGCAATACCCCACTGGGCGGTGAGGCCGTCAGCGGCACTTGCATCTTTACCGGTGAGCCAGCGGTTGAGCGGATTTATGTCGCGCGGGCCTATTAGGCGCTTATGCCCGAGAAACCTAAAATCCAGCCCGGCCTGCCGACCGCCAAACAGATCCTCGAATTCGTCGCCTGCTCTCCCACGCCTGCGGGTAAGCGCGAGATTGCCCGTCATTTTGGCCTCAAAGGGCAAGAGAAGATCGCGCTCAAGGCGCTGCTCCGCGATATGACCGATGAGGGCCTGATCGACGGCGAAAAGCGGGCGTTCCACCGGATGGGCGGGGTGCCCAAGGTCACCGTATTGCGGGTAATGGTGATCGAGGACGGCGAGGCCTTCGCCATCCCCGACAATTGGTCACCCGATGATGCCAGCCCGCCGCCCCGGTTGCGACTGGTCGAAAAGGGCAGCCGCAGCGCGCTCAAAGTGGGAGATCGGGTGCTGGCCCGGACTGAAGAGGCGGGCGCCGGGTGGCGCGCGTTCCCGATGAAAAAGCTGCCCGCCAGCGAAGAGCAATTGCTCGGCGTGGTGGAAATTGACGGAGCGGGGAAGGGCTGGCTGGCTCCGGTCGACAAGCGGGTCCGCAACGCCTCGCCGATTGTCGATCTGGGCGGGGCGGAGGCCGGCAATCTGGTTCTGGCAGAACCGGCAGGACGCTCAAACCGCGCCGGGGTGAAGGTCACGGCAATTCTCGGCGATCCACTGGCCCCGCGCGCATTCAGTCTGATTGCAATCCACAAGCACGGCATTCCCAATCTGTTCGACGAGGAAACACTGGAAGAGGCGCAGCTTGCTGCGAAACTGCCGCTGAACGCTGAGAAGCGCGAGGATCTGCGCCATCTCCCCATAGTCGCGATCGATCCGAGCGACGCGCGCGATCATGACGATGCGATCTGGGCGGAGCCCGATGGTGCGGGCGGTTTCCGCGCGTTGGTGGCGATTGCCGACGTCTCCTATTTCGTCCGCCCCGGCAGCCTGGTTGACCGGGAGGCCCGCAAACGCGGCAATTCGGTCTATTTCCCCGACCGGGTCGTGCCGATGTTGCCCGAAGTGCTGAGCGCCGATGTCTGCTCGCTGCGCGCCGGGGAAGACCGCGCGGCAATGGCTTGTCATTTGAATATCGACAGCCGCGGTCAGGTGACGTCTTGGCGGTTCACCCGCGCGATTGTCCGGATCGCCGAAGTGATTGCCTATGAGGATGCGCAAAAGCGGATTGATGAGGGGACAGCAGGGACAAGCTTGCAGAACCTGTGGGCCGCCTGGCGCGTGCTGGCTGCGGCCCGCGATGCCCGTGATCCGCTCGACCTTGACCTGCCCGAGCGCCGGGTGATGCTGGATGGGCAGGGCAGGATTACCGAAATTGCCTTGCGCGAGCGACTGGATGCGCACCGCGTGGTCGAGGATTTCATGATCTCCGCCAATGTCGCCGCCGCCAAGGCGCTGGAAAGCAAAGTGGCGCCGGTGGTTTACCGGATCCATGAGCCACCGAGCCGGGAAAAGCTGGTCGCGCTGAAGGATTACCTCGCCAGCTTTGAGCGCAAGTTCGCGCTGGGTCAGGTGATCACTCCCAGCCTGTTCAACCGGCTTCTCAAGGATGTGGTCGATGATGCTGAAAAGGCGCTGATCATGGAGGCCGTTCTGCGCAGTCAGACGCAGGCCTATTATGGTCCGAGCAATGCCGGGCATTTTGGCCTCGCCTTAGCGAGTTACGCGCATTTCACGTCACCAATCCGTCGGTATGCCGATCTTCTGGTGCACCGCGCGCTGGTCGATGCCTTCCACCTTGAACAGCCTGCACCGCAAAACGGTCTTCCGGCTGCCTCAGGCCTGTCGAGCCGCGACCGCGATGATCTGGGCAAGGTCAGCGAAGCGATCAGCGCAACCGAACGCCGCGCGATGATGGCTGAGCGCGAAACTACCGATCGCTATGTTGCCGCCTGGCTATCCGCCCGGGTTGGCGAGGTATTTGCGACCCGGATCACCGGGGTCCAGAAATTCGGCTTCTTCGCTACTATCATCGGGCTGGGCGGAGATGGGCTGGTGCCGGTTTCGACCCTGGGCGCCGAGCGGTTTGCCTATGACGAAAGCGCCCAAGTGCTGAGCGGCGAGCAGAGCGGCACCAGCTATGCGATGGGTATGATCGTCAGCTTGCGGCTGGCTGAAGCCAATCCGCTGACCGGCGCGTTGAAGTTTGAGCTTGAGGAAGGCGCAAGCAGCAGGATCGAGCCGCGCGGCAGCCGGCCTGTGAAACCGGGCAAACACATGGTCGGCAAGCGCGGCCGTCCCGGGAATATGCGGCATCAAAACCGCAAGAAATGAGATCCGTCGTCCCCGGCTTGACCGGGGACCGCTGGCCTCATCTACGCAAGGTCGGATCGACGAGGCCAGCGGTCCCGGATCGAGTCCAGGACGACGACTAGCTCAGCCGTTCGATATCCGCATCACTCATCCGGCCGGGGATGATGTAGAGCGGGCAGGGGAGTTGTCCCACTGCGGAGCTGAAATGCGTGACCAGCGGGCCGGGGCCACCTTCTGATGCAGCGCCCAGCACCAGCGCAGAAACTTCCGGATGCTCGGCCAGATATTCGCGGATCACCTTCTCGCCCTCGCCATGGCGGACCGAGATCACCGGCATCTGCCCGCTTTCGCTCAGCAAGCTGCCCGCGGCACTGGTCACCAGCGTTTCGGCCCGGGCGTGGGCTTCTGCCTCAATCGTCGCCTGTACTCCGCCAAAGGCAACAAACGGCTGGCGCGGGATCAAGGCCAGCAAATGCACGGCGCCGCCGGTACGCGCGGCACGGCTGGCGGCAAAGCGCAAACCAACGCTGGCTTCCTCAGTCTCGTCCATGATTACCAGATAGACGCGCATCGTCCGGACCCCTTCGCCGGCGAGCTATCCGCTGAAAACGTATTCTGCGCAAGAACCTTGCCCCGCGCCGCGATTTTGGCCAGAGACTGCACTCAGAAATTGCGCCCAAACAGGACCGGACCCGCCTCATGCCGATCGAAATCAAGATGCCCGCGCTGTCTCCCACGATGGAAGAGGGGACGCTAGCCAAATGGCTGGTCAAGGTGGGCGACAAGGTCTCGTCGGGCGACATCATGGCCGAGATCGAAACCGATAAGGCGACGATGGAATTCGAAGCCGTCGATGAGGGCGTGATTACCGCGATTTCGGTGAGCGAGGGTAGCGAAGGCGTGAAGGTTGGCACAGTGATCGCCACGCTGGCGGGCGAGGATGAGGATGCGAGCGCGGCTATACCGGCGCCGAAGTCAACGCCCACACCCGTCATCCCCGCGAATGCGGAGACCGCTGGCCTCATCGATCCGGCACCTGAGCACAAAAGCCAGCGGACCCCGGTCGAGCCGGGGACGACGAATGATCGCATTGTGGCCTCGCCGCTCGCCAAGCGCATCGCGGCAGAGCGCGGAATCGATCTGGCGGGCATAAAGGGCAGCGGTCCGAATGGGCGGATCGTCAAGGCGGATGTCGAAGAAGCACGGCCAGTGGCAGCTGCTCCGACGGCGACCGCGGCAGTCATTGCACCCGTTCCGGACTTCGGCATTCCCTATGAAGCCGAAAAACTCAACAACATCCGCAAGGTGATCGCCCGCCGCCTGACCGAAGCCAAGCAGACCATTCCGCATATCTATCTCACCGTCGATATCCGGCTCGATGCACTGCTCAAGCTGCGCGGCGAGCTTAACAAGGCACTTGAAATGCAGGGTGTAAAGCTATCGGTTAATGATCTTCTTATCAAGGCGCTGGGCAAGGCGCTGCTGCTGGTCCCCAAGTGCAATGTCAGCTTTGCCGGGGATGAGCTGCGCAACTATGCCCGCGCCGATGTGTCGGTGGCGGTGGCTGCGCCGTCCGGCCTGATCACCCCGATCATCGTCGATGCCGCGAACAAGTCCGTCTCTCAAATATCGATGGAAATGAAGGCGCTGGCCGACAAGGCGCGCGAAGGCAAGCTGCAGCCGCACGAATACCAGGGCGGCACCGCCAGCCTATCCAACCTCGGCATGTTCGGGATCAAGCAGTTCGATGCGGTGATCAACCCACCGCAAGGCATGATCATGGCAGTCGGCGCGGGCGAGAAGCGGCCCTACATCGTCGACAATGCCCTGGCCGTCGCCACAGTGATGAGCGCCACCGGCAGCTTCGATCACCGCGCGATCGACGGCGCGGACGGCGCGGCGCTGATGCAGGCGTTCAAGGGGCTGGTGGAAATGCCGTTGGGGCTGGTGGCGTAATATGGCCGAGCAGTACGACCTCATTATCCTCGGCTCCGGCCCCGGCGGCTATGTCGCGGCGATCCGGGCTTCGCAGCTTGGGCTAAAAGTCGCCATTGTCGAGCGCGAGCTGATTGGCGGGATCTGCCTCAACTGGGGCTGCATTCCGACCAAGGCGCTGCTGCGCTCGGCCGAGATTTTTCACTATATGCGCCACGCCAAGGATTATGGTCTGGCTGCCGAGAAGATCAGCGCGGATCTGAACGCTGTCGTCGCTAGGTCGCGCGGCGTGGCCAAGCAGCTCAATCAGGGGGTCACCCACCTGATGAAAAAGAACAAGATCACCGTCTATATGGGTGAGGGCAAGCTCCTCGCTCCCGGCAAGCTCGAAGTGAAGGGAGAGAAGAGTACCGAAACCCTCACCGCGAAACATATCATCGTCGCCACCGGCGCCCGCGCCCGCGATCTGCCGTTCGCCAAGGCTGACGGCAAGCGCATCTGGACCTATCGCCATGCGATGACGCCGACTGAGCTGCCGGGCAAGCTGCTGGTGATCGGATCAGGCGCAATCGGGATCGAGTTTGCCAGCTTCTACAATGATATGGGAGCCGAAGTTACCGTTGTCGAAATGCTCGACCGGATCGTTCCGGTTGAGGACGCTGACGTTTCCGCCTTCCTCGAAAAATCACTCAAGAAGCAGGGCATCACCATTCTGACCAGGGTCGGGGTCGAAAAGATCGACGTCACGGCCTCGGGTGTCAAAGCGGCGATCAAGGGTAAAGACGGCAAGATCACCGAGAGCGACTTCAGCCATGTGATCGTCGCCGTCGGCATCGCCCCCAACACCGAGAACATCGGCCTCGAAACGCTTGGTATCAAAGCCGAGCGCGGGATTATCGCCATCGACGAGATGGGCCGGACCAATGTCTCCGGCATCTGGGCGATCGGCGATGTCACGCCCGGCCCGTGGCTGGCGCACAAGGCCAGCCACGAGGGCGTAATCGCCGCCGAAGCCATCGCACAGACCCTGGGCAACAAGGACGTCCATCCCCACGCGATGGACCGCAACAACATCCCCGGCTGCACCTATTGCCACCCGCAGGTCGCCAGCGTCGGCTTGACCGAAGCCAAGGCCAAACAGGCCGGTTACGAGGTCAAAGCCGGAACCTTCCCGTTCATCGGCAACGGCAAGGCGATCGCGCTGGGCGAGGCCGAGGGCTTCATCAAGACCGTGTTCGACGCGAAAACCGGCGAATTGCTGGGCGCGCATATGGTCGGCGCGGAGGTGACCGAGCTGATCCAGGGCTATGTCGTCGGCAAAACGCTGGAAACCACCGAGGCCGAGCTTATCGCCACGGTGTTTCCGCATCCGACATTGTCAGAAATGATGCATGAATCGGTGCTGGCCGCTTATGGCCGGGCGCTGCACATTTAAGCTAATGGGCGGATTAACTGTTTTGCGGGCTGGCAATCACGGCCAGCCGAACAATATTTTCGAACACCGCAATATGCAGTGGTGCGTCGAACTTGCAGCCGACCGCACGCCCTTCGTGCCAGCAAATGTTGGCTCTGAGGACTTGCAGACCCGGGATCCTGATCCACAGCGGCTTGTCCGGGCTGCCATTGGGCAGCCAGGCAATCCGAAAGCCTTGCTCGGAAATATCTTCCAACCTGACCATTGCCCATGGGCGCGTCGTGGCCTGCCGCACTTCGCAAAACAGCGTTACTTCGGCTCGACTTGACCGGTCAGGATCATCGGCTGACTCGGCGAGGAAAGTTTGATGCTTCAATTGGACCCCCTTTTTTAACTGGGTTAGCGGGTGAGTGTTTCCAATCGGTTAGCGACTGCAGCCCGATTGAAAAATAACCCGTCGAACTGCTGGTTTGGCGGAGCAAGGGCGTGGTGAGTGGGGCACTCAGCCACGGACCGGATAAAACGAACCAACTTTTGCCTATGGCGCCCCGAATAGGCCGGGTTATAGACTTTGCCGAACCAATCCGTTTAACCGCCGATCTCTCCGCCCGGCAGTTGCGTTGACGGAGTCCGGCCGCCAGACACTGGTTCAATTTTGCTCGCTCTGGGTAGGAACATCGATTGCCGATTATTTCTCTGCAAGACCAACGTGATCCCTTGGTTACCAATGGCTTGACGATTGTGGGTGCAGGGGCGGTTGGAATTGCGATCGCGGTCTATCTGGCCCGGCGAGGAATAGCGGTTACATTGCTTGAGGGCGGGCCGCAGACTCCGCCCGCTGATTACTCAAAGGCCAATATTGGCCCGAATGTTGGCCGCCAGCTTAACGGCTTACTGGAGGGGAGAATGAAGGCATTTGGCGGCACGACGCGCCTTTGGGGTGGCCAGTTGGTCCCGTTCGATGCCCCGGATTTCCAGGCGATCGATCAAGCAGGGCGAACGCTTTGGCCGATTGGCTACAATGATTTTCTTCCCTGGATCAGCGCCGCCTATGATCTTCTCGGGGTTAATGAGCAGTCTCGGCAAATCGACAAAATCTGGCAGAGCGCCGCGAGGCAGGATCCTGCGATTGGCCATGGCCTTCGTATGACGATGAATATCTGGCTGAAACAGCCGGATTTCACGAAGCTATTCGCCTCGGAACTGGCAAACAACCCGCTGATCCGGGTAATTACCGACGCTGCCGTTCAGCAATTGCAGTTCTCGGCCGACGGCCGGGTTGACGCGCTGATGCTGGTAGCTGCGGATGGCTCTGCGCATATGTGCAAAGCGGAGACTATCATTCTGGCGAATGGAACGCTGGAGATTGCGCGTCTGCTGCTGAAGGCCCAGCAGATTAATCCGCACTGCCCGTTTCGCGAAAATCGCCATGTTGGCAGATGGTTCATGGATCACCTGCACGGCCTTGCCGGCGAGATTGAAGTTTGGGCGCCCAAGCGACTGTCCACCTGGTTCGACAACGTCTACTTCGATGACCACAAATACAACGTGAAGATCCGCCTGGATGCATCCGGGCGCACGGCGGGCGCATCGAACATTGCCGGAACGATCAATCCGCGGATGCAATTGGGATCGGTGGCACGCGAGGCTAAGGATCTGATGCTGCGCCTCTTTGGCGGCAGAACTTCGCTGATCGCTGATCTGCGCGAGGGATTGGTATTGTTGCGCATTATTGCACCGCTCGCCTGGCGCTACGTGGTCAAACGTCGCGCCGGGAGCCGCTTTGGTCAGGGAGTTCAGCTCGGCCTTGAGATCGAACAGTTACCGAATTGGGACAGCTACCTGCTCCTCGATCCCGCGCGACCGCCGGAAACGGCTCCTGTCGGCGTGCATTGGCACCTCGACAATCGAGAGATGCCGACAATACGGCAATTCTGCGAAGCGCTGGCAAGCGCTTTTGAGGAACGCGGCATCGGTAAGATCAAGCTGGATCCCCGGATTATCGCCGAAGATATTGCGTTCTTTGATGAATGCCATGATGCAAACCACCAGATGGGTGGCGCACGCATGGCCGATAGTCCCGTAAATGGCGTGGTTGATCGCGAGTGCCGCGTGTTTGGTTCACCCAATCTCTATATTGCCGGCGCTGCGACCTTTCCGTCGGGTAGCTTTGCCAATCCGACCTTGAGTGCAATCGCGCTTGGTCTGCGGGTTGCAGATAAAGTCACGCAAGTCGGGCAGTCCAGGGACACTATGATCAGTTGCCTCGTCTATGGGACCGCGCGGCTTACCGGAGGAGCAAGCGAGGCAGCCTCTCTCCGGATGCTCGGCATGGTGCTCGATGCCGGTGTGCGTGCCATCGACTGTGCCGCTCCTTATGGCATGGGGACCGCCGAGCAGGTTGTCGGCAAGGCCTTGCAGCGCCGGATGGACGGCAACATGATCGAGATCATTGCGAAGGTTGGCTTGCCACGGCCGTCACAAGCCTACATCAAAACCTGGTTACGTGCGATCAAGCGTTTGGTGAAGAAGCCGAAGCCCGCCAATTTTTTGAGATGGGTGCCGGTTGAGGCAGCGAAAATCCAAAGAACGGGCGACTTTTCGGCCGAAGCATTGGGCTCGTCGGTGAACCGGACGATCAAACATCTTGGCCGGTTTGATCGGCTGTTGCTGCATGAATGCGGTGCCGAAGAGTATACTCCAGAAGTCGCCGTATCGCTCGCAGCAATCGCCAGGCAATGGGGGGCGCAACCCGGCTATGCCTCGAGCGCCAAGTTTGACGCAGAATTCAATGCCTGCTTCCCGGCGGATTACATGGCCGAATGCGCGATTGATCCGGGCATACTGGCTGGAACAGCCGCACCGCTCTTGCGCTCGGACATTCTATTCCATTCGATTATTCCGACCATGGGGTACCTCATGGCCAGCGATCCCGCTTTTTCAAAAGCGCTCGAGCAAGCGGCAGAGCTCCTGCCTGCTTTCGACAAGCCAACCGCGCGGATTGCCGTAACCTATGCACTTGCTGTTGAGCGGGCACCAACGGCCCGGTTTGTCTTTGCCTCGAATGATCCGGCGCGGTTGCGTGATCTGCTTGCTGCATTCCAGACAATTGACCGAGACAATCTTCGGTCAAAAATCGCAGCATCGTTTGCATGATCCCAACCGACTTGGACAGCTGGAAAAGGCTTTCCAGGCTTGCTCAGGATGGCGGACAGGGTGGGATTCGAACCCACGGTGAGCTTCCACCCACGACGGTTTTCAAGACCGTTGCCTTAAACCACTCGGCCACCTGTCCACTAAGCGTTAAATAGCCGCTAGCGCCAGACAAGCCGTTTGCCAACCATGCTTTGCCGTTTTCATCGCGCTCTGCTTATGCGACTACATAGCTAATGTCGTTTTATCACAAGCTCAAATTGGCCTTGCCCGTGGCTTTGGCCGCCGCTCTGCTTTCGTTGGTTGCGCCGCAGCTGGCTGCCCAATCCATTCAGGAGAGCGGCTTTCAGGGCTATTTGCAGTTACTGGCTGCCCGCGCCCGAAGTGAGGGGGTGAGCGAGCGGACCATCGCGGCGATGACCAGTGGGCTCACTTTCAATCCCCGCGTAATCGAACTTGACCGTGCGCAGCCCGGCGCAATTCCTGGCTCCATGCCCGCGTTGGCACCGTATCTGCGAACTCATGTCGATGCGGCGCGAATTACGGGCGGTCGCAGTGTCTATCAGTCAACTGCCGCGATTACCCCGCAGATCGAGCAGCGCTATGGGGTTCCGGTGCCTATCATGCTGGCGATCTGGGGGCATGAGACCAATTACGGCCGTTACAAGGGCGATTTCGATCTTGCCCGCTCGCTCGCCACACTGGCCTATGAAGGCCGCCGCCGCCAACTGTTCGCTGATGAATTCGTCAGCTTGCTTAAAATGGTTGATCGCGGGGTTCCGCGCGGGCGGCTTTACGGCAGCTGGGCCGGAGCATTTGGCAATCCGCAATTTCTCCCTAGCGTTTATCTGCGCCTCGCCCAGGATGGCGACGGCGATGGCGATGCCGATATCTGGAATGACCGCGCCGATACGCTGGCCTCGATCGCCAATTATTTCCGCGATGCCGGCTGGCGGACCGGCCAGCCCTGGGGGGTGCGCGCTGCGGTGCCGGGTGGGTTTGATGCGGTTCCGGTCACGACCCGCCTCGAATCGCCTTCCTGCCCGCGGGTCCATGCCCGTCATTCAGCCTGGAAAACGGTTCGCGAATGGCGCGGTTTAGGGATCACGCCACTGGGTGCAATTAACGATAATGTGCTGGCAAGCCTGATCGAACCGGATGGTCGGGGGAATTCTGCGTTCCTCTTAACCGGTAATTATCGGGTTATCCTCAATTATAACTGCTCGAATTACTACGCTTTGTCCGTGGGATTGCTTGCAGATGAGATTGCCCGTTAACCGATTTGCGCCGCTTGCGGTCCTGATCTTCCTCGCAGCTTGCGGCGGAGGTGATGATTTTGCGCGGAACCTGCCGCCCGAACCTGCCAATAGCCCGGCCGCCGATTATCCCATGGTAATCGGCGCGCCCTTCGTGGTGGATGGCAAGACCTATACCCCGGTCGATACGATGAATTACGATGCGGTTGGCGATGCCGGGACGTTGGTCGGTCTGGGGGCGGGTGGGGGCGCCACTCGCACGCCGGGTATTTTCGCCGCGCATCGCACGATGCCGCTGCCAAGCTATGTCGAAGTGACCGCGCTGACTAGCGGCAAGACCATCCTCGTCAGGATTGAACAGCGCGGCCCAATGACCGGAGCGAGGCTGATCGACCTTTCGCCCGGCGCTGCGGCTCAGCTTGGGATCGCCGGGCAGGAACGCGCTGCGGTGCGGGTTCGCCGGGTCAACCCACCCGAGATCGAGCGCGCGATGCTGCGGGCCGGGCAAGCTGCGCCAGCGCGGATGGATACGCCCAAATCACTGCTCGCAGTGCTAACCCGCAAGCTGGACCTGCAAGATGGTGTATTGCCCAAAGTAGTGTCAGCGTCCGAACCAATCCTGAAACCGCTACCTATGCCGCTTAAGCCTGAACCGGGCGGCAAACCGGCACTCAAGCCGGCTGCGACACCTGCATCCGCTCCGCTGCCCAAAGCTGCCGTCCAGCCCGGTCCGCTGGTGATCCAGGTTGCGGCATTTTCCACGCGCGCCCGGGCTGCGACCGTAGCTGCCGGAATTGGCGCTCAAGTAAGCCAATCCGGTCGGCTATGGCGGGTTCGGATGGGGCCGTTTGCCGCGCAAACCGAGGCCGCTGCAGCGCTGGCGAAGGCCAGGGCTGCCGGGTATAGCGACGCTCGAATCCAGCGCGCTGACTGATCGTTTCTGATCATCGCGTGCAGAAATCGCACAGGTGATAGGGAAGCATTTTTTGAAACGGTTTGGTTTACCCCTGTTGCTGATGCTGGCTGTGCCGGGTGCGGCTGCGCCGGCTTCGCCACAGGCCCCGGCTCCGGCGCTGATCGAGCGGATCCCAACCGCGCTGCTGGTCGATTTGAGTTCGGGCCAGATCCTCTATTCGCAGGCAGCTGATCGCCGGTTTCTTCCAGCTTCGATAACCAAGGCGATGAGTGCGCTGGTCGCTTTTGAACTGATCGCCAGCGGAAGGCTGCGCGAGGATCAGCGCTTCGTGGTGGACGATGCAAGCGCCCGGCAATGGTCAGGCAAGGGCACCAGCCTGTTCCTTAGGCCCGGAATGGAAGTGACCGTGGCAGACCTATTGCGCGGCATGACCATAGTTTCCGCCAATGATGCAGCAATCGTGGTGGCCAAGGGTGCGCTTGGCAGCACCGCGACCTGGACCGCCGAAATGAATGCGCAGGCCCGGCGCCTAGGCATGACAAACAGCCATTTCAGCACCCCCAACGGCTGGCCGGATCGCGGCGCAACCTATGCCAGCGCAAGCGATCTGGTGCGACTGGCCGATGCGCTGATCGGCCGCCATCCCGCACTGTATCGGCGCTATTTCGGCCACCCGGAGATGGTCTGGAACGGACGGGCGTTTACCAGCCATGATCCGTTTGCCGGAATGGTCGCGGGTGCAGATGGGATCAAGACCGGCCATACGTTCGAGGCAGGGTTTAATTTCTTGGGCGCAGTCGAACGCGCTGGGCGGCGGCTGATCTTGGTGACCGCCGGTGCCCAGAACGCGGATTTGCGCGCCAAAGCATCGCGCGCGCTGATCGAATGGGGTTATTCAGCGTGGGATAGCCGAGCTCTGCTGAGCAAAGGCACACAGGTCGGCAGCGCCCGCGTGCAGGGCGGGATTGGACGGCAGATTGCACTCAGTGTCCCGCGCAATTTCAGCATTGCGGTGCCAAAGGGCAGCAATCCGCGGATCACCGCGCAGATCATCTACCACGGCCCGCTGCGCGCGCCGATCGTCAAGGGCGCAGCTGTGGCCGGACTGCGGATCCAGATCGCCGGGCAGCCCGCGCATATCCTGCCGCTGGTGGCCGCGACAAGCATTGGCAAAGCGGGACCGCTTGACCGGCTTATCAATGGGCTGGCAGGGCTGGTATCGTGAAACGCGGAAAACTCATTGCGCTGGAAGGCGGGGAAGGGGCGGGCAAGTCCACCCAGGCCCGGCTGCTGGCTGCGGCGCTGGAGGCGCGCGGGATCGCCTGCCTGGTTACCCGTGAACCGGGAGGCACGCCCGGCGCCGAGGCAATCCGCGCCCTGCTGCTTGGCACCGAGGGCGACGGATGGCATCCCCGCGCCGAAGCCCTGCTGTTTGCGGCTGCAAGGTCCGATCATGTCGAACGGCTCATTCTGCCTGCGCTCGACCGGGACGAATGGGTGATCTGCGATCGCTTCGTCGATTCGAGTCGGGCCTATCAGGGTGGCGGTGGCGGGCTGAGTGACGCTGAAGTAGTTGAATTGCACCGGATCGGCAGCAACGGGCTGATTCCTGATCTGACCCTGCTGATCGAAGTATCACCCCAGATTGCTGCAACCCGGCTGGATCACCGCGATGGCGGCGCGGCTGACCGGATCGGCGGGCGCGGTGCCGCCTACCACGCGGCAGTCGCTGCAGCCTTTGCCCGGATAGCCGAGGCCGAACCTGCCCGCTTCGCCCGGATCGATGGCAATGGCAGCGCCGAGGGTGTTCATGCTGCAATTGTCAGTGCGCTTTCGCCCCTGCTGGATCTTGGTTCATGACCATGGCCGGACATGATGAGGCCTGGCGTGAATGGCGCACCGCCATGGCGTCATCGCGGATGCATCATGGCTGGATTCTCAGCGGTTTGCGCGGAATAGGCAAGGGGTCCTTCGCTCTGTCAGCTGCAGCTGAACTGGTGGCGGAAGCGGAGATTTCTCAGCCAAAACCCACCGCGCACCCCGATATTATCACGCTGGAGCATTTGCCGGCTAACGATGATGAGGAAAAGAAGCGCGCCGAGGGCAAGCCGTTTCAGACCAAACGCAACATCACCATCGATCAGATCCGCCGGATGCAACAGCGCCTGGTGACCCGGCCCACACTGGGCAGCCGCCGGGTCATCATCATCAATCCGGCTGATGATATGGAAAAGAATGCGGTCAACGCCCTACTCAAGAGCCTGGAAGAGCCGCCGATCGGAACCTTTTTCCTGCTCGTGGCACACCGCCCGGGGCGGTTGCTGCCGACGATCCGCTCGCGTTGCCGGGTCTTGCGTTTTGCGCCGCTTAACCCCGCCGCGATGGAGGAAATCCTCCTTCGTGAGGCGCCCCAGGCGGACGCCGCCACGCGTGCTGCTGCCGCAGCTGCCGCCGATGGATCGCCCGGCGCTGCGCTGGAGTTTGTCGGGCAGGAACTTGGGGCTTTGCACAAGCTGATGCTCCGGCTGCTGCACGAGGGTGACGAGAGCTTTGCCCTGCGCGGTGCACTGGCGGGCGAGATCGGCGCGCGGCCGGACCGGGAACGCATGCAGGCCTCGGTTGAACTGGCCCGGGCCGTCCTTGCGGCAGAACTGGCTGCTGCCGGGCCAGAGCGGCAGGGCCGGATTATCGAGGCGCATAGCGCCCTGGTGCAACTCGGCGGGCAATTGCCAACTTACAACTTCGATCCTGGATTGGTGGTGATGGAAATTGGCGGGTTGCTGGCCTCCGCCGCCGCCCCTAGAGAGACCACAGCCTGAAATTTCCTGAAAAGACAGCACCCCGGCATGGCCGAACCTTTCTACATTACCACCGCGATCAGCTATCCCAACGGCAAGCCGCATATCGGCCATGCCTATGAAGCGATTGCCGCCGATGTGATCGCCCGGTT
>JANLQQ010000001.1:0-2591 GCA_031367905.1 Novosphingobium sp.
GATCATGGCCGAACTGACCGGGCGCGGCGCGGGCATTTCAAAGGGCAAGGGCGGGTCGATGCACATGTTCTCGACCGAGCATAAGTTTTACGGCGGCCATGGGATTGTCGGCGCTCAGGTCTCGCTTGGCGCTGGGCTCGCCTTTGCCCATAAATACCGCGAGGATGGCGGCGTCTGCATGGCCTATTTCGGCGATGGCGCGGCCAATCAGGGACAGGTTTATGAGAGCTTCAACATGGCCGCGCTGTGGAAGCTGCCGATCATCTTCGTGATCGAAAACAACGGCTATGCGATGGGCACGGCAGTCAAGCGCAGCTCGGCAGAGACCGAATTCTATCGCCGCGGCACATCGTTCCGCATTCCGGGAATGGCGGTCAACGGCATGGACGTGCTTGAAGTCCACGCCGCCGCGCAGGTTGCGCTTGATTTCGTCCGCGCTGGTAACGGCCCGGTGCTGATGGAGCTAAGCACCTATCGCTATCGCGGTCACTCAATGTCCGACCCGGCCAAATACCGCAGCCGCGAGGAAGTCCAGGATATGCGTGACAATCACGATCCGATCGAAGCGGCCAAGGTCGAACTGCTCGCCCGCGGGGTCACGGAAGACGCGCTCAAGGATATTGATAAGCGAATTCGCAGCACCGTCTCGGAAGCAGCTGATTTTGCAGAAAACTCGCCGGAGCCGGCAATGTCCGAGCTCTACACCGATGTGCTGGTGGAGAGCTACTGATGGCGATCGAACTCAAGATGCCTGCCCTGTCTCCAACCATGGAGGAAGGCACGCTGGCCAAGTGGCTCGTCAAGGAAGGTGATACGGTCAAATCCGGCGATATCCTGGCCGAAATCGAAACCGACAAGGCGACGATGGAATTCGAAGCCGTTGATGAAGGCACGATTGGCCAGATCCTGATCCCCGAAGGCAGCGAAGGCGTGAAAGTCGGCACTGTGATCGCGGTGATGGGCGGTGAGAGTGAAGCTGCGCCGGCCAGAGAAATTGCTCCTGCTCCCCAGGCGGGTGCCGCTCCTGCCGAAATCGTGGCTCGTCCGGCGCCGGTTCTGCGAAAGGCCGATCCCGCTATTCCGGCTGGCACAAATATGAAAACCTCAACTGTGCGTGAGGCCTTGCGCGATGCCATGGCCGAAGAAATGCGCCGCGATCCCCGCGTTTTCGTTATGGGTGAAGAAGTTGCCGAGTACCAGGGCGCTTACAAGGTCACCCAGGGTCTGCTCGACGAGTTTGGACCCAAACGGGTGATCGATACTCCGATTACCGAATATGGCTTTGCCGGGATCGGCACCGGCGCGGCGATGGGTGGGCTTCGTCCGATCATCGAATTCATGACTTTCAACTTTGCTATGCAAGCCATTGATCATATTATTAATTCTGCTGCCAAAACCAATTATATGTCCGGAGGCCAGATGCGCTGTCCGGTGGTGTTCCGCGGTCCCAATGGCGCGGCCAGCCGGGTCGGCGCACAGCACAGCCAGAACTATGGCCCGTGGTATGCCAGTGTTCCGGGCCGGGTGGTGATCGCGCCGGAGGACGCAGCAGACGCCAAAGGCCTGCTCAAGGCCGCGATCCGCAGCGAGGATCCGGTGGTTTTCCTGGAGAACGAGCTGGTTTATGGCCGCAGCTTCGAACTGCCCGAATTGGACGATCACGTGTTGCCGATCGGCAAGGCGCGGATCATGCGTGAGGGCACGGACGTCACCATTGTCAGTTATTCGATCGGGGTGGGACTGGCCCTGGATGCAGCCGAGACACTCGCCGCAGAAGGCATCAACGCCGAGGTAATCGACCTGCGCACGCTGCGCCCGCTTGATCGCTCGGCAGTATTGACGAGCCTGGCCAAGACCAATCGGCTGGTCGTAGCCGAGGAAGGCTGGCCAGTCTGCGGAATCGCCTCGGAAATCATTTCGATTTGCATGGAGGAGGGCTTCGATCATCTCGATGCCCCGGTGCTGCGGGTTTGCAATGAAGATGTGCCGCTGCCCTATGCAGCCAATCTGGAAAAGGCGGCGCTGATCAATGCCGCAAAGATTGCCGATGCGGTGCGACGGGTTTGCTATCGCTAAAGTTAGCGCCGATCAGCTACCTACATAGAATGAGCGGATTTCAACCATGGTTGGACCGGGAACTCCAAGGAATGCGACCGGATTGTAAGGCGTGTAGATGATCGTGGCAGTGAACTTTGTGGTGCCGCTGATATCCGAATTTGGCGTTGTGACGACCACGTTCAGGTCAGCATCTTCCAGGCTATACGGCGAGGTTATCGCAATCGCGTTTGCCTTTTCCTCGATCTGCGTAGCGGTGATCTTGTTCACCTTTTGATATTCGACAAGAGTGTAGCGCGCGATATCCGACGAGACCGACCGGAGCGCGTTATAACTCATCATCTGAAGGCCGACATACATGATGCCCAGCATCATGCCGATCAGAGCTGGTGCAAGAATGGCAAACTCAATCAAGGCGGAACCGCGTTTGTCGGTTCGGATTCCTATGAGGATCTGGTGACTTTTCATCCGACCTGCACCGTTCTGACAACGTTATAATTCAAAGCCTGGCCAACTCCGAAACCCGTCCAGGTTGG
>JANLQQ010000004.1:0-18282 GCA_031367905.1 Novosphingobium sp.
GACAGCTGCCGCTACATGCTCTTCGATCTTGCTGTCGGCCGCGAGATGGCGTGGTGGGAAGTCGAGACGGGCTGGGCCGAGCACTATGAGTGGGATTGCGAAGAACGGCGGGTCTATCTCTGCATGAAGGATGGTGAGCGCGTCGGTTATGATTTCACCGGTATCATGGTCGAGCGCGAAGCCTGGCAGCTACGAAGGATTGGCGCTGGTGACCTGAACGTAATCCAGGCAGTCCTGGTTGCGACGAGCGCAAACGATCATCCGCGTCGCAGCGAAATCATTGCAGGCCTGGGGGTCGCCGCCCGCGATGGTGAGATATGGCAACAGGCTCGGGCCTATCGACTGCTCGGCGAACTCCATGAACAGGCGGGCGAGATCTCGCAGGCCGTGAAGGCCTACGACGAGGCTCTCACGATAGATCCAAAGGTGGGTGTTGCCCGCCGCGTCGAGCAGCTCCGAAAAACGCTGGGAACAACCGTTGCCAAACCGGGTGCCAAACGCCTGAGCCGTTTCGAGCAACAGGCTCAACGGCTTGGAATCCAGCACGAAGTGGTCCTCCTTGAAAAGGGAGACGGCAAGGACTGGAGGCGCGGAGCAAAGGATCTGTGGACGACAGTCGAAATCGGCGCTCTCGACCACTACCGGTCAATCGGATGGGACGGTGCCGCATCGGAAGGCGGCCTGATCCTGACGCTCATCAAAGCGGCTTCGTTCGAAGCACTTGATGCCCGCAATTCTGACACTTTCGTCGAGGCGCTCTATGCCCAGAATGTCGCCTTCGACCAGGATCGCTTCGCCCCGGAGCGACTCATCGTAACCGTCTCGAATGCGACCCGGCGCCAGATCGAGCGGAACTGGAAAGTCATTGCTGCGAGCGCCGGCAATTCTCCGGCATATTACCCCAACGTGCGCGAGCATCACGTAACCAGCCTGTTCGATGCACTGGGACCCGATCGTCTCGCAGAAATCGCCACCGTGTTCGCAACAGCTCCTTATGATCTGCGGGCTGGCTGGCCAGACCTCACGCTATGGCAAAACGGCAAGGTCAAGTTCGTCGAGGTCAAGGGACCGAGCGACTCATTTCACGCCAGTCAGGCACGGCTGATCTCCAAGTTGCTGCTGCCGCTCGGCTTCGAGGTAGGCCTAGCAGAAGTGCGGAAGATATCCTGATGGGCAATTCGGTGATTGCCCGGTGATTGCTCGAGCAGTTTCAGGTCCAACGAAACAGCCAAAAAACGAAGCGGAGTCAGATAGATGGTTGAAAACCGACACAAAATCTGGTACTTCCGCTACCACCGCCACTAGCGCATGAAACGCCGTATTTCCGGCAATTGTGCAGTGATCTGCCGCGCGCCAGGGTGGCAGCTTGCACTTTGGCGGAGGCCCTTCCGCCTCCGCCCCCGCAACCATTTCCCGACTAACAATCTCAACGAGCGCCGCTGGCAACAGGCGCGGCGGCGAGATGACACCGCGCGGCGATGTAGGAAAATGGTTTGGCGTTGGGTGGTGGTATATGGGTTTGGCGACCTGCAACTTTATCTTGAGCAGAACTGCCCGAAGCGCGAATGGCCGCGGGATACGTGTCCCAAATAACGTACTGACAGCCACAAGTACGGCGCTTAACGACGCAAGATGAACAAGCTGATTGCCGCGCCGAATGTAACTCGTTCACAATTAGCACAGGGGATTGCGTCGATGCAGCGGCTGTCTTTGCCAAAAGATGCCGGGCGGTTCCAATGATGTGTCGATCCGGGTTTTTGGCGCACAGTTGCTCTACGCCGGGAGGTCTGGATCAACTTAATCCAGCGTCTTCGTGGGTTCCTGCGCCGAATAAGCGCGCAGCGGCGCTGGCAGCTTGATGGCATATCAATTTCCAGCAACGCGCGCTGCGGGGATTAAGCGTTTAGCCACTTTTGTCCCGCTGGCGGGGCGCGATTATGCCGCCGGGCGCAACACCGATAACGGGCCTGAGGGGCAGGCCCATGTGTCCCTCCTCTCCCCTTATCTGCGGCACCGGATGATAGCCGAACCAGAAGTGATTCGAGCTGTCCTGGCAAGGCACAGCAGCTCTGCTGCAGAAAAATACATCCAGGAGGTGCTGTGGCGGACCTATTGGAAGGGCTGGCTGGAACTGCGGCCTGCCATTTGGTCGCGGTTTCACGATGAGCGTGATCGCATGCGAGCCAGTTTTCCAGATGCCCGTGCGATTGCGGCAGCCGAAGGCGGGATGACGGGGATTGACGGCTTTGATGATTGGGCACGCGAACTGGTCGAGACGGGCTATCTCCACAATCATGCGCGGATGTGGTTTGCTTCGATCTGGATCTTCACGCTGCGGTTGCCTTGGACACTCGGGGCTGATTTCTTTTTGCGCCATTTGATTGATGCTGATCCGGCCAGCAACACCCTGTCCTGGCGCTGGGTTGCGGGGCTGCAGACGGCGGGCAAAACCTACCTCGCCACAGCGGATAATATCGCCCGATTTACCGGTGGTCGGTTCGCCCCTAAAGGCCTTGCACGCGCGGCTGTGGCTTTGACCGAAGCACGAATTGAGGCCCCGGGTGCACTTCCTTCGGCCCCGGCATCGATTGGCGCTGGGCTCTCGCTGTTGCTGGTGACGGCGGAGGACATGAGCCCCGAGACGTTGTTTTGTGATGCTGCACCGATCAGTGCTGTCAGTATTATGATCGAGCCTGACCTGTCAGCAGGCGAACCCGCCAAAAGATTTATGGCTGAGGCGGCCAATGACACGGCCTGCCGACTGACGACATATTATCGTGGCAAGGCGGAAGTATCGCCCGTGATTGACGCCGAGTCAGTGATTGCGGCGGCTGAGAGTGCCAAGGTGCGCCGGATTGTCACGGCCTATGCACCGGTCGGCCCGGTCGCCACAGCGCTGCGCGAAATGGTGCCCACACTCGCCAATGCTGGCATCAATTTGTATCAAATCCGCCGACCATGGGACACGCGCTTTTGGCCCCATGCCAAAAAGGGGTTCTTTGCTTTCAAGGAACAAATCCCTGCGGGGCTGGTTGCCGAAGGTCTTGCCTGGCCGTGATGCAGCCCCTTCAGATCGTTTGGTTCAAGCGCGATCTGCGGATTGCGGATCACCGCCCGCTGGCGCTGGCAGCAGCGCAAGGCGCAGTGCTGCCGCTGTACATTGCGGAACCCGAGCTATGGGCACAGCCCGATGTATCAGCGCGGCAATGGGATTTTGCGGCTGAGTGTTTGGCGGAACTGCAACAACTGCTGGGCGGCATTGGCCAGCCGCTTTGTGTCATGACAGGTGATGCGGTGGCGCTGCTTGATCAGATCCGCCAAACCCATGGGATCTCGGCGCTGTGGAGCCATGAGGAAACTGGCAATGCGTGGACCTATGCGCGCGATCTGCGGGTTGGTGCCTGGGCTAGGGCGCACAATATCATCTGGCATGAACATCGCTCGACCGGAGTGATCCGGCGGATCAAATCCCGCAACGGCTGGGCCAAGGCCTGGGACCGCGATATGGCGCAACCGATCACATTGCCGCCAGTTGCGCTCCAGCCGGTAAATGGCGATTGGCCGGCGCACATTTCCAGCGCGTCTGAACTTGGCCTTGAAGACGAGACTTGTCCGCATCGTCAGCCGGGTGGGCGAATGGCTGCACTTCAAATTCTTGATAGCTTTCTGTCCGAACGGGGCCGCGATTACCGCTATCAGATGTCGAGCCCGGTAACGGCATTTAACGCAAGCTCGCGCCTGTCCGCCCATATTGCATGGGGCACGCTCTCAATGCGTGAGATTGCTCAAGCCACCTGGGCGCGGATGCGCGATCTTAAGGCTAACGATCTGCCCGATACAAAGCGGTGGCGTGGTTCGATGATTTCATTTGCCGGGCGCCAGCATTGGCACTGCCACTTCATGCAAAAGCTGGAGGATGAGCCGCGGATTGAATTTGAGAATATGCACCGAGCCTATGATGGCCTCCGCCCCGACGCTGCCGATCAAACCCGGCTGGAGGCGTGGAGCAAGGGCAATACCGGCTACCCGTTCATCGATGCTTGCATGCGGGCACTCAACCAGCATGGCTGGATTAATTTCCGCGCCCGCGCGATGTTGATGTCCTTTGCCAGTTATCACTTGTGGCTGCCATGGCGCGAAAGCGGCCTGCATCTGGCCCGTAAGTTTGTCGATTACGAACCTGGAATCCACTGGCCGCAGGTGCAGATGCAATCGGGCACAACCGGGATCAACACGGTGCGGATCTACAACCCGGTGAAGCAGGGCTATGATCAAGACGTGCATGGCAGTTTTGTGCGCACCTATGTGCCCGAACTGGCCAGAGTGCCGGATGCGTTCATTCACGAGCCATGGCAGTGGCCGGATGCGCCGTCGCTGATTTATCCGCCGCCAATCGTGGATTGTGCGCTTGCCGCAAAGACGGCGCGTGATGCGCTTTATGCAGTTCGAAGCAGCCCAAACCACAAGAGCAACGCGCGCCGGATCGTGAACAAGCATGGGAGCCGCAAGTCGGGTATGCCGATGACGGGGCAGAAGCGGCGGGGCAAGCCGCAGTCTGCCAGCACTGCCCAGATGACCATGGATTTTTGAAGGTAAAAATCCGCAATCTCAGCCAAGCGATGGAGGGCCGACTGGCGCGGTCGCTTTCCAACTTGGCAGGAAGGGGGTTAATCTCAGCCTTTTCACCGTCCGCCGCACAATAATTTCGCTTCGGCGCGGCGCTGAAAATCTTTCTCGCGTGGCTCTGGATTAAACTCTAGCAAACTAGTCGACATTCTTGTGGAGTTGGCCCGGTCATGTATTTCGGCAGTTTCGATCTCGCTTATCTGCTGCCGTTCATCGCGGTCGGGTTTGCCGCCCAGTTGGTCGATGGCGCGTTGGGGATGGCCTTTGGGGTTATCTGTAATACGTTGCTGGTCGGCGTGATGGGGGTGCCGCCAGCAATTGCTTCGCAGCGGGTTCATCTGGTCGAATGTTTCACCACCGCCACTTCGGGGCTGAGCCACCTGCTCCACGGCAATGTCGACAAGCGGTTGTTTTTCCGGCTGCTGATCCCCGGCATGATTGGCGGAATACTGGGAGCCTATGTGTTGGCTTCGCTCGATGCGGCGGTGGTCAAGCCGTTCGTGCTGCTCTATCTGACTGGTATTGGCGTTTATATTCTGGCGCGCGGGCTATTCTATCCGCCCAAGATCAGGGAAGCAAAGCTGATTGCCCCGCTCGGGCTGTTCGGCGGCTTCCTCGATGCTGCAGGCGGCGGCGGCTGGGGGCCGGTAGTCACGTCCAACCTGCTGATCCAGGGTGCCGATCCGCGCAAAGTGGTGGGCACGGTCAATACGGTCGAGTTTTTCCTGACGATTACCGTCTCGGCGGCGTTCATTTACCATCTGGGTTTTGCCGATGTTGCTGGGGCGACGCTGGGCTTGCTGATCGGCGGCTTGCTGGCGGCCCCGATCGGGGCCTGGGCAGCCAAGCATTTCCCGCCCAGGCAAATGCTGATCATGGTCGGGATCGTGCTGACCCTGACCAGCACCTATGGCGTTTACCGGGCCTGGGGTTAGATCTGGCGTCGTCCCAAGCTTGACCCGGGACGAAGGATTACCCCGCCACACCTGCCGCAGCCAACACCGCCAGCGTCAGCACATCCGACGCATTGGAGGTCATCGCCGCGATCTGCACCGGCTTTTCCATCCCGATCAGCATCGGCCCGATCGTGGCGTTGCCCGCCAGCTCGCGCAGCAGCTTGGCCGAGAGGTTGGCCGATTGCAGCCCCGGCATGACCAGCACATTGGCGGGTGCAGACAGGCGGCAGAACGGATAATTGGCCATAACGGTCGGGTTAAGCGCGGCATCGGGCGCCATTTCGCCTTCATATTCGAACCCCGGTGGATCGGCATCGAGCAGCTGGACTGCGGCCCGGATGTTCTCCAGCCAACGCCCGGGCGGGTTGCCGAAGGTCGAATAGCTCAGGAACGCAACACGCGGATCATGGCCCAGCTTGCGGGCCACCTCGGCGGTGCCGCGCGCAATATGCGCCAGCTCTTCCGCGCTGGGGCGCTCGTTGATCGTGGTATCGGCCAGGAACACCGTGTAGTTCTTGCCAATCATCAGATGGATGCCGAACGGCACCTTGCCTATCGCCGGATCGAGCACCAGGCGGATTTCACGCATGCTCTGGGCAAACGGACGAGTGATCCCGGTGATCATGGCGTCGGCAAGGCCCAGCTTGACCAGCGCCGAGCCAAAGACGTTGCGATCCTGATTGACCATCCTGCGCACATCGCGCTCCATAAAGCCGCGGCGTTGCAGCCGTTCATAGAGCAGCTTGGTCATCGCGGGCAGATGCGGGCTCGTCGTCGAATTGTGAATTTCGAAGCTGTCAGGATCCTCGATCCCCAGTTCAATCAGCTTTTCGCGCACCGCCTTGGTCCGGCCCACCAGCACCGGCTCGCCATACCCGCCAGAGCGGAACTGGATCGCGGCGCGCAGCACGATCTCGTTCTCCGCTTCGGCAAAGACCACCCGTTTGGGCGCAAGCTTGGCCTGGGTATAAACTTGGGTCAGCACCGAGGTGGTCGGGTTGAGGCGGCTTTTCAGCGCATGGCGATAGGCGTCGAAATCCTCGATCGGCTTGCCAGCCACACCCGTATCCATCGCCGCCTTGGCCACGGCAGATGAGACCACCTCCATCAGCCGAGGATCGAACGGGGCGGGGATGATATAGTCATGGCCAAATTGCTGGGCCTTGCCGCCATAGGCTGCGGCGACTTCTTCGGGCACCTGCTGGCGGGCCAGCTCGGCAATTGCCATGGCTGCGGCGATCTTCATCTCGTCATTGATCGCGGTGGCGCGCACATCCAGCGCGCCGCGAAAGATGAACGGGAAGCCCAACACATTGTTGACCTGGTTGGGATAATCCGAACGCCCGGTGGCAACGATGCAATCCGGGCGAACCCGCTTGGCATCAGGGGGCGTGATCTCGGGGTCAGGATTGGCCATCGCGAAGATGATCGGCTGCGGGGCCATTTTCGCGACATATTCAGGGGTCAGGGCTCCCGCCGCTGACAGGCCGAGGAAGATATCGGCCCCGACCAGTGCCTGTTCCAGCGTCCGTGCGTCGGTGTCGATGGCGTGGGCACTTTTCCACTGGTCGAGCCCGCCCGGACGATCGCGATAGATAACGCCGGACCGGTCGCACATGGTGACGTTCTGGTGGCGCACGCCCATCGCTTTAAGCAGCGCAGTGCAGGCGATTGCTGAAGCGCCTGCGCCATTGACGACAACTTTCACATCTTCGAACTTGCGCCCGGTCAGGAAGCAGGCGTTGACCAGCCCCGCGGCAGCAATGATCGCCGTGCCATGCTGGTCATCGTGCATCACCGGGATTTTCATTCGTTCGCGCAGGGCCTGCTCGATCACGAAACATTCAGGCGCCTTGATATCCTCAAGGTTGATGCCGCCGAAGGTCGGCTCCATCATCGCGATTGCCTCGATGATCGCATCAGGATCTTCGCTGTTCAGCTCAATGTCGATCGAATCAACGTCGGCAAAGCGCTTGAACAGCACTGCCTTGCCTTCCATCACCGGCTTGGACGCCAGTGCGCCAAGGTTGCCCATCCCCAGGATCGCGGTGCCGTTTGAGATCACCGCGACCAGATTGCCCTTGGCGGTATAATCATAGGCGCATGCCGGATTATCGGCGATGGCCTGCACCGGAACGGCTACGCCTGGTGAATAGGCGAGGCTCAAATCGCGCTGGGTGGCCATCGGCTTGCTGGCGATAATCTCGATCTTACCGGGACGGATCGTGCTGTGATAGAACAGCGCCTCGCGCTCGGTAAAACGGACATTGCTATCTTCGGACACCGCACCCTCCTGATTACGGCCCTGCCCTAACGAAGCTTGCCGTGACGCGATAGGGGAAAGCTTGGGGTCCTTGCGTTCCGAATCGGGGGAAAGCCCGCTAACCCCTTTGCCGATGACCGGCTCTGCCACCCCGATGATGGTTCAATACCTCGCGCTGAAGGCGCAGGCGGGCGATTGCCTGCTGTTCTATCGAATGGGCGATTTCTTCGAGCTGTTCTTCGATGATGCGCGGACCGCCGCGCAAGTGCTCGATATTGCGCTGACCAGCCGGGGTGAGCATCTTGGCGTACCGATCCCGATGTGCGGCGTTCCGGTCCATGCGGCCGAGGGCTATCTGGCCCGGCTGATCAAGGCCGGTTGCCGGGTGGCGATTGCCGAACAGGTCGAAACGCCCGAGCAGGCCAGGCAGCGCGGCGGATCGAAGACGCTGGTTGCGCGCGATATCGTCCGCTTCGTCACCGCCGGAACCCTGACCGAGGAGGCGCTGCTTGAGCCGCGCCGCGCCAATGTCCTGGCAGCGGTGTGCGAACTGCGCGGGGCGATCGGGATTGCCGCCTGCGACATCTCGACCGGGCGGATGGAGCTGGAGGAATGCGCGCCTGACCGGCTGGGCGCGGCGCTGGCCCGGCTGGGGGCGAGCGAGACGGTGGTTGCCGAAGGCGGGGCCGAGCCTTTACTCGATGCCATCCCGCGCCCCTCACGCGAATTTTCCAGCGAGCAGGGTGAGGCCCAATTGAAAGCGCTCCACGGGGTTGCCACGCTGGACGGCTTCGGCAGCTTCACCCGCGCCATGCTGGCAGCAGCGGGAGGCCTGATTGCCTATCTTGACCATGCCGGGCGAGGCAAGCTGCCGCTGCTGTTGCCGCCGGTGCTCCGTTCGGGGGAGGCGCATCTGACGATGGATGAAGCGACACGGGCCAGTCTCGAAATCCTCTCATCCGGTCAGGGCAGTAGACGCGGTAGCCTGATCGAGGCGGTGGATCGCTGTGTCACCGGGGCCGGTGCCCGGCAGCTGGCGGATGATCTGACCGCGCCCTTGACCAATCGGGAGGCGATTAATGCCCGGCTGTCTTTGGTTCATTGGCTTCACGATGATCCGCTGCTGCGCGGCGATTTGCGAACCGTGCTGCGCGCGTTGCCCGATGTCGGCCGCGCGCTCGGGCGAGTCGTGGCAGGCCGGGGATCCCCGCGCGATCTGGGCCAGCTGCGTGACGGTCTGTCCGAAGCGCGCCGGATTCGTGACCATCTTGAGCGCCGATCAGACCGCCCCGCGCTGCTGGAGGCGCTGCTTCCGGCGCTGGGCGGGCACGGCGCGCTGGTCGATCATTACGCCCGCGCGCTGGTTCCCGTTCCGCCGACCGAGCGCAGCCAGGGCGGCTACATTTCCGAGGGCTATGACGCTGCGCTCGACGAGCTGCGCAGTATCGCGGGCAATGCGCGCCGCGCAATCGCCGCGCTGGAAGCGAAATACCGCGATGAAACCGGCATCGTCGCACTCAAAATCCGCCACAACGGCGTGCTCGGCTATTTCATCGAGGTTCCGGCCAAACACGGCGACCGACTGATGACCTCCGACAGCGGCTTCACCCACCGTCAGACCATGGCCGGCGCGGTGCGGTTCAACGCGCTGGCGCTGCACGAGGAAGCCAGCCGGATTGCCGAGGCGGGCGGCCATGCGCTGGCGGCCGAAGAAGCGCATTTTGAGGAACTGGTTGGTGAGGCGATTGCAGCGCGCCATGCCATCGCCGCGACCGCTGCGGCGCTGGCGCGGATCGATGTCGCCGCAGGTCAGGCGGAGCGCGCCGCCGAAGGCGGCTGGTGCCGTCCCGAAATTACTGAGGATGCGAGTTTGACAATCGAAAGCGGGCGGCACCCCGTTGTCGAGACCGCTCTTGCTGCCAGAGGCGAGCGCTTTGTCGCCAATGATTGCCGCCTGCTGCCCGATGACCGGCTGTGGTTGATCGGCGGGCCCAACATGGGCGGAAAATCCACCTTCCTGCGCCAGAATGCACTTATCGTTGTACTGGCCCAGGCCGGCGGCTTTGTCCCCGCGGCCAGTGCCACCATTGGCTTGGTTGACCGCCTGTTCAGCCGGGTCGGAGCGTCGGACAATCTGGCGCGCGGGCGTTCGACTTTCATGGTCGAAATGGTCGAGACAGCGGCAATCCTCGCGCAGGCGAGCGAACGCAGCTTCGTGATCCTCGACGAGGTTGGCCGGGGAACCTCGACCTATGATGGGTTGGCGCTGGCCTGGGCAGTGGTCGAGGCGGTGCACGGGGTGAACCGCTGCCGCTGTCTGTTCGCAACTCATTATCACGAGCTGGCGCGGCTCGCTGAAACTTGCGAGGCGCTGTCGCTCCACCATGTCCGGGCGCGCGAATGGAAGGGCGAACTGGTGCTGCTGCACGAGCTGACCGCAGGCCCGGCGACCAGCAGCTATGGCCTCGCAGTTGCCCGGCTGGCCGGAGTGCCCGCACCGGTGGTGGCGCGGGCCAAATCGGTGCTCGACCGGCTTGAAAAAGCGCGGGTAACAACCGGCGGCCTAGCGGCCGGGCTGGGCGATCTGCCCTTGTTTGCCGCAGCGCTGGAAGCCGAGGTGGAGCAGGGCGATGCTTTGCGTGAACGGCTTCGCAGGCTCGATATCGATGCCCTGGCCCCACGCGAGGCACTTGAAGTGTTGTATGAACTGAAACGCGCTCTGGACCATGAATAGCCACAAAGCTTCGTTAACCGTGTTGTGCTAGTCTTTGGTCATGTTTTTCGGGCCAAAAATTACGACGGTGTTTGCCAGTCGCTGGAAAGCAGCGATGTGGTCAGCAATGGTTTTGTTGACCGCCTATTGCTCGATGCCCGCCACCGATGAAGCGCAGCAATCGGCACAGGACAAGGCTGAAGCAGCCACTGGTCCGCACAAATCCCCCTGGGCAGTCGATCCCAAATGAGGGTTTAGGCGGCCAAGCGCTTAAGTTCGATCACGAAATGATCGATGATTGCATCCTTGGCCCAGCGCTCAGCGGCCCGCCGGGTTGCTGCTTTGCCCAGCCGGGCCCGCCCGACCGGATCATCGATCAACGCCTCGATCGCTGCCGCCAGCGCGGAAGCATCGCCGGGCGGGCTTACCGCGCCGCAGCCGTCAACTTCATCGTAAAGCCCGGTTCCAGGCTCGGTAGTCGCGATTACCGGACGGCCAGACGCGAGCATGTTGGTCAACTTCGACGGCAGTACCAGATCGGCTGCACCAGCGATTTGCGGCAACAAATGGACGCTCGCCATAGTCAGTATCGCACCCATCCGGGCGGCGGGTTGAAGGTCGTGCAGCTGGATATTGTCAAGCCCGTGTGCCAGCCGCGCCAGCTCGGCCCGGTTCGGCCCCTCGCCGCAGATGATAAAAATCAGATCTTTGCGGTGGCCGAGCAGCCTCGCCGCCTCGACCAGGATTTCGCTTCCTTGTTTGCGGGCAATATTGCCTGAATAAAGCGCCACTTGCCGCGCGTCCAAACCCCAGTCAGCGCGGATTGCATCGGCACCGGCCGGATCGGGACTAAACCGCGCGTCAGACCAGTTGCGCAATTCCAGCACGCGCTCTCTGGCAATCCCTTTGTCGGTCAGCTTGGCGCACATCTGCGGGCTGATCGTCGAAACCCGGTCGGCCAGCGCGAGAATGCGGGCTTCAACCCAACGCGCGAACCGGGCGGACAAGGTGCTGGGATCGAGCAACCCGGTGGCCACTGCGGCCTCGACTTCGAAATCCTGGAGGTGGATCCATAATTTTGCTCCGGCCAGCCGCGCGGTGAGCCATGCAGTGCCGACGCTAAGCAATGCAGGGGCGATGCAAATGACAATCTCAGGCCGTTCAGCCCGGAGGCGCAGCGCAGTCCGCAGCGCCGGGGGCAACGCAGAAAGCGCAAAGCTGGCCAGGTGAATGATGCGCCGCAGTCCAGTCGGTTCGCGCGGAACGTAATGCGGGCAACGGGTTACGGTTACGCCCGCCTCTTCGCGGCGCTGCCACCCGGTCCCGGCGAAGGCCGGATGGACCTGCCACTGCGGGTAGTAAGGCTTGCCGACCACAGCCTCGATCCGGTGGCCCCGCTCTGCCAGCGCCTCGGCAAGGCCAGCAGTATAGGGTCCGATCCCGACTTCCTCGGGCGCATAGTTGAGGCCGACGATCAAGATTCGAAGTGGGGCGGAGGGACTGGTCAGTGGTCGAGCCATTTGCTGATCCGGGCCAGGCTGCGTGATTGGCGGCGGACATCGGCCCTCGCCAGTTCCCTGAACGTCCGCGCAAAGCGCCCGCTGGCCCAGCCAAAGAAACCGCCCTGGCGGGTCATGTCCCGGGCCGCTGCCGCTCCATCTTTCGTGGTGTATGTGCCGGTCAGCCGCGCCACCAGCCGGGTGGGACCATGGATCGTCGCGGCAGCTGCGAAGCCTGCACTTTGCCGGGTCTCCAGTTCCTGCAGCAGCAAGTCGGGCGCGGCGGCAAGCAGGGCAGGTGCCGGGGCGGGACCGTGGTCTGAACCCAAGTCAATTCCGGTTCCGGTGCGGTAACGGACGACCAGCTCAAGCACCAGCCGCGCACCGCGCTGCCATCCTTCCTGCTCGGATCGTGCCCAGAACCGGGGCCAGTCGATCTGAGCTTGGCGCAACAGAAAATCGATGTCAGCCAGCAAAAGAGGGCCGCAATCGAGCCGGTGGCTGTAAGCGGCATGGATGATCAGGTGGATCAGCATGTCTTCACTTGCCGGATACAAGATACCATCAGGCCCGCGCCCGGCCCGCTGGCGCAGCTCCGCATTGCGGGCGGCCGGGCTGGCATGGTCAAGCCGTCCGTCGTGTTCCCACAAATGCTGGTGCAGCTCGATCCGGGTGCCGTTCGGCGCGAGCAGCGGCGGCATATGCTTATCGAGACAGAGAATGTCACTGAGCGCCATTTCAGGAGGGGCCTCAAGGGCAAAACCCTTGGCTTGCAACAGCTCGAATGCTGCGAGCACATTGGCTGGTTCGAGCAGGAGATCGATGTCCCGCGCCGGTCGCTGGGCTGCTTCGGGGTAAGCGTGGCGGGCGAGCCACGCGCCTTTGAGTGCGATCGGGGCAAAGCCGGATGCTTCCAGCAGGGTGACCGTTTCGCGCAAGTCAGCCGCTTGCGCCAGCGCCGCAATTGCCGCTGCGCGGTGCGCGGTGCGCCACTGCGCCGCAATGGCGGAGGGGATTGCATTATTATTGCGATGCTGGGCATGGAGCAACGGCATCAGCCGATGCTGCGCTGCCATATGGGCAAGCAAGTCCCAGTCGGAAGTGCTCAAGCCGGATGTATCGGGGTGATGGGACGTGCCGACCAGTTCGAGCAGGACGCGGCGCAGCGCGGAGATTTCCATCGCGGCGGCTATGGGATCAGTTGCGCTTCGGGACCGCAAACGACCCCGAGACGCGCCCGCCGCCGGGGGTCGATGTGCCCAGTCCAGACGACGATCCGCCGGCCCGGCCATCGATGCTCGACACACCGCTGGCCAGATCGATAATCAGCCGGCCACCGTTCAAGGTGTCGCCGCCGCGGCGCAACGCAACATTGCCAACCATGGTGATGATCCGGCGGTTGAAATCATAGATCGCGACATCGCCGCGTGCGGCTTCGTCACCGCGGGTTACCGTCACGCCGCCGGTGGCATCGATGCGCTGAATCTTTAACGAGCCCGTATCCGTATAGGCCACAGTCGTCCGGGCTGCGCGCAGATTCAGTCCGGCCTGATCAATGTTGACATTGCCCGACATCACGACCCGGTTCTGCTTATCCTGCAACTCAATCCGATCTGCCGCATAATTGACCGGCGCATTGCTATTATGCCCGCTAATCGACTGCGCGCCGCTCTGGCTGATTGCCCCCAGCAGCACCGCACCGAGCGCAAAGCCGCCAAGCAGCGAGCGCAAGGCTTGATTTGTCATCGAACGATTAGCCATCATGGCATCCTGAGCTTGCCGGGCGCCATCTGGAGCCGGGCGTTTCCATCGAGCATTATCGAACGCTCACCCAGATCGGCGATTAACCGGTTGGCGCTGAAAGTTCCAGCCGGAATGGCACCGCTGACCCCGCCGGAGCCGACGACCACCCGGGATTTAAGGTTGATCGAGACGTTACTTGTGGTCATCCGATACCCATCGGCGGCGGTAAAAATCACCGGGCCGCTGGCGCTGACCTGTTGAGTATCGAAATCATAGATCCCGCCAGCGGCAGAAAGCTCAGCGGGGCCATCGGCCAATAGGATCCGCGCGACCAGCTTCTCCATCCGGACAATCGGCTCTGCGCCCGATGCCTGGACTGCGCTACCCGCGCTGACTGAAAAGACCCGGTTCTTGTCGTCCTCGCCGCGGTACGTCGCATTGGTCACTCTCAAGCGCTCTTTGGTTACGGCCACCTTGTTGCGATCCAGCAGGAAACTGATCTCACCCCGCGGCGACAGGGGCGCAAGGATCATTACCGCTGCGATAACCCCGACCGCGCCGGGCAGAGCAGTGGCGAGGAAATGGATCAACCGGTCATGCGATCCGCCAGGCGCCGCAAAATGGCGCCGACGATTACGGATAATGTCAGCCTGAATGGTCATTTTGCGCTGTCATTCGTGGCTGAAAATGTCCTTTTCCGCCCAGCCAGCCAGATCGAGCCGGGCGCGGACAGGAAGGAAATCGAAACAGGCCTGCGCCATTTCGGTGCGCCCCTCACGCTCCAGCCGCTGGACCAGAATGGTGTGCATGGCATGGAGAAACCGCACATCCGAGGCGGCATAATCCTGCTGGGCATCGGATAGAACCGGCCCTCCCCAGTCGCTGGATTGTTGGACTTTGGAGAGCTCCTTGCCCAGCAATTCGCGGACCAGTTCCTTCAGTCCGTGCCGATCAGTATAGGTGCGGATCAGCTTGCTGGCGATCTTGGTGCAGAACACCGGGCTGGCGGTGATGCCCAGATAATGCTCGATCGCGGCCAGATCGAACCGGGCAAAGTGGAACAGCTTGGTCCGCGCCGGATCAGCCAGCACCACTTTCAGATTGGGTGAGTCATAGGCGCTGCCGGGGCCAAACCGGACCAGATGCTCGTCGCCTCGGCCATCGGAAATCTGGACCAGGCACAACCGGTCGCGCGGGGTTATCAGCCCCATCGTTTCGGTATCGACCGCAACCGGGCCAGGACCAAGGACGCCCTCGGGGAGATCTTCTTCGTGGAAATAGACAGCCATATGATCAAGGTGCTTAGGCGGATCGCGCAGCAAGGGGAAGTCCCGCGTTGAGGAGTATGGAAAAGTGATGGCGGCGACAGCGATTCCCGTAAGCTGGCGTAATGCGCTGGAACCTGTTCTGGCAACGCCTGAAGCGCGGCGATTGGGGGCTTTCCTCACCGCGGAAGCAGCTGCTGGCAAGCGGATCTACCCGCCCCGGGGAACCCGGCTCCGGGCTCTGGAGCTGACCCCGCTCGACGGCGTCAAAGTGGTTATCCTCGGGCAAGATCCCTATCACGGCGCGGGTCAGGCGCATGGGCTGGCCTTTTCGGTCCAGCCGGGGGTTCGCACCCCGCCCAGCCTCGTCAATATATTCAAGGAGCTCAAGGCCGATCTTGGTCTGCCTGTTCCAGCCCATGGCAATCTGGAAAACTGGGCGCGGCAAGGCGTTCTGCTGCTCAATAACGCATTGACGGTCGAGGAAGCGCAGCCCGGCTCGCACCAGCAACAGGGCTGGGAGGCGATCACCGACGCACTGGTTGCCGCCGTCGCGGCCAGGCCGCAGCCTTGCGTGTTCATGCTGTGGGGCAGCCACGCTCAGAAGAAGGCAGCGCGCGTGCCCGGACTGGAAACGGGTCCGCACCTGATCCTTAAGGCCCCGCATCCTAGTCCGCTCTCAGCCTATGCCGGGTTTCTGGGTTGCCGCCATTTCAGCCAGACCAACGCCTTTCTGGCAGCAAGCGGCAGGGGTCCGGTAGACTGGCAGCTTTAGGCGCGAGCCAGTCTCGCCAGCACCGCCTGGGCCAGCATCACGCCAAAATCCGGCCCTTGCAGCGGATATAGATAGGGTTCGATCAGTTCGGCTTCGATGAGCGCCAGCACGCCATCTTCGCGGCGCACCATGTCAATCCGGGCATAAAGTGGCATGGCATCGAAAGGCAACATTGCCATGATCGAAGCTGCGGTGGCGATGTCCGCAAGGGCAGGCGTGATCGGCGTCTCGCGCCCGCCGTAAAGCGACTGGATGCGATAATCGCCCGCGGCCGTCTGTTTGAGGATCGCATGGCTGAAGGTGCCGTCCACGAAGACGAAGCTGTATTCCCCCTCGCTTTCGATTGCCGGAAGGAACGCCTGGATCATCGCAGCGTGGCCCATTTGCCACCCGATCAGTGCCGGATCATTCCTGATGAAGCTGAACTGGCCAAGGGCGCCTGCGCCCACGCGGCGCTTCACCACCACACGGGTCGTGCCGAAGTGATCGAAGGCAGCCTCGATTTCAGCCTGACCCGGATTATCGTGCCAAAGTGTCGGGATTGACGCCGCACCGGCCAGCGCCAACTCCTCAAGATAGTGCTTGTCGGCATTCCATCGCACCACTTCGGCGGGATTGCACACAGCGACACCGGCTGCTTCCAGCGCTTCGAGCCGCGCCAGAAACTCTTCGGGATAATCGGTATAATCCCACGCTGTGCCCAGCAGCACGAGCGGAAAATCAGCCAGCTCTTGCAACGGCGCGCGCCAATCCGCTTCGATCACCTGAACCCCGCCAGCAGCATGCCCCAGCGCCGCAAAGCCCGCGCGTAACGCGGCGATCTGATAGTCATGCTCGAAAGCATCGGCGCGGCGGCTGGGCGAACCGGGCAAAGTGTCGGCACAGGCCAAAAAGGCAATTCTCATGCGGCGGGCTTAGCGGGGCGGCCGGGCGGTTTCAACAATCCCGGCCAGTTGATCCTAAGTAGTTTTCCGTGCCGCGAGTTTGGCCAGCGATTCAGCAGATTGAGCGCATATGGTCAGGGTGAATGCAATCGCTTTTCCTGGCGCTACGCCAAACCGGGGCCGCCGCACAAATTCGCGGCTGCGACTGGGGATTCCGGCGCGGCTCGTCCTGATCTCGGGCCATAGCGAATGCCTGATCAACGACATATCGGCCTGCGGTGCGCGGATCAGCGTCACCGAACTGCCCCGCAGCGGGAGCTCCGTGATCCTGCGGTTTCTTCGGTTCGAGGTGTTCTGCGAAGTGAAATGGGCGCGCAGCGGGCATTGCGGGCTGTCATTTGCCGACCGGCTCTCAGCCGAGAGCCTGGCGGAACTGCGGGGACTGGCAGATAGCTATGCCGATTATGGCCGCGCGGCACTGGCGCGCAATACCCATGACTGGGTGATGGGCCGCACCCGAATTCTCTGAACCCGTCGGCGGCTACTTTGGCAGCTCGCTCGTCCCCATCAACGCCGCGTCGACTGCGCGGGCGGTCTGGCGGCCTTCGCGGATCGCCCAGACGACCAGGCTCTGGCCCCGGCGCATGTCTCCGCAAACGAAGATCTGCGGATCGCTCGTCTGGTAATCGCTGACATTGGCGGCGACATTGCCGCGCGGATCAAGCCTTACGCCAGCCTGATCGAGCAAGCCCTGGGTGAGCGGGCCGACAAAACCCATCGCCAGCAGGATCAGATCGGCTGGGAGGGTGAACTCGCTTCCCGTCACTTCCTGCAGCTGGCCATGGACCCATTCGACCCTGACACATTCGAGCCCGGTTACATCGTTTTCGCCGACAACCCGTTTGGCCAGAATCGCCCAGTCGCGGCCCACGCCTTCTTCATGGCTGGACGAGGTGCGCAGTTTGAGCGGCCAATCGGGCCAGGTCAGCGCCTTGTCTTCCTGTTCAGGCGGCCTCGGCATGATTTCGATCTGGGTCACAGATGCCGCACCCTGGCGGTTCGAGGTGCCGACACAGTCAGACCCGGTATCGCCGCCGCCGATCACGATAACCCGCTTGCCAGTCGCGGTCAGCGAGCCGCGCGGTGCCGCGCGAACCTCATCATCGCCTGCGACGCGCTTGTTCTGCTGGGTCAGGAACTCCATCGCCAGCCGCACACCCGGCATTTCGGCACCGGGGATTTCCAGCTTGCGTGGCTGTTCGGCTCCGCCCGAAAGCACAATCATGTCAAAGTTTTCACGCAACGATGAAACTGATATGGTTACGCCTACCTCTGTTGAAGTGCGAAATTGGACGCCCTCGGCCTCCATCTGCACCGCGCGGCGGTTGATCAGGTGCTTTTCCATCTTGAAGTCGGGAATGCCATAGCGCAGCAGGCCGCCCACCCGGTCATTCTTCTCGAACACTGTCACCGAATGGCCGGCCCGGGCGAGTTGCTGGGCGCAGGCCAGCCGCTGCATGGATTGCGGGATCCCGTACTGCCACACCGGCTGTCCGGT
>JANLQQ010000055.1:0-18725 GCA_031367905.1 Novosphingobium sp.
GACTTATCAGGGCGGCAGCGCCTGGCGGGCGCGGCTGAACGCCGATCTGGCAAGCAACAAGGCTGCACTCAAGCTGATCGCCAGCTTCGATGACGAAGCACTCTCGGCGCTGATGCTCAATCTGGGCGGCCACTGCATCGAAACGCTGCTCGATGCCTTTGCCGAGGCTGACGATGAACGGCCGACAATGTTCATCGCTTATACGGTCAAGGGCTTCGGCCTGCCGTTTCAGGGCCACAAGGACAACCACGCCGGGCTTATGAACCCGACGCAGATGGCGGCGCTGCGCACCACGATGGGGATTGCCGAGGGCGAGGAATGGCTGCCCTTCGGCGGGCTGGGCGATAACGCTGCCGCCGCGCTCAAGGACTTTATCGCCCCCTTTGCCGAAACGCTCCGCCGCCCCGAACATGCTGCGCCACTTATCCCCGTACCGGTCCGCCTGCCGGTGCCCGATGGGGCCGAGCAATCGACCCAGGCCGCCTTTGGCCGGATCCTGCTCGATCTCGCCAAATCGGGCCATCCGCTGGCGGACCGGATCGTGACTACCTCTCCCGACGTAACAGTCTCCACCAATCTTGGCGCTTTCGTGAACCAGCGCGGGCTGTTCCGGCGCCAAGCGCTCAAAGACGTTTTTGCCGGCCACAAGATCCCCTCTCCGCAGAAATGGGCCGGACATGAGGCGGGCCAGCATATCGAGCTGGGAATTGCCGAGAACAATCTGTTCCTGATGCTCGCCGCGCTGGGGCTTTCGGGTCCGCTGTTCGGGGCGCGGCTGCTGCCAATCGGCACGGTCTATGATCCGTTCATTTCGCGCGGGCTCGATGCGCTGAACTATGGCTGTTATTCCGACGCGCGGTTCCTGCTGGTTGCCACACCGTCTGGCATAACGCTGGGGCCAGAGGGCGGCGCGCATCAATCAATCAACCCGCCGCTGATCGCGATGGGTCAGCCGGGACTGACCTATTTCGAGCCGGCCTTTGCCGATGAGCTGGCGCTGCTGATGCATTGGGCATTCGGGCATATGCAGGATGAGCATGGCGGCGCGGTTTATCTGCGGCTCACCACTCGCTCGATCGACCAGCCGGTACGGATGGATCAAGCGTGGGAGGCCGATGCGCTGAAGGGTGCCTATTGGCTAAGGCGGCCTGTGGGCCGCGCCGAAGCCGCGATCATTTTCACAGGAGCCCTCGCGCCTGAGGCTCTGGCAGCCCATGCCGCTTTGCTTGATGATATTCCGGGGCTTGGACTGCTCAATGTTACCTCGCCGGATCTGCTGCATCGTGATTGGTCAGCCGCACGCGCCGCACGTTGGCAGGCTAATAAGGAACAGGGCGGCGGCGGCCGGCAATCGCATATCGAACAGCTGCTCGGTGAACTTGGCTCCCAAGCTGGCCTTGTGACGATGATCGACGGCGCGCCCGCTGCGCTCAGCTGGCTGGGCGGGGTCTTGGGCCACCGGGTCAGCCCGCTGGGTACCGACCGGTTTGGCCAGACCGGTGATCTGCCCGATCTTTATCGTGCTTACCGGCTAGATAGCGAAGCGGTGATCGAGGCCATGGCCGAGCTGTTTCTGCAGCGTTAGAGCGTGATGCGAAAAAGTGGGAACCGGTTTTTCGCATCACGCGACAACAAAGAATTATAGAGCATGACGCGATTCAGTTTTATCGCATCATGCTCTAACCCGCCACTGGCTGCTTGCGCTGCAGGCCCGAACGTTTGCACGAGGCAACGACATCGCCGTGCTGGTTGAAGGCCTGATGAAAGAAAGTGACAATCCCGGCTTCAGGCCGCGATTTGGATGAACGAAGCTCGATCACTTCGGTCACCACATGCACCGTATCGCCGGGAAACAGCGGTTTGGGAAAGCGCACTTCATCCCAGCCGAGGTTAGCGATTGCGGTTCCTAGGGTGGTATCGCCCACCGAAATCCCCACCATCAGCCCTAGGGTGAAGCAGGAATTGATAATCCGTGTGCCGAATTCGGTACCCTTCATATATTCCTCGTCAAGGTGAAGCTGCGCTGGATTGTGAGTCATTGCGGTGAACAACACATTGTCCGTTTCGGTCACGGTGCGGCGGATCGGATGCTCGAACCGCTGACCGATCTGCATTTCGTCAAACCAAACCCCAGCCATGCGCTCTCCCTTCGCGATGCAATTCCAGCTTGGCCTATGCGGCACGGCGCAGCGGCGCAAGTGACGAAAGGCTTGTGTCAGCGGTGCGCCGCGCTATCGGACGCTGGTAATGCCCAGCGCCCTCCCCATCTGCGTCGCCGCGCTGTACCAGTTTACCCGGCTTGCCGATTGCGCGGCCTTACGCGGGCCATTGCTGGAACTCTGCAAGGCCCAGGATATAAAGGGTACGTTGCTACTGGCCCATGAAGGCATCAACGGGACGATTGCTGGAAGCGACGAGGCCATCGCCAAAGTGCTTGCCCATATCCGCACTCTGCCGGGCTGCGGGGAAATAGAGGTCAAATTCGCTCGCGCACCGGCCTCGCCATTCCGGCGGATGAAAGTGCGGCTGAAGCAAGAGATCGTGACAATGGGTCAGCCCGATGTCGATCCGCTGGGCGGCACCGGGCACTATATTATGCCGGAAGATTGGAACGCACTGATATCAGACCCAGCCACCATCGTGATCGACACCCGCAATGATTATGAAGTGGCCGCCGGAACTTTCGCTGGAGCAATTGATCCTCACACCCACAGCTTCCGCGAATTTCCCGCCTGGTTCCGTAACGAGCGGGAACGGCTGCTGGGCAGCGGCACCCCGCCTCGGATTGCGATGTTCTGCACCGGCGGGATCCGCTGCGAAAAATCGACTAATTTCCTCCGCAGCGAAGGGCTGGACGAGGTTTATCACCTCAAGGGCGGAATTCTGAATTATCTGGAGAAAGTCTCCGCGCAAGATAGCCTGTGGCTCGGCGAATGCTTTGTTTTCGATGACCGGGTGACGGTGGGCCATGGGCTGACAGCGGGTAATTACGAATTGTGCCAGCCCTGCGGCCTTCCGGTGAGCAAAGCGGACCGTGCCTTGCCGGAATACAGCGAAGGCGTCAGCTGCCCCGCCTGCCACGGTCAATTTCGCGATGGAGCATGGCATTGATCCGCCTGACCGATCTGTTGCTGCCGCTGGGCCACCAGCCAGAGACCTTGGCACAAGCGATCTGCGCGCGGCTGGAAATTGCGCCGGCCGATCTGGTGCGCTTTACTATCGCCCGGCGTGGTAATGACGCGCGAAAGAAGCATGCAATCCGGCTGGTCTATTCGCTTGATCTGGTGGTGGCAGATGAGGCTGCGGTGTTGGCGCGCTTTGCCGATGATCAGCATGTTCGGCCGACGCCCGATACGGCCTATCGCTTCGTCACCCGCGCGCCGAAGAACTATTCCGGCCCGCGCCCGGTGGTGATCGGCGCTGGCCCCTGCGGGCTGCTCGCCGCGCTGGTGCTTGCGCAAATGGGGTTCCGCCCGATCATCATCGAGCGCGGCACGGCTGTGCGCGAGCGAACCAAGGACACCTGGGGACTGTGGCGACAAGGTGTGCTCAAGCCTGAATCAAACGCGCAATACGGCGAAGGCGGTGCCGGTACATTCTCCGATGGCAAACTCTACAGCCGGATCAAGGATCCGCGCCATCTCGGCCGCAAGGTGCTGGCCGAATTCGTCAAGGCCGGGGCGCCCGAGGAAATCCTCACCGAAGCGCATCCACATATCGGCACGTTCCGGCTGGTTACCATGGTCATGAGCATCCGCGAGACGATTGAAGCGCTGGGCGGCGAGTATCGCTTTGGCACGCGCGTCGATGATTTTGATATCGTCACCGCGCCCGATGGATCACGTCAAATGCGCGGGCTGCAGCTCAGCACAGGCGAATATCTTGCCGCCGAGCAGGTCATCCTGGCAGTTGGCCACAGCGCCCGCGATACTTTCCAGATTGTCCATGACCGGGGCATCCATATCGAGGCCAAGCCATTTGCCATCGGGGTGCGGATCGAGCATCCGCAAAGCTGGATCGACAAGGCAAGATTTGGACCGAATGCGGGCAACAAGATCTTGGGGCCGGCGGCCTACAGCCTCTCACACAAAGCCAGCAATGGGCGGACAGCCTATAGCTTCTGCATGTGCCCGGGCGGGCGTGTGGTGGCGGCCGCCTCGGAAGAAGGCCACCTTGTCACCAACGGGATGAGCCAGTACTCGCGCGCTGAATTCAACGCCAATTCGGGGATCGTCGTCGATATCGATCCGGGCCGCGATTACCCAGGCGGGCCGCTGGCCGGGATAGAATTCCAGCGCCACTGGGAGAAGCTGGCTTATGTAGCGGGTGGATCGAATTACATGGCGCCGGGGCAAAAGCTGGGCGATTTCCTCAGCGGCCGCCCTTCGACCGAGTTTGGAACGGTGATCCCGTCCTACCAGCCAGGCGTCCACCTGACCGATCTTGCCCAATGCCTGCCTGACTATGTGATAGAGGCCATCCGCGAGGCGCTGCCGGTATTTGGGCGGCAGGTGCCGGGCTATGACCATTCCGATGTAGTGCTGACCGGCGTAGAAACGCGCACTTCGGCCCCGGTGCGGATTACCCGGGGCAAGGATCTGCAAAGCCTCAACACCGCCGGGCTTTATCCGGCTGGCGAAGGCGCGGGCTACGCGGGTGGGATCCTGTCCGCCGCAGTTGACGGCATCCGCGTGGCCGAGGCACTTGCGCTGCAATTGTCTGCCGCATGAGCGAGCAATTCGACGCCATTGTGCTGGGCGCGGGCGCAGCCGGGCTGATGTGTGCCGCGATCGCCGGACAGCGAGGGCGGCGGGTGCTGCTGCTCGAAGGTGCAGACCAGCCGGGCAAGAAGATCCTGATCTCCGGTGGCGGGCGGTGCAATTTCACCAACCTCCACACCGCACCGGATCGCTATCTTTCGCAAAACCCCCATTTCGCCAAATCGGCGCTGAGCCGTTACACCGCGCAGGATTTTCTCGAGCTGGTCGAACGCCACGGGATCGCCTGGCACGAAAAGACTCTGGGGCAACTGTTCTGCGATGGCTCGGCCCGCCAGGTCGTCGCCATGATGCTGGACGAATGCGCAAGCGGCGGCGTCGAACTGCGCTGCAACGCTGCGATCAGCGATGTTTCGCATGACAGAGGACAGTTCACAGTTATCGCCAGCAGCCAGACCGCCACCGCCCCGAAGCTGGTGATCGCCACCGGAGGGCCTTCAATCCCCAAGATGGGGGCAACCAGCTTTGCCTATGATCTGGCCCGCCAGTTCGGTCTCAAAGTGGTCCAGCCCCGCCCTGCACTGGTCCCGCTGACGCTGGGCGAGGACGAGCTGCTGTTCCGCGAGCTCTCGGGTGTTTCCGCAAACGTCATTGCGCGATGTGGAAAGATAATTTTCCGCGAGGCTGCGCTATTCACCCACCGCGGATTGTCCGGTCCGGCGATCCTCCAGATTTCGTCCTATTGGCAGCGCGGTGAGCCGATTGGCATCAACATCCTGCCCGATCATCCCCCAGGCTGGTTGCAGCAAACCAAGCGCGAGCGGCCCAGGGCCACCTTGCGCAAGTTGCTGGGCGAGGCTCTGCCCGATCGGCTGGCGGCAACGCTCAGCGAACAGCTGAGCCTGCCCGGAGAACTTGGCAATCTGTCCGATCGTGCCCTGAACTTAGCCGAGGCGCGCCTCGCCGACTGGCGTTTCAATCCCACCGGCAGCGAGGGCTACGCTAAGGCAGAAGTTACTGCAGGCGGGATCAGCACTGCTGAACTCTCCTCCAAGACGATGGAAGCGCGCCGTGCTCCCGGCCTTTTTGCGATTGGCGAGGCGGTGGACGTCACCGGCTGGCTCGGCGGTTACAATTTCCAATGGGCCTGGGCCAGCGGCTGGGCCGCGGCGCAAGAGCTTTAACGCTCCCGCGACAGCCGCGACATCAGGATCGCTGCGCGGGTAGCCTGACGCTTGATGCTGATGAGATCAACCGTCTCACCCGGAGCGTGATCGCCCCGGCTGGATGGACCAAGGCCTGCGAGCCCATCGACATCGCCCGCGACAAAGGAAATATCGCCCGCGCCGCGCTTCAAGGGATTGAGCGGGGCCATCTCGGCCAGCCCAAGATCGCGGTTCACCCCGTTCAGCCGGGCGAGCAGCGCCAGATTGCCCGCAGTCGGGGCCATTGCGGGGTAGGCCCCGGGGTCAAAGCTGATCGTCGCTCTGGTTAGCGGTGCATGCTCGGCCACAATCGCCTGCATTTTCGCGCGAACCCTGACACTTTGCTCCTCGGACAAGGTGCGGAAATCGCCTCTGGCAAAGGCGGCGCCGGGGATAACGTTGGTCTTGCCGCTGACCGTTGCGCGTGAGCCATCCTTGTCGAGCGCGGCTTCCGCCCCGCCCGCGATCAGCCCGACGTTGAATGTCAGGTTCGGCTCGGGCAGTTCGGTGCGGAACCGGGCAAGTATCCGCGTCAGCTCATAGATCGCGCCGTCGCCATAGATAGGCCCAAAGATCAGCGAGCTATGCCCGGTTTTCCCCGTGGCGGTGAGTGTCCAGCTGTTGGCAGAGCGCCGCGCGACCGAGCCCATATCATTGCCGGCATCGATCACCAGCCCTTCGAAATCGAGCGCGAACCCGGCTCGCTTGCCTGCGGCGACCAGATCGGCCCGCGACAGCGACAAGGGTTCGCCCGAGTCTTCTTCATCCCCGGTCATGTGGATTTCGATGGCGGCATCCTTCAGCGTTCCGGCCGTTCGCATCGCACGCAGCGCAGCGATGATAACCACCAGCCCGCCCTTGTCGTCGCCAGCACCCGGGCCCTCCCCCTCATCCCGGCCGACAGCGCGCCGCCGGATAAAGCGCTGGAACTGCGAGTCTGCTTCGAATACCGTATCGAGATGGGCGATCAGCAGAATCGGCTTTGCGCCTTTGCGGCCCGGCTTGGTGGCAATCAGATGGCCCGAACGGCCCGCTGCGGTCATATCCTTCCACTCAAGCTTGAAACCGAGCGGAGCCAGTTCGGCGCGGATCATTTCGGAAACTGCCTTCACGCCGGCAAAGTTCATCGTGCCCGAGTTGACGTTGACCAGCCGCTCCAGCAGCGCGACCGAACGCTCATATTCGGCATCGACCGTGGCAGCGATCCGCTGCTCGGGCCGGGACAATTGGGCTTGCGCCGGATTGCCGCAGAGCAGTGCCAGCACCCCGCTGCCAATCATAATCGCCCTGATTTTCATTCATCGCTCCTGCTGTCATTCGCACAGCGACATAGCCGCTCGATGCCGCTTTACCAGCCGGGAAACCGCCGCAATGATTGGCGCACAAAAACAAACCCGCCACAAAGCTTTTGGCTTTGCGACGGGCTGCTCTCCTCTCCAGAAGGGATTGTGCGGAAGATCAGGCCGCGAACTGGTTCCCCGCTGCGGTACTACGCAGCAAATTGGTTCATCGTGTTGTGGGTGCCGCCAGCCTTGAGCGCGGCTTCCCCGGCGAAATATTCCTTGTGATCGTCGCCCACGTCCGATCCGGACATGTTCTGATGTTTCACACAGGCAATGCCCTCGCGGATTTCCTTGCGCTGGACGCCTTTGACATAACCCAGCATCCCCGCGTCACCGAAGTATTCCTTCGCCAGATTATCGGTCGAAAGCGCTGCGGTGTGATAGGTCGGCAGTGTGATCAGATGGTGGAAAATCCCGGCCCGCGCCGCAGCATCGCGCTGGAAGGTGCGGATCTTCTCATCGGCTTCATCGCCCAGCTCGGTACCATCATAGTCGACGCTCATCAGGCGAGCCCGGTCATAGGCCGCAACATCCTTGCCCGCAGCTGCCCAGCCATCGAACACCTGTTGGCGGAAATTCAGCGTCCAGTTGAAGCTGGGCGAGTTGTTATAGACCAGCTTGGCGTTTGGAACGACTTCGCGGATCCGGTCAACCATCCCGGCAATCTGATCGATATGCGGCTTTTCGGTTTCGATCCACAGCAGGTCAGCCCCGTTCTGCAGCGAATTGATACAATCCAGCACGCAGCGGTCTTCCCCGGTGCCAGCACGGAACTGGAACAGGTTTGACAGGAGGCGCTTGGGCCGCAGCAGCTTGCCATCGCGGTTGATGATGACGTCACCATTGCGGGCCGTTGCCGGATCGATTTCCTCGCAATCGAGAAAACTGTTGTATTGATCGCCAATGTCGCCCGGCTCTTTCGAGACGGCGATCTGCTTGGTCAGGCCGGCACCCAGCGAGTCGGTACGGGTGACGATGATGCCATCCTCAACGCCCATTTCCAGGAAGGCGTAACGGCAGGCGCGAACCTTGGCGAGGAAGTCCTCATGCGGAACGGTAACTTTGCCGTCCTGGTGGCCGCACTGCTTTTCATCGGAGACCTGGTTTTCGATCTGGAGCGCGCAGGCGCCCGCCTCGATCATCTTCTTGGCCAGCAAATAAGTCGCCTCGGCATTGCCGAAACCGGCATCGATATCGGCAATGATCGGCACGACATGGGTTTCGTAATTGTCGATCGAGGACTGGATCTGCTTGGCCTTGACCGCGTCTCCGGCATCGCGGGCGGCGTCCAGATCGCGGAACATCATGCCCAGCTCGCGGGCATCGGCCTGCTTGAGGAAGGTATAGAGTTCCTCGATCAGCGCAGGAACGCTGGTCTTTTCGTGCATCGACTGATCAGGCAGCGGGCCGAACTCGCTGCGCAGTGCGGCGACCATCCAGCCCGACAGGTAAAGGTAACGGCGCTTGGTCGAGCCGAAGTGCTTCTTGATCGAAATCATCTTCTGCTGCGCGATAAACCCATGCCAGCAGCCTAGCGATTGGGTGTAGTTGGCCGGATCGGCGTCATAGGCGGCCATGTCCTCGCGCATGATTTTTGCGGTATAACGAGCGATATCAAGCCCGGTACGGAACCGGTTCTGGGCGCGCATCCGGGCGACGGATTCGCCGCTGATGCCATCCCAGGTGCCGTTGTAACTGCGGATCAGGTCATCAGTCTGGGTGATATCGGTCGAATAGGTCACTGCTGCAGTCCTTGTTCAGGGAATCGGGTGATGCGCCGGGGTAGGCCGATCCTTTCGCAGTTACGAGATTGATAACGGTTGACTTGTCATACTTTACAGGATTTTATTGTATAGTTGTAATGTTTGCACAATCCGAAAGTTTAATTCATGCCGAGTGAACGCTCGATCTATATGGGCCCGCGCCTCAAACGCTTGCGCCGTGAGCTTGGGCTGACCCAGGCGCAGGTGGCCCATGATCTCGAAATTTCGGCCTCCTATGTGGCGCTGCTTGAGCGCAACCAGCGTCCGCTGACTGCCGATCTGCTGCTGCGCCTTGCGCGGACATACCGGATGGATTTGTCCGACATCGCAGCAGACGGCGGCGCGGACTATGCGGCGCGGCTGGCGGCAGCGCTTAAGGATCCGATGTTTGCCGATATCGATTTGCCCACGCTTGAGGTGTCGGACATCGCAACCAGCTTTCCCGGGATCAGCGAGGCCTTTCTGCGGCTTCATACAGCCTGGGCCGAACGCCAATTGGAACTGGCTGATCGCGGCGCGGAGCTGGCCGAAGGAGCTGACCCGGCAGATCCAGTTGCCGAGGTGCAGCGCTTTCTTGCTGCGCGCCACAATTGCTTCCCTGCGCTGGACGAAGCGGCCGAGGCGATTGCCAGTCACATTGCCGAGGCCGGCAGCCTGACCGCCTATATCAAATCCCGGCACAATCTTCGGGTGCGCCGCCTGCCGACCGAGGTTCTGGCCGGTTCGATAAGGCGTTACGATCGGCACCGCGGAGAAATTCTGCTCGACGACGCGCTTGATACCGCCAGCCAGAACTTTCAGCTTGCCCTGCAGCTATCCTACATCGAACTGCGCAAGACTATCGACGCGGCGCTCAAGGACGGCAACTTCGCAAACGCTGAAATCAGTCTCTACGCCCGCCGCGCGCTGGCCAACTATGCGGCTGCGGCCATCGTCATGCCCTATGACGCCTTCGCCAAGGCAGCCGATGCGCGGGCCTATGATATCGAGGCGCTGGGGCGCGCGTTCGGCACCAGTTTCGAGCAAGTGGCGCACCGCCTGACCACGCTGCAAAAGCCGGGCAAGGAGCGCGTGCCGTTCTTCTTCATTAGGGTCGACCGGGCCGGAAATGTCTCAAAGCGCCTTGATGGGGCAGGCTTTCCCTTTGCTCGCCACGGGGGCGCCTGCCCGCTGTGGAGCCTGCACCATGTGTTCTCCAACCCACGGCAGATCATCACGCAATGGCTTGAGCTGCCCGATGGCAAGCGCTTTTTATCCATCGCGCGAACAGTGATCGCGGGCGGCGGCGGCTTTGGTGCGCCCAGGATCGAGCGCGCCGTCGCATTGGGCTGCGCGGCTGAACATGCGCCCCAGGTGGTTTATACCCGGATGCAGCCCGAACTGACCCCCGAAAAGGCCACCCCGATCGGCGTTACCTGCCGCCTGTGCCAGCGAATCGAATGCCCTGCCCGCTCAGCCCCGCCAATCGGCCGCCAGATGCTGGCTGACGAATACCACCGCGGCGCGGTGCCCTATGCCTTTGCAGATCGCTAGGAGCCGGTTAGGAACGCGCGAACAAGTCACAGGGAGTGAGCCTATGAAGACCCGCATTACCGAAATGTTTGGCGTGAAGACCCCGATCGTGATGGGTGGCATGACCGGAGTTGGTTACGGCGAGCTGGTCGCGGCGGTTGCCAACGCGGGCGCGCTCGGGTTCATCACCGCACATATGTTCCCATCGGGCGCGGAACTTCTGGCGGAAATCGAAAAGACCAAAGCGCTGACCGATCAGCCCTTTGGCGTTAACCTGACGCTGCTCCCCTCAATCAATCCGATCCCCTATGACGATTACCGCGAGGCAATCATCGCCTCGGGGATCACGATCGTCGAAACTGCGGGACGGGCTCCGACCGACCATCTGCCCCGGTTCAAGGAAGCCGGAGTCAAGGTCATCCACAAATGCACATCGGTGCGGCATTCGGTTTCGGCGGTCAGGCACGGGGTCGATATTATCAGCATCGATGGGTTCGAATGCGCCGGCCATCCGGGCGAGGACGATATCGGCCTCATCGTTCTGTTGCCAGCGACCGTCGATGCGGTCGACGTTCCGGTGATCGCCTCGGGCGGAATGGCAGATGGACGCAGCCTAGTTGCTGCGCTGGCGCTGGGCGCCGATGGGGTAAACATGGGAACGCGGTTCTGCGCCACAGTCGAGGCAAAGATCCACGACAACGTCAAGCGCCAGATCGTTGAATTCAACGAGCGCGATACGGTGCTGGTCGGGCGGACCTTGCGCAATACCGCGCGCGTCGCCCGCAATGCGATTTCGGAGAAAGTTGCCGAGATCCAGCGCGATCCGACCAAAACCTTCGACGATGTGCGCGAGTTTATGGCCGGGGTGCGCGGCCGCGAAAATGTGCTGCGTGACGGTGATCTGGATGGCGGCATCTGGACCACGGGTCAGAGTCAGGCCCTGATCCATGACATTCCGACCTGCGCAGAACTTGTCGAGAATATCATGGACCAGGCCAACTCGATCATCCGCGGGCGACTTGCAGGAATCGCTGGCTAGGCGCAGACTGAATCGTCTGCTTATGCCGCATGGGAGTAGTGCTTTGCCTGCCAAGCTTGTCGAAACGATCAAATCCACAGTCGAACCAAACGACCATCCCTATCTGCAGGGCGCCTGGCGCCCGACGTACAACGAATGGGATGCGACCTTTGCCAGCGGCGACGTCGAAGTGATCGGCACGATCCCGGCGGACATCGACGGCGTCTACGTCCGCTCCGGCGAAAACCAGATCAACCAGCCGATCGGACGCTATCATCCGTTTGATGGCGATGGCTTCATCCACGCGATGGCATTCAAGGGCGGCAAGGCCAGCTACCGCAGCCGGTTTGTCCGGACCAAGGGCTTCCAGGCTGAACAGGAAGCCGGCCGATCACTCTGGGCCGGATTGATGGAGCCGCCGCACAAGTCCACTCGCCCGGGCTGGGGGGCGCAGGAATGGCTCAAGGATTCCTCGTCCACCGATGTGGTGGTGCACGCCGGGAAAATCCTCTCGACCTTTTACCAGTGCGGCGAAGGCTACCGGCTCGATCCTTTCACGATGGAGCAGTTCGGAACCGAAGGCTGGGTGCCGCTCGATGGCATTTCGGCCCACTGCAAGATCGATGAGGCAACCGGCGAACTGTTGTTCTTCAACTATTCGAAGCATGCGCCTTACATGCACTATGGCGTGGTTGGCGCGGATAACAGACTGAAGCACTATGTCCCGATCCCGCTTCCGGGGCCCCGCCTGCCGCATGACATGGCCTTCACCGCGAACTATTCGATCCTCAACGACATGCCGCTGTTCTGGAACCCGGAACTGCTCGAACGCAATCTCCATGTCGTGCAATTCCATCCGGAGCTTCGCACCCGGTTCGCGATCATCCCGCGCTTTGGCCAGCCAGAGGACATCCGCTGGTTTGAGGCTGAACCAACTTATACGCTGCATTGGCTCAACGCCTATGAGGAAGGCGACGAGATCATTCTGGACGGCTATTTCCAGGAAGAGCCGATGCCCAAATCCCCCGAAGGCGCCATCAGCGGGCTGGCGCGGATGATGGCCTATCTCGATCAGGAAATGATGAAGCCCAAATTGCATCGCTGGCGCTTCAATCTTAAGACCGGCAAGACGATTGAAGAGCGGCTCGACGAGCGAATTCTTGAATTCGGCATGATCAATCAGAGGTATGCCGGCCGCAAATATCGTTATGGTTACAGCGCGGTGCCTGAACCAGGCTGGTTCCTGTTCCGTGGGCTGGTGAAGCATGATCTTGAAACCGGCTCGAGCCAGACCATTGCGTTTGGCCCCGGCCGCTTCGGCAGCGAAGCTCCGTTCGTTCCGCGGATCGATGCCACGGACGAGGACGATGGCTATCTCGTCTCGTTCATCGCCGATCTGAATACAGACAAGTCCGAATGTGTGCTGATCGACGCGAAGAATATTGAGGCGGGGCCGGTTTGCAGGATCATCCTGCCCGAGCGCATCTGCGCCGGAACCCATTCGGCCTGGGCCAACGGCAGCGACATCGGCATGCCGCAAAATACCGTGCTGGCGGCCTGATAAAGCAGCGAGGAGGGCTGGCGGAGAGGCAGGGATTCGAACCCTGGGTACCCTCGCGGGTACGCCGCATTTCGAGTGCGGTGCATTCGACCACTCTGCCACCTCTCCGCGAAGCGCCTTTGAGCGGCGCCGGGGCGCCCGTCTGGTCAACGAAGAGCGGCCGGTAGCCGATGATCTGGAGTTTGCCAAGCCCCTCGCGGAACGAAATCCAGCGAGGTGCTGCGCGTTCCGCTTGTTTCGCGGTGCCACAAAACCTATATCCGCGATCTATGGATAGAGCTTCGTTCTTTTCTCCAAAAGCCGGAAAGCGGATCGACGTGCCGCGTGAAACCAGGGCGCACTTCGGAATTGGTGACATTGTTCGTCACCGCATGTTCGATTTCCGCGGTGTAGTGTTCGATATCGATCCAGTCTTCGCCAACAGCGAGGAATGGTATGAATCGATCCCGATGGAAGTTCGTCCGCACCGTGAACAGCCGTTCTACCACCTCCTCGCCGAGAACGGCGAGCAGAGCTATGTCGCCTATGTCAGCCAGCAGAATCTGCTATCCGATGGCGAAAGTGGTCCGATCGAACATCCCTCGATCGACCAACTGTTTGAGGAATTTGCCGAAGGGCGCTATCGCTTGCTTCGTTCAATGACGCATTGAGCTTAGCCGACAGTGCCAAGGCTCAGCTCTTGAGTTTCCATCCGGAACGCAGCAAACGATAGAGTACAATGGTCAGCACCAGATTAAGAACGCCCAGCCCGATCGCCCCATTAAGTACCGCATCATTGGTGCTGCCGATATCGCTTTGGCCAAGGAAGCCGAACCGGAAGCCCGAGATCACGTAGAAAAACGGATTGGCCCGGCTGATCGACTGAAAGGCCGGGGCAAGGTTATCGATCACATAAAAAGTGCCCGATAGCAGCGACAATGGCGCGATAACGAAATTGGTCACTGCCGCATTATGATCGAACTTTTCAGCCCAGAGCGAGGTTAACAGTCCAACCAGCGCCAGCATGATCGCGCCCATCAATCCGAACCAGACTATGGCCCAAGGATGCGCCAGGGTCAGGTGCACGCCGGGCCACAGCAGCATCGCTCCTGTCACGGCAAGACCAACCAGAATCGCGCGGGTCACCGCAGCGCCGATCAGGGCGAGCATCAACTCAGCCTCGGAAAGCGGCGGCATCAGATAATCAATGATCGTGCCCTGGATCTTGCCTGCAAGAAAGCTGAAGCTCGAATTGGCGAAAGCGTTCTGCATCATCCCCATCACGATCAACCCAGGCGCGACGAAGGTCGCAAAATTGACTCCCAGCACCATTCGCCCGCCTCGCCCCATCGCCACCGTGAAAATTACCAGAAACAGCAAAGTGGTTATCGCTGGTGCCCAAATCGTCTGGGTCTGGACCTTGAAAAAGCGGCGGACTTCCTTCATATAGAGCGTCCACAGCCCGAGCCGGTTGATCCGGTGGATCACGGGCACTCCCTGGGCCGGAAAATCGCGACGTCCCCTGCCCGGTCCGGGCATGGGTCCGGCGGTCTCTGGAACGGAAGTTGTGGGTTGATTGGCCATGGGGTGGCGACTATCGGCAGCCCGGCCCTATGGCAAGCGCAAGGCTCGCGAGCGAGCCCGATGAAAGTGGATTAGGCATGAGCTGGACCGACGAACGGATCGAAAAGCTGACCAAGATGTGGGAAGGTGGGTCAACCGCCAGCCAGATCGCCGAGGAGCTTGGCGGCGTCAGCCGCAATGCGGTGATTGGCAAGGCGCATCGGCTTGAGCTGAAGGCCCGCCCTTCGCCTGTCAAGGCCAACGAGAAGGCCGATGGCCCCGCTCCGACTGCCTCTGCAAAGCCGCCAAAGCTGGCGGAGCCGACCGCGCGTGCAGCGCCTCCGCCGCGTCCAGTGGCTCAGTCAGCACCGCGCGCGGCAGCTCCGGTCCCGGCCACCACAACCGGCGGCAGTGCCGCCGCCCCGGTTTCTACCAAGCCGCAGCCGCGCATCGTCTCGGTCGGTCCCGGCGGCTTCCTGCGCCAGGGTCCCGGCGACCAACAAGCCCCGATCCCACCCGCCCCGCCGCGCCGGCTGGTTCCAGCCAAGCCCAGCCCCGAAATCGCCGGCAAGACCAGCCTACTTGAACTGAACGAGCGAATTTGCCGCTGGCCGATGGGCCACCCGGGCGAGGCAGATTTCCACTTCTGCGGCGAAAAGGTGAACCCTGGCTTCCCCTATTGCGTGGAGCATTGCGGCCGGGCCTATCAGGCTCAGCTGCCCCGCGGTGCGCGCCGTCCACCTCCGCCACTGCCATTTGGCGGCCCTCGGGTTCGCTAGACACGGCCTATCGCTCCCGCCTGACGCTTTTTAGGCGGGAGACATAGCCGGCAACCGCATTGGGGATGTGCTGGTGCGGGCGACGAAGGAAGCCACAACAAACAATCAGGGCTGCACGCGCCCTTAAAATTACCGCCACGCCGCCGTTAACCACAAAATGACTGCATACGAACCCTGATTCGCTCGCCAACAAGGCGGATTCTTGCGCTTGTTCGGTTTTGGCCGACGAACCCGAGATAATCAACTAGAGGGCGGGCTTGAACTCTCCCGCACCCCGGCTCTCGCGGCAGATCACCGCCATTCATTGCGGCAGAGACAGCTTGCCGGAATTTCGGGTTTCCTGAATTTTCACGGACTTGAAATAACCGGCCAAACGCTGGTCGTTGCCCACGACTAACTCGACGAGACCGAACCCCAGACAGCCAGATTGATCGATCGCCAGGTTCTGGCGTGCGCTCCGGTAACCATTGAGTGGTTGAACGAAGTGGTCGCGCGACCGGATCGCGACGACGAGGTGGCAATAATGGTTGCGCTGATGGAGCGGCTTGAAACCAGCATTGAGGACTTTGGCAAAACCAGCACGGAAGCCCGCACCGCGACCAGTGAATACAGTACTGCACTGGAAGCCCATGTTGGCGAGCTGAAACAGGTGAGCAAGGCCGGCGTGGTAATCTCCGAACTCGCTGCCATCGCCAAAATCATGCTGAAGCGCACGCGGGTGATCGAAAAACAGATGATCCGCAGCGAAACGCAAACCCGCAACCTGCGTCAGCGACTGGATGAGGCGCGTCGCAGTGCCGATGAGGATCACCTGACCGGCCTGCCCAATCGCCGCGCTTTTGAAACTTGTTTCGAGCAAGAATACCTTGATGCCCGTGCCAGCGCCCAGACCTTAATCTGTGGCATTTTGCGATATCGATCACTTCAAGCAGGTCAATGACACCCACGGCCATTATGCCGGCGATCGCGTGATCAAGCTGGTGACGCAAAGCCTGGCGCGAATCTCGAACGATCGCTGTCACGTCGCCCGCCATGGTGGCGAAGAGTTTGTGGCGCTGTTCCGGGACGTGCCGCTGGCCGATACAGTCGCTAGTCTTGACCGGCTGCGCGAGGAAATGGCCGAGCGGCGACTAGTCAACCGCGCTACAGACTTACCCTTTGGCCAAGTGACCTTCTCAGGCGGAGTTGCCGATGTTTTTGCTTTCCCTGGCCGCCGCGCTGCCTTGCAGGCTGCCGATGTGGCACTGTATCGTGCCAAGCAAGAGGGTAGAAACTGGATATGTGTGGGGCCACGCCGAAAGTCGTCGACGGGCCATCCCCAGCATAGCAAAGGGGCCACGATTGCTCATGGCCCCTTAGTTTTGGTCTGAACCGACGAAAACTTAGTCGTCAGACTTGAGGAACGCCGGCATATGATCCGGGCTTCCGCCTTCTGCCCCCTCAGGACGCGGACCACGATCACCGCCGCCGTCGCGACGGGGTCCACGATCACCGCCGCCATCGCGGCGCGGGCCGCGACCGCGATCACCGCCTGGACGGCGATCACCACGATCACCACCCGGACGATCACCACGCGGTTCGCGTGCTTCCCGCGGCGGGCGGGTATCTTCCAGTGCTTCACCGGTTTCCTGATCAACCACTCGCATCGACAGGCGAACCTTGCCGCGCGGATCGATCTCGAGAACCTTGACCTTCACGGCTTGGCCTTCCGACACGACGTCGGTCGGCTTTTCGACCCGCTCGTTGCGCATTTCTGAGACATGGACGAGACCGTCCTTGCCGCCCATAAAGTTCACAAAAGCGCCGAAATCGACGATGGTGACAACTTTGCCATCATAGACCTTGCCGACTTCTGCTTCCTCGACAATGCCGAGAATCCACTGGCGAGCGGCCTCGATCTGTGCCGGATCAGAGCTGCTCAGCTTGATCAGGCCTTCATCATCGATATCGACCTTGGCGCCGGTTTCCGCGACGATTTCGCGGATCACCTTGCCGCCGGTGCCGATGACTTCACGGATCTTCGACTTGTCGATCTGCAGTGTCTCGATCCGCGGCGCGTGAGCGGACAGCTCGGTGCGCGAAGTGCCCAGCGCCTTGGTCATTTCACCCAGAATATGCGCGCGGCCTTCCTTGGCCTGGCTGAGCGCCTGCTGCATGATCTCCTGGGTGATTCCGGCAACCTTGATGTCCATCTGCATCGTGGTGATGCCTTCGGACGTTCCGGCGACCTTGAAGTCCATGTCACCCAGATGATCTTCGTCACCCAGAATGTCGGACAGCACGGTGAAGTCCTTGCCCTCAAGGATCAGGCCCATGGCGATGCCCGAAACCGGACGGATCAGCGGAACGCCCGCGTCCATCATCGAAAGGCTGCCACCGCAGATCGTGGCCATCGAAGACGAGCCGTTGGACTCGGTAATGTCAGACAGCACGCGGATCGTGTAAGGGAAGTCTTCCTTGCTTGGCAGGACAGCCTGAAGCGCGCGCCAGGCGAGCTTGCCATGACCGATGTCGCGGCGGCTGGGAGCCCCGAAACGCCCTACTTCACCCACCGAATAGGGGGGGAAGTTGTAGTGCAGCATGAAGTTCGAGTAGGTCAGGCCTTCCAGACCGTCGATCATCTGCTCGCTGTCGCGGGTGCCCAGCGTGGTGGTGCAGATCGACTGCGTTTCACCGCGAGTGAACAGCGCCGAACCATGGGTCCGGGGCAGGAAGCCGACCATCGCTTCGATCGGGCGGATCTGATCGGTCTTGCGTCCGTCGATCCGCTGGCCGTCCTTGAGGATGGCACCGCGGACGATTTCGGCTTCGATCTTCTTGACCAGCTTGCCAGCGACCATCTGGGTCTGTCCGCCATCGGCGGCAAACGCAGCCTTGGCCGCAGCGCGCGCTTCATTGAGTGCATTGGAACGCGCTGACTTGTCGGTCAGCTTGTAGGCTGCGGCGATATCCTTGCCGACCAGATCCTTGAGCTTCTTCTTCATGTCGGCGGTATTGTCCGACAAATCGATCTTCCAAGGCTCCTTGGCGGCCTTTTCGGCCAGATCGATGATCGCGTTCACGACCTTCTTGATCTCGTCATGCGCGAAGATCACGCCGCCGAGCATCACTTCTTCGGAAAGCTCGCGGGCTTGCGATTCAACCATCATCACGGCATTGCCAGTGGCAGCGACAACGAGGTCCAGCGCGCCGGCAGCTGCAACGGGCTGGCTCGGGTTGAGGACATATTCGCCATCGACAAAGCCGACGCGGGCAGCGCCGATCGGACCCATGAACGGCAGACC
>JANLQQ010000056.1:0-1941 GCA_031367905.1 Novosphingobium sp.
ACGCTCGAAGTGCACGGGGTCACCGATGCCGATGCGCGCGGATCCGAGGCGATTTATCAAGGCGAGACCGTGGTTGGGCGGGCAACATCGGGCGGCTATGGCTGGCGCTGCGGAAAAAGCCTCGCGCTGGCGATGATCCAGCCCGATCTGGCGGTGCCGGAGGCCGAGTTCGAGATTATCATACTGGGTCAGCGCCATAAGGCGACGCTCATCGCGGATTCGCCATTTGACCCGGATAACAATGCTTTGAGGAGCTAGGCTGATGTCACGCTTCGAACAAATTGCAAGCTGGCTGCAACAGGACCGCAAGGGCCATACATTGCCGCAGGGGCTATATGTCAGCGACGAGGCGTTTCAGTTCGATACGCAGGTGATGCTGAAGTCGGTGTGGCTCTATGCCTGCACCGTCGCCCACGTCAAAAATCCGGGCGACTATTTCGTGTTCGAGCAGGCCAGAGATTCGATCATCATCGTGCGTGGCCGCGATAATGAAGTACGCGCTTTCTGGAACAGTTGCCGTCATCGCGGATCGAAGCTCTGCCTGGACCAGCGCGGACGAGTGCCCCGGCTGATCTGTCCCTACCACCAGTGGACTTATGGCCTTGATGGCGCACTGCTGGCGGCGCGGAGCATGGCCGAGGATTTCGACAAGAAGGACCACGGCCTGACCCCGGTGGCGCTGGAAAATATCGGCGGGCTGATCTTCATCTGCATGAGCGATAATCCCCCGCCGATTGACCGGGTCAAGGCCGATATCGGCAATCAAATTGCGGTCTATGATCTTGAGAAGCTCAAGGTCGCGGTGCAGGACAGCCTGATCGAGGATGCCAACTGGAAACTGGTGATGGAGAATAATCGCGAGTGTTATCACTGCGATGCCGGTCATCCTGAACTGATCAGCGTGCTTGGCACCTATGGCTTCGGCAAGGGCTTGCCCGAGGACGGCGCGGGCGATGTGGTTGATGACAGCGCCTATGACGCACTGGTCGCGGCCAAGCGGGATGAGTGGCGCGACCTGGGAATCGATCATGATCTGATCGAATTTCCCGATGGCTGGTGGCACCGGATTGCCCGGCTGGCGCTGGCGAATGGCGCGGTGAGCCAGTCGATCGGCGGCAAGCTCGCCTGCGAGAAACTGATCGGGCCGTTTACCGCGCCCGAAACCTCCAGCCTGTCGATCTGGACCCAGCCCAACAGCTGGCACCATTTCTGCTGCGACCATGTGATAACCTTTTCGCTCACCCCGCTGTCGGCGGGCAAGACACTGTTGCGGACCAGCTGGCTGGTGCATGAGGATGCGGTCGAGGGGGTGGATTATGATCCCGATCACATCGCCGCGCTGTGGCGGGCGACCAACAACCAGGACGGCCATTTCTCCAGCATCAATCACCAGGGGATTTCTACCGGCGGCTACCGGCAGGGTCCTTATGCGGTGGAGGAAAAGCTGGTCGAGGATTTCAAGGATTTCTACGTCGACCGCGCCCGGGCCGCGCTGGATCAGGCCGCGCCATGACCCGTTTCAGCGCCTTCAGCCTGTTCGCCAAGGCGCTCGGCGGGCACCAGAGCTGGCCCGAGCAATGGCCCGATGCTGCGCCCAAACCAGCCTATGACGCAATCATCGTTGGCGGCGGCGGGCATGGGCTGGGAGCGGCTTATTATCTGGCCAAAAAATACGGGATCACCAAGGTTGCGGTGATCGAGAAGGGCTGGCTGGGCGGCGGCAATACCGGGCGCAACACCACCATCATCCGCTCCAACTATCTCGATGATGAAAGCGCGCATCTGTATGATCACGCGCTGAAACTGTGGGACGGGCTGAGCCAGGAACTGAATTACAACACCATGTATTCCAAGCGCGGGGTGATGATGCTCGCGCATAATGTTCATGATATCCAAAGCTTTAAGCGCCACATCCATGCCAACCGCCTGAACGGCGTCGAC
>JANLQQ010000114.1:0-1892 GCA_031367905.1 Novosphingobium sp.
CGGTTCTATCTGGTCGCGATCCTGTTCATCATCTTCGATCTTGAGGCGGCCTTCCTGTTTCCCTGGGCGGTTAGCCTGCGGGAAACCGGCTGGGCCGGGTGGATCACGATGATGGTGTTCCTGTTCGAGCTGATCATCGGCTTCATTTATGCCTGGAAAAAGGGAGCGCTCGAGTGGGAGTAGAACCAACTTTGGCCCCGGCACTTGTGAATGCCGATGGCACGGCGATGAAAGCGCCCGATCAGGCGTTTTTCAACGATTTGAATGCAGAAGTGCATGACAAGGGCTTCCTCGTCGCCAGCACCGAGGATTTGTTCCAATGGGCTCGTACCGGCAGCCTGTGGTGGATGACTTTTGGCCTGGCCTGCTGCGCGGTCGAAATGATCCATGTCAGCATGCCGCGCTATGATATGGAGCGGTTTGGCGTCGCCCCGCGCGCCTCCCCGCGCCAATCGGATGTGATGATTGTGGCGGGAACCTTGTGCAACAAGATGGCCCCGGCGCTGCGCAAGGTTTACGATCAGATGTCGAACCCCAAATACGTCATCTCGATGGGCAGCTGCGCCAATGGCGGCGGTTATTATCACTATAGCTACAGCGTTGTGCGCGGCTGTGACCGGATCGTGCCGGTCGATATCTATATCCCCGGCTGCCCGCCGACTGCCGAAGCGCTGCTCTATGGCGTGATGCAGCTCCAGCGAAAAATCCGCCGGGTCGGGACGATTGAGCGGTGAGCGCGGTGTTGCACTCTGCCCCAAAGATAAGTTCGAACGATGGCGTGCTTGCCGCGCTTTCCGCCGCGCTTGGTGACAAGCTGGTTTCAGCCAGGCAAGAGCACGGCGAGATTTCGTTTACCGTGGTGCGCGGCGAGATCGCGCAAGCGTTGCAAACCTTGCGCGACGATCACGAATACCAGCAGCTGATGGAGATCGCCGGGGTCGATTACCCCGATCGGGCCGAACGGTTCGAGGTGGTCTATTGCCTGCTCTCACTCACCAGAAACCATCGCATCATGGTCAAGGTAAATGCCGCCGAGGATACCCCGGTGCCGACCGTGACCACGCTGTGGCCGGTCGCGGGCTGGCTCGAGCGCGAAGTCTTCGACATGTTTGGTGTAATCTTTGAAGGCAACCCGGATCTGCGCCGGATCCTCACCGATTATGGCTTTGAAGGGCACCCCTTCCGCAAGGATTTCCCGCTGACCGGCTATGTCGAGCTGCGCTATTCCGAGGAAGACCAGCGCGTGGTTTACGAGCCGGTCCAGCTGGCTCAGGATTTGCGCCAGTTCGATTTCATGAGCCCGTGGGAAGGCGCCGATTATGTGCTGCCCGGCGATGAAAAGGCGGCAGAACCCGCTGCTCCGCCGCCTCCGGTTGCCACTGCGCCAACTCCCAAGACCACCGAGAGTCCGGCGCAAACTGGTGCTGGCAAAGCAGCCAACAAGGCTGCGGCCAAGCATCGCTCGGCCGGTTCGCCCGCGCAAGCCGTCAGCAAGCAGGACGAGCCCGGCGCGCCAGACCCGACCGAAAGCCGGCCCGGACGCAAGCCGCGCTCCAAGGAAGGCCAGCACACCGAGACCGCGGCCAAGCCCAAACGCGCCCGCGCGGCGAAGCCCAAGGGGGACAAGGTATGAGCGTCCAGCTTGAGCAATCGCCCACCACCGGCGACGAGGTGATCTCCAACTACACGATCAACTTCGGCCCGCAGCATCCCGCCGCGCATGGCGTGCTGCGGATGGTGATGGAGCTGGACGGCGAGATTATCGAGCGGATCGATCCGCATGTCGGCCTGCTCCATCGCGGCACCGAAAAGCTGATCGAGCACAAGACTTATTTGCAGGCGCTGCCCTATTTTGACCGGCTCGACTATTGCAGCCCGCTGGCGATGGAGCA
>JANLQQ010000120.1:0-6630 GCA_031367905.1 Novosphingobium sp.
TCGAACCGCGATCCGGGCACAGCATGGGTCAACGGCACGCAGGCGAAGAACAGGCTTTTGCCGACCCGGTGACCATAGCCGCCCGAGGTAGTGAGGCCGATACATTGATCGCCGACGATGCACGGCTCTGCTCCGCGCACATCGACATTGGCCGCATCCACTTCGCCATATATAATCCGGAATCGGTCGGGCGCTTCCAGCGTTTCCTGCTTGCCGACAAAGTGATCCTTCTTGAAATTGATGAAGCGGTCCATCCCCGCCTCGATCATGGTCAGCTCGTTGGTCAGCTCGCTGCCCCAGGCCTTATAGCCCTTTTCCATCCGCATGGTGTTCACCGCATAGAGCCCGTAATTGGCGATGCCGAACTCCTGCCCGGCCGCCCAGACCGCATCATACAGCGCGGCCAGATCATCCATCGCGGGGTGCAGTTCCCAGCCCAGCTCGCCGACATAGGACACCCGCAGCGCGCGGACTGCAAGGCCAGCGATGGTGATGTCCTGCCCACTCAGCCAGCGGAAACCTTCGTTCGAAAGGTCTGCATCAGTCAGCTTGGCCAGCACATCGCGGACACGCGGCCCGCTCAGCACCAGCACACCCCGGTCCATGGTGGTGTTGGCGATGGTCACATCCTCGTCAGCCAGCTTGCTTTGCAGCAGATGATCGAGGTCACGCTGTTCGGCAGCAGCGGCGGACAGGCAATAGAACTGCTCGTCCCCCATCCGCGTCACGGTCATTTCGCCGTAAATCCGCCCCAGCCGCGAGAGCGGATGGACCAGGCCGATCCCGCCTTGCTTCTTCGGCATCCGGTTGGCACAGATCCGATTGAGGAAGCCTTCCGCATCAGGCCCGGTGACCTCATATTTGGCAAAGCCTGACAGATCGAGCACGCCGACCCGCTGCTGGACCGCCTGCACTTCGGCGGCGACGACCTCGAACACATTGGTCCGGTGGTAGCCCGGCTCTTCGCTGCGCCCATCAAGCGCGAACCACTTGGGCCGTTCCCAGCCATAGGTCTCGCCATAAACCGCACCTGCCGCCAACAACCGGCCATAGAGCGGACTGATCTTTTGCGGACGGCCATCTTGCTCCTCTTCACCGGGGGGGCGGGTGGTGAAGGTCAGCCGGTAATCGAGGAACACCTTGGCACGGGCATATGCCTCATCCGCGAAGGGGCCATAGCGGCGCGGATCGAACTCGGCCATGTTGATGTCGGCATCGCCATAGACGATTGATTGAGCCAGGTATTTTCCCGAACCGCCACCCTGCGCGATGCCGAACGAAGTACCGGCGCAGTGCCAGAAATTGCGCAGGCCCCCAGCTGGTCCCAGCAGCGGCCCGCCATCGGGGGTATGCGGGATCGCGCCGTTGACGATCCGGCGAATGCCGACTTCGCCAAACACCGGCATCCGCTCGATCGCCCGCTCCAGCCATTTCGAGATCCGGTCCAGATCGTCGATGAACAGCTCGCTGGTCGATCCCCATTCAGGCTGGCCTTTTGGCGCCCACGCTTCAGCCAGGCCGATATTCTCGTAAATCCCGATCAGTCCGCTTTTCTGCTCCTGCCGGAAATAGCCCGAGACATGTGGGCAGCGCATCACCGGGATTTCCTCGTCCCGCTCCATGAAGGCGGGGATCGGGTCGGTGACGACGTATTGGTGTTCCATATTGGTCACCGGAATGTCGATCCCGGCCATCTGCGCCACTTGCCGGGCATAGCAGCCCGCCGCGTTGACGACGATCTCGGCGCGGACCGTGCCTTGCTCGGTTTCAACGTCCCACTCGCCGGTCGGCAGCTGGGTCAGCCCGGTTACCCGGTTACGCCGGACAATCGTGGCGCCCAGGTTCTTCGCACCGATCGCCATCGCATTGCACAGGCCCGAGGGATCGGCGTGGCCATCACCGGTGGTATAAGCCCCCGCGATCACACCGTCGGTGGTGACGAACGGATTGATCCGGCGAATTTCGTCTGGGCTGATGATTTCCATGTCGAAGCCGATGATCTTTGAAAAGCCGTGGATATATCTGAACCAGTCGAGCTCGCGCTGATTGGTCGCAAAGCGGATCCCGCCGGATTTGTGCCAGCTGACATATTGCCCGGTCAGCCCTTCAAGCCGGGGGTAGAGATCGTTGCTATAGGCGTGGATCTTGGCCAGATTGAAGCTGCCGGTGATGCTGGGGCACTGGCCCGCCGCATGCCAGGTCGAGCCGGAAGTCAGCTCGTCCTTCTCGATCAGCATGCAATCGGTCCAGCCAAGCTCAGCCAGGTGGTAGAGCAGGCTTGCCCCCATGATCCCGCCGCCGATGATGACTACGCGCGCCTGTGTGTTCATCGAAATATGCACTCTCACCACAAGGATATTTTCCCAGCGACCTTAGGGTGTGAGAGGGCACCGCGACAAATGGCTAATTCGGCTGGATTGGTTCAAAAAATTTATCCGTCAGAGCCGGGGCTGACTGATAGAGAGGCATGGCAGGGGGCGAGAACAGCATGAAAGCCGCAGTTATCACGGGCGCAGCCCAAGGCCTGGGCCTGGTTACTGCGCGGCTGTTTGCCAATGCCGGCTATCAAGTCGTGCTGACCGACATCCAGCCGCTGGACGCCGCATTGGCGGAACTTGCTACCGATGGCCTGAGCGCCTCGGGCCTGAGCGGCGATATCGCATCGGAGGATTTCGTCGCGGCGCTGGCCGCCATGGTCGCGGCCGAGCATGGCAGCGCAGCAGTGCTGGTCAACAACGCCGGGATCAGCCTGATCTGTGCTGCCGAAGATACCAGCCTCGATCAGTGGCAACAGGTCATGGCGATCAATTTGCTGGGACCGTTTCTGCTGTGCCGCGCGCTGGGCAAGCAAATGCTGGAGCGCGGGTCTGGCAGCATCGTCAATGTCGCTTCGATTGCGGGTCTGCACGGGGTGATCCACCGGGCGGCCTACAACGCCTCGAAACACGGGTTGATCGGCCTGACCCGGACGCTGGCCGGCGAGTGGGGAGGGCGCGGGGTGCGGGTCAATGCGGTTTGCCCTGGCTGGATCAAGACCGAGATGGATGTGGCCGATCAGGGTTCTGGCGCCTACTCGGACGAAGACATCATCGACCGCGTGCCGATGGCGCGGTTTGCCCGGCCCGAAGATGTCGCCGCCGCGATCCTGTTTCTGGCCCGCGAAGACAGCTTCATCAACGGCGTGTCGCTGCCGGTCGATGGCGGCTGGACTGCCGATGCCAGCTGGGACGCGCTGCGGACCAAGTCCCGGGCGGGGTAGCGCGGCGCGAACCGCTGCTTCTTTACGCAAAAAAATTCACCCCTCGGGCCAAATTTTTCATTTGTGGCAACAAGAGCACACCCGTCTAATCGGCCCTGAAAACAACGGCATTCGGGTGCAGGCAGCAGCTATGAAAATCGGATTTATCGGCCTCGGCAATGTTGGCGGGAAGCTGGCCGGAAGCTTGCTTCGCAATGGTCACGATGTGACGGTTCGCGATCTCGATGTGGCGCTGGTAGCTGAGTATGTCGCACGCGGCGCCAAGTCGGCCATATCACCCAGGGCGCTAGGCGCAGCGGTTGATCTGATCGTGACCTGCCTGCCCTCGCCAGCCGCCAGTTCGGCCGTGGCAGAGGGCGAGGATGGCTTCCTGGCTGTCATGCGTCCCGGCCAGGTCTGGCTGGAAATGAGCACGACCGATTACTCAGAAATTATCCGGCTGGGCGCGCTGGTCGAAGCGCGCGGGGCGATGTTCATGGAATGCCCGGTTTCGGGCGGGTGCCACCGCGCTGATACCGGCAATATCGCGATATTCGCCGGTGGGCCGCGCGCAGCTTTTGAAGCCGTGCTGCCAGTGCTGACCACCATGGGCCGCCGCATCCTCCATACCGGAGATCTGGGCACCGCCTCGCAATTGAAAGTGATGACCAACTATCTTTGCACGGTGCATCTGGTGGCGCTGGCCGAAGCGCTGACTACCTGCAAGGCGATCGGGCTGGATATGAACACCACCTATGAGGCGATCCGCATCTCGTCGGGCAACAGTTTTGTCCATGAAACCGAGAGCCAGGTTATCCTCAACGGCAGCCGCGACATCAATTTCACGATGGATCTGGTCAGCAAAGATATCGGCCTGTTCGACAAGATCGCCCATGCAGCAGGGGTGCCAGTGGAGCTATCACCCTTAATCGTGCGGCTGTTCAAGGAAGCCGAGGATGCCTATGGTCCGCGCGAATTTTCGCCCAACATCATCCGCCGCTATGAAGAACCGCTGGGGATCAAGGTCCTGGGGACTGGCTTCCCCGCCGAAATGACCGATGATGAGCCCGAAGAATCGGGCTATGAGGTGATACCCAAACGTTAGGCCACAAACGCTGACAGACGGATATAATGCGATGACCATGCCTATTCCGACCGACCTTGCCGGATGGAGCGCGCTGGCGCGTTCGCTGAAGCTTGAAACCGGGCTGGTGATAGATGGCCAGAACCGCAGCGCCGTCAGCGGCGAATTGTTCGGCGTGGTCAACCCGGCGAACGGGACTACCGTGGCCGAAATGGCCTGCGGGACCGCCGCCGACATCGAGCTTGCGGTTGCCGCAGCTCGCCGCGCCTGGGATGATGGCCGCTGGCGCCACATGGCGCCGCGCGCCCGGATGGATATCTTCCGCCGCTGGGCCGATCTGGTCGAGGCCCATGCAGCCGAGCTGGCGCTGCTCGAAACACTCAGCATGGGCAAGCCGGTGAATGATGCGCTGAGCATCGATTTGCCCGAAACAATCGTCACCATCCGCTATTTCGGTGAAGCGATCGACAAGGTGGCGGGCAGTGTCACCACCAGCCCGCACGGTGCAGTGCATCTGATCGCACGCGAGCCGCTGGGCATCGTCGGGGCTATTTCAGCCTGGAACTATCCGCTGCTGATGGCGACATGGAAGGTTGCCCCGGCGCTGGCGGGTGGCAATTGCGTGGTCCTCAAGCCCGCCCAGCAGGCGCCGCTGTCCTGCATCAGACTGGCGCAGCTGTTCCTTGAGGCGGGCGGACCGGCTGGCGTGTTCAACGTGGTCAACGGCCGCGGGCAGGATGCCGGGCGCGCGCTGGCGCTGCATCAGGACGTGGCCAAGATCAGCTTCACCGGCTCGACCGCGGTCGGCAAGCAGCTGATGATCTATGCCGGAGAATCCAACCTCAAGCGCGTCTCGCTGGAGACCGGCGGCAAGAGCCCGCAGATATTCATGCCCGATATGGCCGATCTTGATGTCGCCGTAGATCGCGCGATCATGGGCATTTTCGACAATGCCGGACAGGTCTGCAACGCCGGCTCGCGGCTGCTGGTCCATGCTGATATTCATGACGAGTTCGTCAGCCGGTTCGTGGCCCGTGCGGGCGAGCTCTATTCCCCCGGCGATCCGCTCGATCCGTCGACCAGCCTTGGCCCGATGGTGACACGGGCCCATCAGAACGACGTGTTGCGCTGGATCGACACCGGCCAGGCCGAGGGCGCACAGCTGGCGCTGGGCGGGGCTGCGGATCCATCGCGCGCCGATGGCGCCTATGTCATGCCAACGCTGTTTACCGGGCTGACCCCGGCGATGGCGATTGGCCGCGAAGAAGTGTTCGGTCCGGTCGCGGCGCTGTTTTCGTTCCGCAATGAGGCCGAGGCGATCAAGCTTGCCAATGATTCAATCTACGGCCTTGCCGCCAGTGTCTGGACCAGCGATCTCAACTGCGCGCACCGGATGGTGGGGGCGCTTGAGGCGGGGGTGGTCTGGGTCAATTGCTTTGGCGATGGCGACATGACCCAGCCGTTCGGCGGCTACAAACAATCGGGCAATACCCGCGACAAGTCGCTCGAATGTCTGGCCGGCTACATGCAGTCAAAGTCGGCGTGGTTCAGCCTGGACTAGCGGCCAGTTCGGTGACGTGGCTCGCCATCCAATCCATGAAGGTACGGATCCGCAGGTTTTCCTTCATGTCCTTGCGGCAGATCAGCCCCCAGGCGCCGGGGCAGACCTCGACATGCGGCGATGGCCTCACCAATCGTCCGGCGGCCAGATCCTGATCCACAAATGGCCCGTTGACCAGCGCCACGCCTTCACCATTGAGCGCCATCTCGAGCGCGACCGCCAGCGTGTCGACCATCAGATAAGGCACTTTCGGCTCAAAGCTGACCCCGGCCGACGTGAACCAGCTGTCCCAGTTCTGCACCTCGGTATAGATCGCCACCAGCGGCTGCTGCATCAGATCGGCCGTGCTGGCCTTGGGACCGATCCGCTCCAGGAATTCGGGGCTGCACACCGGGAACAGCGCATAGTCGAACAGCGGCACCCAGTGGAATTTCGCGGGGTCGGGCACGCTTTCGCAATAAACCAGCCCGACGTCGGCGTGAATGTCGTCGAAGTCCCATTCGACAGCGCAAGTGCTGAGCGTGAGCTTGATTTCAGGATGTGCGTGGAGGAATTGCGGCACCCGCCTGGCCAGCCAGCGGATCGATGCGGTCACATAAGTCTGCACCCGCAGCGGCTTGTCGAGCGCGTGGCGGTGGACCGCCTCCACCCCTTCGAGCAGCGATTCGAACGCGCTGCGCACATAGGGATAAAGCACACGCCCTTCTTCGGTCGAGACGATGTGCCGGCCTTCCTGCGCGAACAGTT
>JANLQQ010000137.1:0-6189 GCA_031367905.1 Novosphingobium sp.
CGATGTTGACGTCGCGGTAGGCGTTTTCGACCAGCTTGGTCATTTCGGCGCTGCGGGCATCGGTGGTGATGCAGGCGCCCCGCACGAACCGCTTGTAAAAGGCCAGCGCCTTGCGCGCGCAGCGCGGCGTGATCCCGCCGATCGAGCGATCATTGTTGGCCAGCTCTTCCAGAATGCGCCCCGGCAGCACTCGCTCGGGGCAATAGGCGATCGAGATATCGGGGGTATCAGTGGTGCAGCCCGGACATTTCAGGTCTGGGCGCATCTCGGCGATCATATCGCGCATCGCTTCGGTGGTGCCGACCGGTGAGGTTGATTCGAGGATCACGCAGTCACCCGCCTTGAGCACCGCAGCAACACTGCGGGCCGCTGCCAGAACATAGGAAATATCCGGAGCGTGATCTTTGCCAAACGGCGTCGGCACCGCGATGATGAACACATCGGCCGGGGCCATCTGGCAAGCGGCGGACAGCAGCCCGCGCGCAACTACGCCCTGGACCAGCCCGTCAAGATCAACCTCCTCGATGTGGATTTCGCCGCGATTGATCGTCTCGACCACAGTTTGCGAAACATCGACGCCCAGTACCCGGCACCCCGCCCGGGCGACAATGGCGGCGGTCGGCAAGCCGATATAGCCGAGGCCGACTACGCAAACATCTGGTTTAACGCCCGATTTCATTCCCAAGCAGCTCCACAATCCGGCGCGCAGTCTGCCCATCCCCGAACGGGTTATGGGCGCGTGCCATCGCCTCGTAGGCAGCCTTATCGTCGAGCAGAGTGAAAATTTCGGTAACGATGGTGTCGGCATCGGTGCCAACCAGTTTGGCGGTTCCGGCGGTGATCCCTTCGGGCCGTTCGGTGGTCTCGCGCATCACCAGCACCGGCTTGCCCAGCGCGGGGGCTTCTTCCTGCACCCCGCCGCTGTCGGTCAGCATGATTTCGGCGAGACTGAGGAGGTGGGCGAAGTGCGGGTAATCGAGCGGCTCGATCATCGCCACGTTGCTGAGGCCCACCAGCGCCCGGTCCATCACGGCGCGAACATTGGGGTTGGGGTGAACCGGAAAAATGATCGCCAAATCATCACGCGCCGCAATGCGCCGGATCGCCTGGGCAATGTTTTCCAGACCGCCGCCGAAATTCTCACGGCGATGGCTGGTGACGCCGATGATCCGTTTGCCCTTGAAGCGCGCTTCAAGTTCGGCGAGGCCCCCTGCCAGCGCGGGTTCAGCCGCGATCCGCGCGGTGACCCAGTGGAGCGCGTCGATCACCGTATTGCCGGTAACATGGATGCGGGCAGGATCGACATTTTCGGCAATGAGTGCGGCGGCTGAAACTTCGGTGGGGGCAAAGTGCAGACTGGCGATGGTGCCGATGATCTTGCGGTTCACCTCTTCGGGCCAGGGCTGGTAGATATCGCCCGAGCGCAGGCCCGCCTCGACATGATCGACCGGGATCTTGCGGTAATAGGCAGCCAGCGCCCCGCACATCGCGGTGGCGGTATCGCCCTGGACGATCACCCGGGCGGGTTGTTCAAGGTCCATCACCCCGCCAAGGCCGGTTAGCAGGGCGGCGGTCAAGGCGTCGAGCGTCTGGTCTGGCTGCATCAGATCGAGATCGTGATCGGGGACGATCCCGGCAATCTCCAGCACCTGATCAAGCATGCCGCGATGTTGCGCCGAAACGCAGACCCGCACGTTGAACCGCGGATCGGCCCCCAGCGCAGCGACGACGGGGAAAAGTTTGATCGCCTCGGGGCGGGTGCCGAAGATCACGAGGATAGTTTTGGGTTCAGCCATGGTGCCTCGCAATTAGCATTCGAGTGTTAACCACGAAATAAGAGCCTGTCGCCTATGGCAAATGCAGCGCGGGGTCTTCCGCGTGTGTTTGAAGGATCTTGCTTGACTTCGATGTACCCAAAAGTCGGCGCCGCGGCAGGAAGCCAAGCGGCGATCAACGCAGCGACCGGCACACGCGTAACGGTAATCGGCCTCGGCTATGTCGGGCTGCCACTGGCGGTTGCGCTGGCCCGGCAGTTTGAGACGATCGGCCTTGATATCGACCCGCGCCGGATTGCCGAGCTGGAAACCGGGCATGACCGGACTGGCGAGATCGAGGCGGCGCGGCTGAGTGCCTCGACCCTTGTGCTGAGCAACGATCCGCAACGCTGCCCGCCGTCCGACTTCTACATCGTGACCGTGCCGACTCCGATCGACGGGGCCAATAGGCCTGACCTGCGGATCGTCGAAGCGGCCTCGCGCACGATTGCGGGGATGCTCCCTGCTGCCGTTGCCGGGGGCCATGTGCCGGTGGTTGTATATGAAAGCACGGTCTATCCCGGCGTGACCGAAGAGATTTGCGCGCCGATCCTTGAAGCGGGTTCGGGCCTCTCATGCGGCGAGGATTTCTTCCTTGGCTACAGTCCCGAACGGATCAACCCGGGCGACCGCGAGCACACCATCGACAAGATCACCAAGGTGGTCTCCGGCCAGACCCCTGAAGTGCTGGAGCGGGTCGCGGCGCTGTACGGCGCAATCACCAGCGGCGGCGTTTTCCGGGCAGCTTCAATCAAGGCGGCCGAAGCGGCCAAGGTGATCGAGAACGCCCAGCGCGATATCAACATCGCTTTCATGAATGAAATCGCTCAGATTTTCGCCAAGATGGACCTTTCGATCTGGGATGTGCTGGCGGCAGCCCGGACCAAGTGGAACTTCCTGCCGTTTGCGCCGGGGCTGGTGGGCGGGCACTGTATCGGGGTCGATCCCTATTACCTCTCGTACCGGGCCGAGCAGCTGGGCCTCGATCCGCGCGTGATTCTGGCGGGGCGCGGAATTAATGATGGGATGGCTGGCTGGGTGGCCAAGCAGCTTCATGGTACAAGGCGGGGAAAGCCAGGCAGCGTGCTAGTGTTGGGGCTGACTTTCAAGGAAAACATCCCGGATTTGCGCAACAGTAAGGTCGCCGATCTGGTCGGCGCGCTGGGCCGGCTTGGCCACGCGGTGAGCGTTCACGATGCCCATGCCGATAGCCACGAAGCCATGCACGAATACGGCATTCCGCTGGTGGCCGATGCGCTCGAACGGCGCTATGATCTGGTCCTGCTGGCCGTGCCGCACCGCGAATATCTGCTCCTTGGCGCCGATGCCCTCAAGGCACTGGTCAATCAGGGCGGTACGCTTGCCGATCTAAAAGGTGAGCTGGGTGATGCGGCCGACTGGACGCTTTGATTGGAGTTTCGCGTGAAAGTTCTTGTTACCGGAATTGCCGGGTTCATCGGTTACAGCCTCGCAATCCGCCTGCTGGCGCGCGGCGACATTGTGATCGGCGTCGACTGCGTGAATGACTATTACGATGTTGCGCTGAAGGAAGCCCGACTGGCCGCATTGCGCGAAGCCGGCGGCAATCGCTTCACGTTCCACCGCCAGGATTTCGCCGATTATCCGGGGCTGACCAAGGCGCTGGAGGGCACAGAATTTGACCGGATCGTCCATCTTGGCGCACAGGCCGGGGTGCGCTATTCGATCGAAAACCCGCACGCCTATGTCCAGGCCAATCTGGTCGGCCACCTCAACCTGCTCGAAGTCGCGCGGCATCGGGGGGTGGAGCATATGGTCTATGCCAGCTCGTCCTCGGTCTATGGCGGCAACACCAAGCTGCCGTTTTCGGTGGATGACCGGGTCGATCACCCGCTTTCGCTTTATGCTGCCACCAAAAAGGCGGACGAGCTGATGAGCGAAACCTACGCCCATCTCTATCGCCTGCCGCTGACCGGTCTCAGGTTCTTTACCGTTTATGGTCCGTGGGGCCGCCCCGATATGATGATGTGGATCTTCACCAAAAAAATCATGGCCGGCGAGCCGATCCCGGTGTTCAACCACGGCGATATGTACCGCGATTTCACCTATATCGACGATATCGTCAGCGGAGTGGTCGCCTCGCTCGATAATCCGCCGCCCGATGATGGCGCGCTGAAGGCGGGCGGCAGCGAAAAGCCGCACCGGCTGTATAATATCGGCAACCACAAGTCCGAGCATCTGATGAAAGTGGTCGAAATCCTCGAAGCCGAATGCGGCCGCAAGGCAGAGCTTGAGCTGCTGCCAATGCAGCCGGGCGATGCCCGCCAGAGCTTTGCCGATATCGATGCGATCGCAAGCGACCTTGGTTATCAGCCAACGACCTCGATCGAGGTCGGTGTCCCCAGCTTTGTGCGCTGGTACAAGGACTATCACGGGGTCTGAGGCACGCGTTGCGCGCGCCCTTCGACGGGCTCAGGATGAGCGGGCATGGGGAGTTGGGGATAGTTTGATTAGGGGTGGGGAGCGGACGTTTAAAGTGGGAAGTGCTCAAAGCGGGAAAATCCCTTTGTTGTGGACCGACCCTCACTAGAAGTGGGATTTCGTCCGAATGGGACAAGATTATGATGCGTCGAAAGGATCGGCCAGGGTGTCGAATGACAAGCCTCAAGGGACAAGTGGCCCTATCGTGTTCACTGGAGATAGCATCGAGTGGAGGGTAAACACGCTACCAGCCGGCAAGGCTGACCGGGAACTCTTCATCGCCGAACTTTTGGCGAACGCCAAGCTGGTCAAACAAGAAAGCCAACCAAGTCTCCGCCCGTTAAGCGACTTGATCCAGAATGAAGAGAACGACCTAGATTTCACCGTATCGACAGCCGAAGGCCCGAAACTTCTGGAGCTTGCGGAGTTTGCGCCACTCAAAGATTTTGGCCCTCGGTTTGAGGAGGCGCCTCATACTCTAGACCAATCAAGCAAATTCCCTCTAGCGCTGGAACTTGTTCGAAAGAAATCGAGCCATCAAGGCGGGTCCGGCCGAGTCCTTCTCTTATACACAACCGAACACGCTTTTGAGCTGGATGATATAACCATGGAACTTATGAAACGGGAGTTCGCCAAAATACCTCCTCGATTTGATCGTGTCTACAATCTCGTTCCCGTAGGGAAGTTCGCTTCAGTCTCCGAGATTTATCCCGGCGCGCCTCACTTCGCCCTTGCGGAATGGTCAGACGACGATCTCCGGAGCGTCCCTCTCATAAATCCTCACCCCGCTGACATGACAGTACTCCATGGCGAAGGTTTTGTTCAGGCAATAGGTAATCAGGGAGAGCAGGCCGCTGAACTTCAAGCTTCTGATGACCCCGATTTATCAATCGGTAGAATGCGGCGAGCACCGGAAAAGGACCTTGACGGAAAGTGATGTCAGCAATGGGTCGCATGCAGACCCCGCCACCAACTCTTACCCCGCCGCCTAAACCGAGCGGGGAAATCCTCCGGGCGAACCTTGCCCGAACCGCCGCGCTTCGCCATCACCGCCCCATGGCGATTCTCAGTGACAAATGGATCCGGGCCCAGGCGCTCGAACACGGAATGATCGAGCCGTTCGTCGAGGCACAGCGGCGCGATGGCTGTATCAGCTATGGCCTTTCGTCCTATGGCTATGACGCGCGGGTGGCGCCCGAGTTCAAGATCTTCACCAACGTCAATTCCGCGGTGGTCGATCCCAAGAACTTCGACCCTGAAAGTTTTGTCGACCGGGAAACCGATGTCTGCATCATCCCGCCCAACAGTTTTGCGCTGGCGCGGACGGTCGAATATTTCCGGGTGCCGCGCGATGTGCTGGTGATCTGCCTTGGCAAATCGACCTATGCGCGCTGCGGGATCATCGTCAATGTCACTCCGCTGGAGCCGGGCTGGGAGGGCCATGTGACGCTGGAATTTTCCAACACCACGCCGCTTCCCGCCAAGATCTATGCCAATGAAGGCGCGTGCCAGTTCCTGTTCCTGCAGGGCAACGAGCCTTGCGAGATCAGCTATGCCGACCGGGCGGGCAAATACATGGGCCAGAAGGGCGTGACCCTGCCCAAACTTTAGGGGCGAGCTGCGCAATTCAGTTCGACTTTGCTACCGAATCATGCAGTTCTATGATGAACCCGGCCGAAGCAGATTCGGACCCCATGGAGAGCAAGCATGAACAAGGCAGACCGCCCCTTCGATATCATCGTCTATGGCGCGACCGGCTATACCGGGCGTCTGGTCGCGGAATATCTGGCGCATCATTACAAGGGAAAAGGCCCGAAATGGGCAATGGCCGGGCGCAGCGCGGCGAAGCTGGCCGAAGTGCGCGATTTGATCGGCGCGCCGGCTGATACTTCGCTGATTGTGGCCGACGCCGATG
>JANLQQ010000166.1:0-8186 GCA_031367905.1 Novosphingobium sp.
GCAGGCCGAAGCCCTGCGTGAATTCATCGATCCGGTGCCCTGACCAGCAGCACAAACAGAGGAGGTAACGATGCTCAACCCCCGGCCCACACAAACTACCGGAACTGACCAGGCCGCAAAACTACTGGCACGCGCCGTCGATCCGGCTGACCCCACCGCCGGTTTCATCGGCTACCCGGGACGGCGGCTTGGCCTGCCGGTGCAGCGCGGTGACGTGTTGCTGGTCGATAATGGTCGCGGCCGCAGCAATCCTTTGATAATCGATAATCGCAACGGCCAGTTCGCGGCCATCGCCGGAAACCATCGGCCGCGCCGCCTGACCGGACCTGACGGCCTGTTGTTGCCGGGCCTTGCGATCATTCGCGACGCTGCGCAATCAGGCAACCAGCCGCTGCCGATACCCGAACGCCCGGTGCTGCGTGAAGGCTCATACGGGCCAGCAGTGCTTGAAGCCCAGCGGCTCCTCAACCTGGTCCAGCAGTCCTTGGTGACGCGCGGGATGAGCGGGCTGGGTCAGGCACCGCTGGCCGAAGATGGCCGCTTCGGCCCCGCCACCCGCGCCGCAGTGGCAGCATTTCAGCGGCTGGTATTCAGCGGCGAGCCGGTTCAGGCCAACGAGGTGATCGATCAGCGGCTGTGGGCAGCCCTGCTGGATTGGCAAAACCGCGTCCCCGGTGCAGCGGACCCAGCCGCCCCACCAAGCGCGCCGCCGCAAGGCACAACACCCGCAGATCCGTCCGGCGAACAGGCGACCGATGTCACCCCGGACCTAATCGCGCAAAACCTTGCGGCAATTACCGACCAGGTCACGACTGCGCATGTCGGACTGCAACCCAATGCCGTGGATTTCAATACCATCGCCTATGCCAATACGCCGTCCAAGCGCACCATTTTTCGCCAACTGGCCGTCGCACGGCGGGGTGAAGCGCAGGCTGAGGCCCGACTGGCCCAGCTCCACGCAACAGCAGCACCGGCCAATATCGCCAGTCCGGCAGCGCTGGTCCTGCAGCGCCGGATTGCGGCTGCCGAGGCGGCAGTGGCAACCACGCATGGCCGGACTGAACAGTCCGCAGATGCTATCCGCCGCTGGCTGCACGATCACGGTCACGCTCACAACCGCGCGCTCCGAGCGCTGGAATTGCAGCATCGCCCGGCTGCACGGGCGCTTGCCGCCGCGCAGCGACGCGGCGGCGCTCCCGCGATCACCGCTGCCCAGCAGGCGCTCGCCGCGATCGAGGCGCAGCAGACCGCGGCCGGGGCAGACGTTGATCGCCTGATCGCAGCCTACGTTCCACTGGTACAGCTCACCCAGAATCATCACGTGCTGAACGTGGATGGCCAGGCTGTGCGGCTCCATGACAATGTCATCGCCTATGCCACAATCGACGCGCGCGGGCTTGAAGGACAAGCCGATCGAGACGGAGGGCGCGCCGGCGTCAACGCGCGGCTCGATCAGGCCGCAACGGGCGATCACCGCCGGATCCTGGCAATCATCTCACACCACGAAGGAACCTTCTCCAACGTCAACACCTGGGACCGGGCGATCGTGACCTTCGGCTTCATCCAGTGGACCTTTGGCGAAGGCGGTGACGGATCGCTGCTTGGTCTGCTTGCTGAATTCAAGCGCCGCGAGCCGCAGATCTTCCATGATCGGCTGCAACGCTATGGCATCGATCTGACAGCCCGTGCCGTCGAGCTGAGCCGCATCGATGGCACCGTGCTGACCGGAGCCGCCGCCGCCGCCGCGATTCAGATCGATCCCAAGCTCACCGCCGTCATCTCGCGGCTCGGGACCGAGCCAGCGGTGCAGGACATCCAGATTCAGCACGCAATCGAAACCAAGATCACCGCAGTGCGCGCCCGCAGAGTGCCGGGCCACGTGATTGCGGTGAGTGCAGTGGTCAGCTCCAGCTTTGGCACAGGGGTGCTGACCGACCGCGTGGTTGGCGGCGGTGCAGGAGCGGCTCTGGCCACGATTCGGGGCGCACTTGACCACTTCCTGCACAGCAATCCCGGCGCTGACCTGCTCCACGAGGTCTGGGCGGCACGCGCCGAACCGGAAGTCATCGCTGCGCTGACCGCAATGGACCCGGACCGGGCCGCCAGCTATGCTGCCCTGCCACACGATCGCGGGTCTTTCGCGCCTTAGGATCAGGACCGGTTAACCGGTCCTGATCCTCGCCCGCTACACTGCAAACCGCACGCCCGTCATGTCCTCGGACTTGGTCCACAGCGCTTTCGCCAAAGCCGGATCGCGCACATGGGGGTGGACGCCGACATAGGGCGGGTTGCCCTCGGTCCAGGGCGCGGCGATGTTGCAATCGGCACAATAGACCCCGCCCTTCCCTTCCAGCAGCGGCGAGACTGCGCACCATACGCTGGTCGAAGCGCCCTGCTCGGTGGTTTTGAACATCGGATTGAGGTTGCCCTCGGCATCATACCAGCCCATCGCGATCTGCTCATCCATCGTCAGATAACGCTGCAATGGTGTGCGGATCCCGCCGGGATCGACCGAAAAGGCGCGCACGCCGTGTGCTGCGCCCAGCTGATCGAGCTGCAGCGCAAACAGCGCATTGGCCGATTTGGCCTGGCCGTAAGCGGTCCATTTGTCATAATCGCGCTGCGCAAAATTGAGGTCCGCCAGATCAAGCCCATTGCGCGCATGGCCCGACGAGGACAACGCCACGACCCGGGCGTGTCCGGCCTTGAGCAGCGGCCAGAGCCGCGCGGCGAGCTGGAAATGGCCAAGGTGATTGGTCGCAAACTGGCTTTCATACCCGCGCGGATCAAGCCCCTTGGGACAGGCCATGATCGCCGCATTGTTGATCAGGATGTTCAGCGCCGGCGCTTCAGCCGCGACCAGTGCGGCGAACTGATCGATCGCGGCGGGATCGGCCAGATCGAGCGGCAGGATCAGCACTTCGCCCACGACATCGGCAAGGTCGGCTGCGGCCACCGCAGGCCGCCGGGCACCGACAATCACCTTTGCGCCGGTTCCAGCCAGCGCGCGCACGGTTTCCAGCCCCAGCCCGGAATAGCCGCCGGTGACCAGCGCGACCTTGCCTGAAAGATCGATTCCGGCGGCGACCTCGGCAGCGCTGGAGCGGTAGCCAAAGGGTGAAGCGAGCGGAGTTTGCGAGGTGGTCATTGACGACTCCATATTGGGCAAAGCCCGTCGGTTAAGGCAATGGTCAGCCAAATCAAGCCAGACCAAGGTCCTGATCCAGGACCGTACTTCGGAACAATCACGATCGCAGAAGGTTTTAGCTCCATGTCCCCCCGCAAGCTCTTGTTCGCCGCCTTGCTTGGCACGGCCACCCTCGGCCTTTCGGCCTGCGCTACCATGGCGCGCGGACCCGTCGGCAATGCGGCAGTACCACAGCCGGCCAAGCCGGTCGAAATCACGCGCTATTTGGGGCTATGGCACGAATTTGCGCGCTATGAAAATGGGTTCGAGAAAGACTGCGAGGCGGTGACTGCCACCTATTCCCAGCGCGATGACGGCATGATCGCTGTGCGCAATTCATGCCGCAAAGGCGGGATCAATGGCGCTGAAAAGATTGCCAATGGCAAAGCCAAGATCGTTCCCGATAGCCGCGGTGCCAAGCTGAAAGTCAGCTTTTTCGGGCCGTTCTATGGCGATTACTGGGTGCTTGACCATGCGGACGATTATAGCTGGTCAATTGTTGGCGAGCCGAGCGGACGCTTTCTGTGGATCCTGACCCGTGCGGCCCATCCCGATCCAGCCCAGGCCAAAGCACTGATGCAACGCGCCCGAGCGCTAGGTTATGACGAACAGCTGATCCGGCTTACGCGCCAATCATAGGGCTAGGGGCAGGCCGCGACCGGGATATTGCCCCGCTGGCCCACAGCGTTAGCCAGATCAGCAAGGGCTGCGCAGCCAGGCGCGGAATGTGATAGCCCAGCCCCGCTCCACCGTCAGCTGTGCCCAGATCATTGAAAAAATGCTGGAAATTGGCGGGCCATACGCACAGCGCATAAAGCGCCAAGCCCCAGCCAGCCGCGCGGCGTAGCGCGGGCCGACGCCATTGGGCGATGCCCAGCGCTCCGGCCAGTTCGGCCACCCCGGTAAAGGCGATTACCCCAGCGGGGAACGGCACCCACGCTGGCGTGATCGCCAGGAACGGTGCGGGGGAAGCCAGATGCATCACCCCGGCGAAGCCGTAAAACAGGGCTATCACTATGCTTGTGATCGTTTGGGCGCGGGTCATCTATCGGATTTTGCCCAAATCCTCGGTCAAGGCAAGCGCCTAATCGGCCTTGGCGATCCGGCGATAGGGGACGAAATCGTTCAGGCTAACAAAGCCGCGATAGAATCCGCTGCCCCGATCATGCATAGTAACCGAATCGAGCCGACAGAGCTGGCTGCCGGTCATCCTGATCACCAGCACATCATCGTCATCGAGCACATCGGGATGGGCCGGGCGGTTCACATAAATGACACTGCCAGTATCATAGACCAGCGCGGTCTTGTCGAGGATCTGCAAATTGTGTGACGACCAGGTGCTGATACAGCTGACCGGCTTGCCCGGCTCACGGCCTTCGAGAATTTTCTCGAGCCGCTGATCAGGGGTCAACTTATCGCGCGCCTGAAGCGCTGGACCAGCCAGCAAGGCGGCGGTGATAGTGAGGGCAATGGCGATCTTGCGCATGGTAATTCTCCCGTATCGGCAGAGTGACTGTTCCTTGCTTAACCACGGCTGACTGATCAGCCGGTTCCGCCAACAGTCAGCCCGGCGACGAGCAAGGTCGGCTGGCCAACCCCGGCAGGAACGGTTTGCCCACCCTTGCCGCAGATCCCGACACCCTCGTCCAGCGCCATATCATTACCGATCCCCATCACCTTGGTCAGCACGCTGGGGCCATCGCCGATCAGCGTGGCGCCCTTGATCGGGGCGCCGAGCTTGCCGTTCTCGATCTTGTAAGCCTCGGTGCAGGAAAATACGAACTTGCCCGAGACGATATCGACCTGCCCGCCGCCAAAGCTCTTGGCGAAGATCCCGCTCTTGACCCGGGACAGCAGCTCGCGCGGATCATCATTGCCGCCGCGCATGAAGGTATTGGTCATCCGTGGCATCGGCGCATGGGCATAGCTTTCGCGGCGGCCATTGCCGGTGGGAGCCACCCCCATCAGCCGCGCGTTCAGCCGGTCGTGGATATAGCCTTTGAGGATGCCATCCTCGATCAGCACATTTTCCTGGGTCGGCGTGCCTTCATCATCAATCGAGAGCGAGCCGCGCCGCCCGGCAAGCGACCCATCATCGACCACGGTGACGCCGGGCGCGCCGACGCGGCTTCCGATCCGGCCGGAAAAGGCGCTGGTGCCCTTGCGATTGAAATCGCCTTCAAGCCCGTGGCCGATCGCCTCATGCAGCAGTATGCCGGGCCAGCCGGGACCAAGCAACACGGTCATCTCGCCCGCAGGCGCGGCGACGCTGTCCAAATTGGTCAGTGCCTGGGCCAATGCCTGGTCAATCGCGCGGTTCCAGCTGGCCGGTTCGAACAGCCGGTCATATAGCCAGCGCCCGCCCATCCCGAAGTTGCCGGTTTCGCGGCGGCCATTACTCTCGGCGACGATCCCGACATTGAGCCGAACCAGCGGGCGGACATCATGCGCGACAAACCCGTCAGCGCGCACGATCTCGACCACCGACCAGCTGCCTGACAGGCTGACGCTGACTTGCGCCACGCGCGGATCTCGCGCTCGGGCAGCAGCGTTGATCGTCTCGAGCAGCTTGACCTTGTCGGCAAATGGCACGGCATCAAGCGGCGAGGCATCGGTATAGAGGTGGCGGTTGCTTTGCCGGGGCGGCGGGGCCGGCTGGGCGGTGGCGGGATCGAGCAGGCTAAGCGTTTCGCCCGCGCGGCGGATCGCGGCTGCAGAAATCTCGTTGGCATGGGCAAAGCCGGTCATCTCTCCGGACACACCGCGCAGGCCGAACCCGGCGTCGCGCGAATAGTCGGCCATCTTGAGGCGGCCATCGTCAAACGCGAGCGTCTCGCTGGCGATGAACTGGAGATACAGTTCGCCATCGTCGCAGCGCGCGAGTGTTTCACGGGTCAGCGCTAGCGCCTCGGCCGGATCAAGCTGCCCGGAACGGTACAGCAGCGAACGGGGATCGGTCATGGTCATGCCCTTGATATAGGGCGGACGGATGAAAGCACCAGAGTTAGGCCGCAGCCTGATCCGCCACTCCGCCCACCAGCACGAAACGCCGGTCGCAATAGCCGCAATCGGCATAGCCCGTCTCGTCGATCTCCAGCCAGACGCGGGGGTGGCCGAGTGCAGGCGAAATATCGGTCGCGCCATCACAAGAAACGCGGGTGGAAGCGGTGCGGGTGATTTCAGGCGGTTGGCTCATGGCGCGTCCCTAGCAACAGATCGCGGGTATTTCCAGCCTTGCAATGATGCAGCGGCACAGTTGCGGGGCTTTACGGGGCCGCGATCCTGCCGCAAGGGAAAGCCATGGAAACGCCCGCCGCCATCTCGATCCGTAACATTGTCAAACGCTATGCCCCGTCCGGCCGCGAACCGGGCAAGCTGGCGCTCGACGATGTCAGCTTCGATGTCCCGCAAGGGCAGATTTTCGGCCTGCTCGGCCCCAATGGTGCGGGCAAATCGACGCTGATCAATATCCTTGCGGGCCTCGTGATGAAAACCTCGGGCAGCGCCGAAATCTGGGGCTTCGATATCGACAAGGACAGCCGTAACGCCAAGCGCGCGATCGGAATTGTCCCGCAGGAGATCGTGTTCGATCCGTTCTTCACGCCGTTTGAAGTGCTGGAAAACCAGGCTGGGCTTTATGGTGTAACCAAGGCCGCGCGGCGCAGTCTGGAACTGCTGGCCGAAGTGCATTTGTCGGACAAGGCCAACGCCTATGCCCGCACCCTTTCAGGGGGCATGAAACGCCGCCTGTTGATCGCCAAGGCGATGGTCCACTCCCCCCCGGTGCTGGTGCTGGACGAGCCGACCGCCGGTGTCGATGTCGAACTGCGCCGCCAGCTGTGGGCGCTGGTCGGCGAGCTTAACGCCGAAGGCGTAACCGTGGTCCTCACCACCCACTACCTCGAAGAGGCCGAGCAGCTGTGCGACCGGATTGCGATCATCAACCACGGCCAGCTGATCGCCAACAAACCGACCCGCGAGCTGGTTGAAATGGCCCGCGAAAAGATCGTGGTGCTGACCCTGGCCGACGATATTGCCACGCTGCCGGCCAGCCCGGTGTTCGTCAAATGCCTGTCGGCCGGCGAACGGACGGTCGAGATTACCTATGACAAGGACCGAACCAACGCCGGTGAAGTCCTGGCTGCAGTGCAGGCGCAGGGCTTCACCATCATCGACGTTACCACCCGCGAGGCGGACCTTGAGGATGTATTTGTGTCGCTGACCACTGGCGCCAAGGCCGCTGCATGACCCACGATGTGATCGTCGTCGGCTCGGGCGCGGCGGGGCTGACGGCGGCGCTGGCATTGGCTGAGCAGGTCAAGGTGCTGGTCCTGGCCAAGGGCAGCCTGACCGGCGGCTCAACCGCATGGGCGCAGGGCGGGATCGCCGCGGTGCTGGATGCGGGCGATACGTTCGAGAACCATATCCGCGATACGATGGTCGCGGGCGCCGGGCTCAACCGGCTGGAAACGGTTGAGTTCGTGATCGAACGCGCGCCCCATGCGATTGATCGGTTGGTCGAACTGGGAGTGCCGTTCAACAGCGAAGCGGGCGATCTTCATCTGACCCGTGAGGGCGGCCATTCGCACCGCCGGATCGTTCATGTCAACGATGCGACCGGCTGGGCGGTGCAGGAAGCCTTGTTGCGGGCAGCCGAGGCTCATCCCAACATCACCCTGTTGCCAGGGCAGGCCTGCATCGATCTGATCACCGGGCGGCATGAGGAACGCTATTCCGGCTCGGGCCGGGTTTGGGGGGTCTATGCGCTGGATGAGGCTACCGGCAAGGTCCAGGCCCACACCGCCCGCGCGACCGTGCTGGCGACGGGAGGCGCCGGGCGGGTGTATCAGTTCTCCACCGCGCCGCGCGGGGCGACCGGCGACGGGATCGCGATGGCCTGGCGGGCGGGCGCGCGGGTCGGCAATATGGAGATGATGCAGTTCCACCCGACCTGCCTCTACAACCTCGAGGTCAAGAACTTCCTGATTACCGAAGCGGT
>JANLQQ010000062.1:0-18266 GCA_031367905.1 Novosphingobium sp.
GCACCCCCACTTGCCACGGCCGCGCCTGATCCGGATGGCTGACAAGTCTGGGGGTAAAGCTGTGGAGAGAGAGGATCAGCGCCTGCGGAACATCCTCAAGCAGCGCCGCCAAGCCATTGTGATAAGGACGGAAAAATTCCGCCAGTCGCGCTTCGTGTCCGGCATGATCCAGCGCATTGCCGGGGATCGCATGGCCATCGCTGGCGATCGGCACCACGGTGGGCAGATGCTCATCCCGGTTGAAATCACAGATCAGGCGGCTGACATTGCCAAGGAACGCTGCGGTGCCGGGACGCTGCGCCATCAAGCTGGCGACTTCGGCCACACCAAGATCCACGGCAATGTGCTGGGTAAGCAGTGCCGGATCGATCCCGAGGTCGATGTCACCCGGCACAAGGTTTGAGGCATGATCCGCGACGATCAGAACACCGCCAAACCGCGGCTCTCCGATCAGGCGGAAGGCTTCGCCGTTCATCGCAAGCTGCCTGCCAACTGCCACCAGCCAGGACGGTCAAAACTCAGCTTCGCCGCGGCCTCACGCATGACGTCATGGCGTTCATAGAGAGCAAAACAGGTCGCGCCCGAGCCAGACATCCGCGCCACCAGCGGCTCTGTTTCGGCCAATGCGGCAAGGACATCAGCGATCGGCAGGCACAGCGCAATCGCCGGCGATTCAAGGTCATTGCGGCCAGCCAGCGTCAGCGCGCGGACGTTGCCCTGCGGCAGCGGGCCACGGTCGACCCCGTCCCAGCGCTTAAACACCGGACCCGTTGCCAGCGGCAAGCGCGGATTGACCAGCAGCACGGCTATACCCGCCAGATCGTTTTCGATCGGTTCGAGTGCAGTCCCAGTCCCCCGCCCGATGCAGGTGGCGGAGCGCACACAGGCGGGCACATCCGCGCCGAGCTTGGCTGCGCGGGTAGGCCAGTCCGCCGGCAGACCCTGGGCCGCCTCGACCATCCGGAAGATGGCCCCGGCATCGGCCGAGCCCCCGCCCAGCCCGGCGGCTACCGGCAAACGCTTTTCGAGGGTCACCGCCCAGCCATTGGTCCGAGGCAGGGCAGCGAGCGTTTTTGCGACGATATTTTCAAACGGATCATCAAGCCCAGCGGCAAACTCACCAATCGTTCGCAGCTCATCCTGCGCTGCCGGAGCAACACTCAGCCGGTCGCCATCGTCAACGAAGGCGAACAGCGTTTCCAGCTCGTGATAGCCGTCCGCGCGCCGCGCACGAACATGCAGCGCGAGGTTGATCTTGGCGTAAGCGGTTTCGGCAAGCGCCAAGGAACCAGTCACATATTCGGGTAGTTGGGGCCGCCACCGCCCTCGGGCGTCACCCATTCGATATTCTGGGTCGCATCCTTGATGTCGCAGGTTTTGCAGTGGACGCAGTTCTGGGCGTTGATCTGGAGGCGCGGTTTGCCTTCCTCGATGCCGAGGAACTCATAGACCCCGGCTGGGCAAAAGCGCGCTTCCGGTCCGGCATAGAGCGCCAGATTGATCTCAACTGGAACCGCCGGATTCTTGAGTTGCAAGTGGCAGGGCTGATCTTCCTCGTGGTTGGTAAACGACAGCGCCACACTGGACAGCCGATCAAAGCTGATTACCCCATCGGGCTTGGGATAATTGATCGGCTTAAACAAATCGGCGCGCATGGTTTCCGACGCGTCGGTATGGTGCTTCATCGTGATCGGCAGACCGATCTTGAGGGTGCGCATCCACATGTCGATCCCCGCCAGCACCGTGCCGACATCGCCGCCGAACTTGGCGACCAGCGGCTCGGCGTTCTGGACCTGCTTCAGTTCTTTGGCGATCCAGCTGGCGCGCACGGCCACATCATACTCAGCCAGCACGTCATGTTCGCGGCCCGCAGCAAGCGCGGCGGCAATCGAATCTGCCGCCAGCATCCCGCTTTTCATCGCGGTGTGGCTGCCCTTGATCCGGGGAACGTTGACGAAGCCGGCTGAGCAGCCGATCAGCGCGCCACCGGGGAAGGCCAGCTGTGGCACCGATTGCCAGCCGCCTTCGTTGATCGCTCGTGCGCCATAAGAAACGCGGCGGCCGCCTTCCAGAAGGCTGCGGATTTCAGGGTGCTGTTTCCAGCGCTGAAACTCCTCATACGGATGAACGTAGGGGTTCTTGTAATCGAGCGCGGTGACGAAGCCGAGCGCGACTTGGTTATTGGCCTGATGGTACAGGAACCCGCCGCCCCAGCTGCCCGTCTCGCTCAGCGGCCAGCCCTGGGTGTGGATCACCCGCCCGGCGAAGTGCTTGGCCGGATCAATATCCCACAGCTCCTTGATGCCGAGGCCATAGACCTGCGGCTGGCAATCGCGTTCCAGATCAAACTGCGCTTTCAACCGTTTGGTCAGATGGCCGCGTGCGCCCTCGGCGAACAGGGTGTATTTGGCGTGGAGCTCCATTCCGGGCTGGTAATCGCCCTTGTGGCTGCCATCCTTGGCGACCCCCATATCTTGCGTCGCGACGCCTTTGACCGCGCCGCCTTCGTGATAAAGCACTTCCGAGGCGGGGAAGCCGGGGAAAATTTCCACGCCGAGTTCTTCGGCCTTGCCCGCCAGCCAGCGGCACAGATTGCCCAGGCTTCCGGTGTAATTGCCATCATTCGACATGAACGGAGGCAGTGGCCAGTGCGGCACGGCCAGCTTCTTGGTGGCGCCAAGCAGCCAGTGCTGATTATCCGTCACCGGAGTTTCGGCCATCGGGCAGTCACTCATCCGCCAATCGGGCAGCAACTCGTCCAGCGCCTTGGGATCAATCACCGCGCCCGAGAGGATATGCGCGCCCACTTCCGAGCCTTTTTCAAGGATGCAGACGGTCAGATCGGAATTGACCTGTTTGAGACGGATCGCCGCAGCCAGACCCGCAGGCCCGCCACCAACGATCACAACATCATAAGGCATCGATTCACGTTCACTCATGGCCGCTACCGTTCCCTGACCGAGTTTCTCTAATCATGGGTTGAGCCTTGATTGCTGCACTGCGACAGGTCAAGAGGGTAGAAGTGATAGTGGCCCCAACCGAACCGGATTTTGCGACCCAGCTGAGCGCTGTGATCGATTGGTGGCGGCTGGCTGGGGTCGCGCAAGGTTTTACGGACGAACCGCGCAGCTGGATCTCTGCGTCCGAAGAAATGTCGTCTGAAGAAGCCTCGCCCCAACAACTAACGGCGGCCCCGAAACTCGTGGCCCCGCCGTTGCCGCCAGAACCGCTGATCGGGGCAGAGCGGGCGCAGTGGCCTGCCACTCTTGCCGAGTTCGGTGCCTGGTGGCTGACCGAACCGACACTCGATCACGGGCAGACCACTGTCCGCCTCGCTCCGCGTGGCCAAGCAGGGGCCGAGCTGATGCTGCTGGTCGAACATCCCGAAGCGCAGGACCGCGATCAGCTGCTGTCCGGCCCGCAGGGAAAGCTGCTTTCCGCAATGCTCAAAGCAATGGGGCTAGCCGAGGAGGCGGTCTACTTTGCCAGCGCGCTGCCCCGCCATACGCAGATGCCTGATTGGGCCGCCCTCCAGCGCGGCGGATTGGGCGCAGTGCTGGTCCATCACATCGATCTGGTCGCCCCGAAGCGGCTGATTACCTTTGGCCGCAACGTCGCTGCGCTCATTTCGTCGCCTATCAGCCACGATCCGCCGAATAGCGCTGAAACTTCACCCCAACTTAACCATGAGGGCACCAGCGTACCCTTTTTGGCGGCATCGGGACTGGATATGCTGCTGGCAAAGCCGCAAGGGAAAGCCAGATTTTGGGGCCGATGGCTTGAATGGACGGGAACCAAACCAACGTGACAGGCGCGCCGACAATCCGATTTGTAGCCTATCTGCTGGCCGGGACGGCTGCGGCACTGCCCGTTGCTGCGCAGGCCAACAGCGCCGCAGTTGAATATTTTCGCAACCGGGCCGATCGCACTTCGGTTCCGGCTCTGCTCAGCCAGGACGAGCGCGTCTATTACCGCGAGCTGTTCGCTGCGATCGACAAGGCTGACTGGACCCGAGTTCAGGCGATGTTTGCACAAAAGCCCGATGGCCCGCTGCATACAATTGCCCGCGCCGAATATTTTCTCGCACCCACTTCGCCCAAGATCGAACTCGATGCGCTGACCGGATGGCTCGCCTCCGGCTCCCAGCTGCCCCAAGCCGAACAGATCAGCCAGTTGGCGCTGAAGCGCGGGGCCAGCAATCTGCCCTATCTGCCAAGCGCGCAGGCGCTGGTTAGCCTGCCGACCACGCCTAAGCGCATCCGCCCCCGCGAAACGCAGGACGGCACCATGCCGGGCGCGGTTGCTGCGGGCATCCTTGAGCGGATCAAGAATGACGATCCCGCCGGGGCCAGGCTGCTGCTCGACGGAATCGACGCCGCGCTCAGTCCGTATGCGCGGGCCGAATGGCGACAAAAGGTAGCGTGGAGCTTTTACATCGAGAATGATGACGCTGCTGCCTATGCCTTGGCCCAGACTTCGGGCGATGGGGCCGGGCCGTGGGTGGCTGAAGGCTGGTGGACGGCTGGCCTTGCCGCTTGGCGAACCGACGATTGCGAGGGGGCGGCAGAAGCCTTTGCCAAGACCGCTACCGGGGCCGAAAATGCCGAACTGATCGCCGCTGCGAATTATTGGCAAGCCCGCGCGCTGGTCCGCTGCCGCAAGCCGGAACTGGCCGCCGCACCGCTGCGCGCTGCGGCGACGCGCCATGAAACGCTGTATGGGATGCTCGCCGCCGACCAGCTTGGCATGAAGCTGCCCGAAAATCATGCCGCGCCCGACTTTACCCAGGGCGACTGGCAAGGTTTGCGCGATGTGGCCAACGTGCGGATTGCCGTCGAACTGGCCGAGATCGGCAAGGATGGTCTGGCGGACGAAGTATTGCGCCATCAGGCCCGGATCGGTTCGGCTGCGTTTTATCAGCCGCTCTCGCGCCTCGCCCGCGATCTGGGCCTGCCTTCAACTCAGCTGTGGATGGCCTATAATGCGCCCTATGGCGGCAAGCCCGAACCGGCAACCCGCTTCCCGACGCCGAAATGGACCCCGGTAAACGGCTGGAAAGTCGATCCGGCACTGGTTTATGCGCATGCTTTGCAGGAGTCGGTGTTCCGCACTTCTGCCGTCAGCCCGGCCGGTGCGCGCGGACTGATGCAGATCATGCCATCGGCGGCGAAAGACAATGCCCCGGTCATCGGCGTGTCCGGCACCCCTGCGGACCTCGCCAAGCCCGAAGTTAATCTCGCTTTCGGCCAGCAGCACCTTGAATTGTTGCGCAATTCTCCGGGAACTCAAGGCCTGCTACCCAAAGTAATGGCGGCCTACAACGCCGGGCTTACGCCCGTAACCCGCTGGAACGGCGAAATCCACGATAAGGGTGATCCACTGCTGTGGATGGAATCGGTCCCCTATTGGGAGACCCGCGGCTATGTGAACGTCGTGTTGCGCAATTACTGGATGTATGAACGGCAAGCTGGCGGTCCGTCGGAAAGCCGCCTCGCGCTGGTCCAGGGGATGTGGCCGACCTTCCCCGGCCTGACCGGTTCAAACGCAGTGCGGATGAGCAGCTCCGGGATGATCCTGCGTGGCCGTTGACAAGTCGCGGACTTTCAAGCCAATCAACATCGCGGTTCTGACCGTGTCAGATACGCGCGGCCCCGAAGATGATACCTCGGGCGATATCCTGGCCCAGCGGATCAAGGCGGCCGGACATCATCTTGCGGCCCGCGCACTTGAGAAGGACGAGGTTCCGCGCATCACCAGCCGGCTCAACAACTGGATCGACGATCAAAATGTCGATTGCATCATCATTACCGGCGGCACCGGCCTGACCGGACGCGATGTCACTCCCGAAGCGCTGGAGCGGATCAAGGAAGTTGGCGGTGGACGCGACATCCCCGGCTTTGGCGAGCTGTTCCGCTGGCTCAGCTTTCAAACCATCGGCACTTCAACCATCCAGTCGCGTGCCTGCGCGGTAGTGGCGCGGGGAACCTATGTCTTCGCCCTGCCCGGCTCCAACGGCGCGGTGAAGGACGGCTGGGACGGGATCCTGGCGGAGCAGCTCGACAGTCGGAACCGGCCTTGCAATTTCGTCGAACTGATGCCGCGGTTGAAAGAAGTCTAAACCCGTCGTCCCCGGCTTGACCGGTGACCGCTGCCATCGTCGATGCAACGGTTGAATGATGAGGCCAGCTATCCCGGATCAAGTCCGGGATGACGATTGCATTTATGTTCTATTTATGTTCTCGTACAGTCATGAGGCCCCCACCCCTTCACGGACGCGGCGCGCAATCCGCGCTTGTTCCGCAGCGGTTCGGGCTGGCGAGCCGCGAGGCTGATTGTGACTGGCTTGATGCGCGCGAAGAAGTGGACGGCATCGGCCCCAAACTGCGCACCAGCGTGATGCTGGAGAATGCCCGCACGATCATCAGTTTCAACCAATCGCCGGACATCCCGTTTGACCGTTCGATCAACGCCTATCGCGGCTGCGAACACGGCTGCGTCTATTGCTATGCAAGGCCCAGCCATGCCTATCACGATCTCTCGCCGGGGCTGGATTTTGAGACCAAACTGTTCGCCAAGCCGAACGCCGCGCAGTTGCTGCGTGAAGCGCTGGCCAAGCCCAGCTACAAGCCAAAGCCGATCGCGATGGGGACCAACACCGATCCCTACCAGCCGATCGAGGCGGACTACCGGATCACTCGCAGCATCCTCGAAGTCTGCCTTGAGGCGCGCCATCCGGTGACGATCACGACCAAATCGGCGCGGGTGGCCCGCGACCTCGATCTGCTGGCCGAGTTGGCGAAGTTGAAATTGGTTGCGGTGGCATTGTCAGTCACCAGCCTTGATCCCAAGCTCTCCGGCCTGCTCGAGCCGCGCGCATCGGCCCCGGCCAAGCGGCTGGAGGCGCTGGGCAGGCTGGCTGCAGCAGGGGTGCCGGCGCATGTTTCGATTGCGCCGATCATTCCATCGATCACTGATGAATTTATGGAAGAAATCCTCGAGCAAGCCGCTGCGGTTGGAGTCCGCTCGGCCAGCTGGATCATGCTGCGACTGCCCCATGAAGTCGCTCCGCTGTTTCGGGAATGGCTCGATATCCACTTCCCCGACCGCGCGGGCAAAGTCATGGCCATCGTCCAATCGGTCCGAGATGGCCGTGATAATGATCCCGGCTTTTTCACCCGGATGAAACCGCAAGGCGTGTGGGCCGATGTGTTCCGGGCCCGATTTCGGATCAGGTGTCAGCGGCTGGGGATGAACGAACAGCGGCTGGAGCTGGATTGCGAGCAGTTCCGGCGGCCGAGTATCGATGGGCAGCTGCGGTTATTATAAGGGTGTGGTGCGCAAAACCGTTTTTGGTCAGGCTGCGTCGCTGCGGGCAGCGTTGCCGATCAATTGCTCAAGGATGAAATGCGGCACCGTTAAAATCGACAACACCACAAACGCTGTCCTGATGACGTCGGCATCAACCGATGCGGTGCGATCAGCGAAGAAGATCAAGGCAGCTGCGCCAAACGACAGCGCCATCACCGCCCCGCCGATGATCGCCTTCGTACCATTCGAGGCGGGTCCGGATTGCCCCAGCGCCTCGGCCAGATGGCGTGGTGAGTGCAGGCCGCAAAAGAACACTGCAAACCCGGCCAACGGCGGCAAAACCAATGCGGCAACCAGGCAGCAGATCACGTCCAGGCCGCTTAGGCTTCCAGCGCGCATAAACGTCTGAAACCCGAATAGTAAACTGCCGAGCAGAGCCGGGATTGCAGTGCAGGCCAGCAGCGCAGCAATCGTGCCGCCATGTCCATCGCCGGTCAGCGTTTCAAAGATCGCCGCAACTTGCGCTGGATGGGCCAACGCCGGAAGGGCAATCAACGCCCAGCCCACCATCATGGCGAAGAACGGATCAACCCCGGTGCGCCAGTCCGCCCCGAAATGGATGATCGAGAGGACAAGGAAAACAACCAATGCCGCTGACGGCAAGAGCGCCCAAAGTGCTGCCATTGCTGCGGCGCAACCGGCGTAAGCTGCGGTAATTTTCAACTTACCGCCCAGCCCTTGCCGACCGAACCGGATTGCAGCGATCTCCACATCCAGCGTGCCATGGGGAACCCCGCACAACAAAATCAGCGCGGCAGCAATCGCGGTCGCGGTCGGTCCATCTAGCCCGCCCGAAGAGGTATCGATCAGTATCAAGCCGGCAGTACCAAGCGGCATGATCCAGCGGCGCAACTGGGCAGTTGCGCTCACGCTTGCTCGGCTGTTCAAGCCATCGGGGCGGATTGTTGCGAGCATCTGATCAGGCGAGGACAAGAACCGGGAGGTGAGCGAACCCACCTCCCCGATCTTTGGTCAAGCCAGCCAGTCTATCAGGCTTTGGCCATGCCTTGTTCGCCATAGTCTGCATTCGATTTGCGGGTGGCGATCAGGTAGATCAACACGCCCAGACCAGCCTTGGCGATCAAATCTGCAATCGTGTAACCAATCTGCACGCCGACTATGACGTTAGTCCCGCTGAGCTTGGTGTAGGGCAGCATATAGACCATCGGGTAGAAACCCCATGACGCAAAGGTGAGCAGACGCGCCTTCTTGACGAGTTCGCGCACGCTGTCTGGCTGGCTGGCGATTGATGCGCTGAGCCCAGCAAAGAGCTGCCACATGATGTATACAAATGGGATCGCAGACAGCGTTCCCCACAGCGCGCGGGTTGGAATATCGCTAGCGATTTCGCCCGGGTAACCCAGCACAACCATCAATGCTGCGGCAAGCCCAAGCGTTGTGGCTTTGGACATTGTTTCAGAAGCCGACAGGCGCATCACCAGAATCAGCTCGATCAGCAACAGCGGAACTGTCAGCAGCCAATCGACATAGCGATAGGCGTCATTGAACGCATATCCAGTGGCCGTCACGACCCCGTCTTTGAAATCATAGGCTGAGCCCCAGCTCTCAAAGATCCGATAATAGTGATAGCAAGCGATCGCGGTAACCAAGCCCGAAATGGTTAGCGCTGTTTTGTAAGCGGGGCCGACCTGCGATCGGCTCAGCCACAGGAACAGAGTCGCTGCGCCCATGGTTGCGAATGTGAAAGAAAAAGCGTTGTACACCAGTGAAAACTGGCCTGCCGTAAGTGTGTCCACGTTTATACCCTCCTGATTCTCGATTTTTGCTCAATAATAATTGAGGTGGCAAATGTATTAGACTTGGCCAAACGCGCGGCAACCTGACCTTAGTGCCATGCGTATGCCAAAGCCGCAGTTTGCGCCCCGGATGAAACCGCAGGGCGTGTGGGCCAGTGTATTCCGCTCGCGGTTCCGGATTGCCTGCCAGCGGTTCGGGATGAATGAACAGCGGCTGGTGCTGGACTACGGGCAGTTCCTGCGGCCGAATGGCGATGGGCCGATGCTGTTGTTGTGAAAATGGGAGCAATTGGCCCGGTTGATTATGTTCGTGGCACGGATCCTTGTGTTTGCTTGCCACCAATCCACTATCTGACTAGAAAACCAGTCACGGGACACTGCGGCTTCCCGTTCAGGCCTGACCCAAAGGACCGCGTAACTCTTCGATGGAGAGTGCGCATGCTCTTGTTTGATCCAACCAATTCCTCAAATGTTCTTCAGCATTGGTCCCGGCGGCGCCTAGTGGCTGCATTGCTGGCTATCGCGGCAAATTCCGCCTGCGCGCATTCTGCAGTCAGCCGCGCCCCAATCGTCCTGTTTGTTTGCCAGGCCGGAACCGCCAAAAGCGCCATAACCCGAGAGATTTTTCGCCGCCGCGCCCTTGAACGTAACATTGCGGTCACGGCAATTTCGCGCGGACTTGTGATCGAGGATCATGTTTCGCCCAGACTGAAACAGCAGCTTGCGGAAGATGGAATCGATCCCGGCGCAGACCCGTACCAGGTCCTGACTGCGCAAGACTGGATGCGAGCCGATATCCTGGTCTGGTTCAATCCCTTGCCGCCCGAAGTGAAGCATACTGCAATGCGCGACTGGTCAGACCTGCCATCATTCAACGACAGCTATGCAACCGCTCGTCCGATGCTCGATCATCGGATCGACGCGCTGCTTGATGAGCTATCGAGCCGTAGGCACCATAAATAGTATGACGGGCAGCAGGCTCAGTCTCTCCGCACCTAAATCCCGAACCGGATCAACCGGCTGTCTGCCACTGCCGCTGTGCGGTGTGGCAACACGTCGCGGATGTAGTCGTCATCCTTGACCATCGCCATGAAGGCGGCACTGTTCGGGTAGCCCATCACGAAGGCCTCGTCCCATTCGTCTGCCGGGCCGGTGACGCTGCATTCCAGCGGGCCTTCCCACACCATCGCTGCCCCAGAACCGCCGACCAGCGCCTGAAAGCCAGCGCGGTAGATCGCATAGGCCTCGCGCCCGGTCAGACCCTTGCCGTGGTTCGGATGGCCGGCAGGATAATCTGCCATATCCTTGAACTTGATCAGATTGAGCATCCGGATCGGCGTGTCGCGCGGGAGCGATTTGAACAGCGCCCAGTTTTCGCGGGAGGGGTCGATGTAGGGCATGGCTCAGTCCACCAGCCGGTATTCGCGGAACCGCTCGCGCAGGTCTTTTTTGCTGATCTTGCCGGTGCCGGTGTGGGGAATGTCGTCCACGAATTCGACCGCATCGGGCAGCCACCATTTGGCGATCTTGTCGGCAAGATAATCACGAATTTCCTGCCCGGTTGCCTCAACCCCCGGTTTCTTCACCACCACCAGGATCGGGCGCTCGTCCCACTTGGGGTGGTAGATGCCGATTGCTGCGGCTTCTGCCACCGCAGGATGGCCGACCGCCGCGTTTTCCAGTTCGACCGAGCTGATCCATTCCCCGCCCGATTTGATCACGTCCTTGGTCCGATCGGTCAGCTGCAGGGTGCCATCGGGATGGATCACCGCGACATCGCCGGTATCGAACCACTGGCCGTCCTCGGTCGCGTCCGCCTCAGCCTTGAAATAACGCTTGATCACCCACGGCCCGCGCACCTGCAGAGTGCCGGAAGTCTTGCCGTCGCGCGGCAATTCGTGGGTCGGATCATCCAGATCGACGCAGCGCAGTTCGACCCCAAACGGCACCCGGCCCTGCATCTGTTTGACATCAAGCTGCTGTTCAAAGCTCTTGTCGGCCCAATCCCAGGTCATTGCCCCGGTGGTGCCGATTGGCGAAGTTTCGGTCATCCCCCAGGCATGGGCCACGTCAACCCCGGCTTTCATCAACCGCTCCAGCATGAAACGCGGTGCAGCAGAACCGCCAATGACCGCCAGCTTGAGATCGGGCAAGGCAATCCCGGTCGCATCCATATGGCCGAACATGGTGAGCCAGACGGTTGGCACTCCGGCGGAATGGGTCACATTCTCACGCACCATCAGTTCGCACAGCACGGCCGGATCGTTGACCGCAGAAAAGACGAACTTGATCCCCGCCGCCGCCCCTGCCCACGGCAGGCCCCAGCTGGCGGCATGGAACATCGGCACCACCGGCAGCATCACCGAGCGGGTGCTGAAATTGAAAATCGAAGGCTGCAACCCGGTGATCGCGTGAAGCACGGTAGAGCGATGCTCATACAAAACGCCCTTGGGATTTCCGGTGGTGCCGCTGGTGTAGCACAACATGCAGGGATCGCGCTCGTCGCCGGTGGCCCATTCGGTATTGCCGTCTTCGGCCCCGATCCAGCGCTCAAATTCCCCATCATCGAAACAGATATAGTGTTTGATTGCGGTCCAGCGCGGCTTCATCCGGTCGATCAGCGGCTGGAACGCGGCATCATACAGCAGCACCTGATCTTCGGCATGGTTGGCGATGTATTCAAGCTGATCATCAAACAGCCGCGGGTTGACCGTGTGGAGGATGCCGCCAATGCCTACCGCGCCATACCAGCTGACCAGATGATGGCTGTGGTTCATCGCCAGCGTTGCGATCCGGTCCCCCTGCCCGATGCCCAGCTTGCGCAAGGCCTGGGTCATTTTGAGCGCATCGCGGCGGATCTCGGCCCAGTTCGTCCGCGTTTCGCTGCCATCGGCCCAGTGGGTGACAATCTCGCGAGCGCCATGTTCGCGCGCGGCGTGATCAATGATGTGGGTGACCCGAAGATCCCAATCCTGCATCGCTCCAAGCATTCCAGACAACTCCCGCGTCAATGTTTCTACGCGACGAGCCTCAAATGACTGGAGCTGCGCCGCGCGGTTAGCGACACATTGCCAAGACCTTCGATCAAAGCCAAGCGTTCTGCGAGTTCGCTATCAAGCAGGAAATCGCGCCCCAGCCGAACGGTCGGCTCGTTGGCGCCGCCGGTGCGCAGGCGGACCAGCACTTCGCCGCGCCCTTCTGCGCCGCCGGGCAGGAGCAAGGCCAGTTCCGCCAAGGCCTCGGCCCGCTGAATTTCGCAGGTCAGCACCATCCGCGCCCCGCTTTTCACCTCAGCCAACGGCCGCGCGCCGCGCACCGTGATCCGGGGCGGTTCTTCCGCGCTGGGACTATCAAGCTCGACGTTGAGCAACAGGCAGGTCCCTTCCTTGGCCCAGGCAACCAGCGGATCGACCAGCGATTCCTCAAAGCACGAGGCGGAAAACTGCCCGGTGTTGTCCGAAAAATCGGCGATCACGAAATCCTTGCCGCGTTTGGTTTTGCGGCGCTGCACATTCTCGACCAGCACCGCCATCACCGCCGGCTGGCGGCCGATGCCGGAACCACCGGCGGCGATCAGGCTGCCATGGGTCCGTGCACCATTGGCCGATGCGACCGAGCGATACTGCTCGACCGGATGCGCGGCGAAGTAGAAGCCGAAGTTCTCCCGTTCCTTGGCCATCTGCTCCGGCTTGCTCCACGGCTCGGCTTCCAACAGCCGCATTGCCGGGGCGGTATGTTCATCGCCGCCAAACAATCCGGCCTGGCCGCTGGTCCGGCTGCGCTCTGCCTCATCGGTCACCGCCAGCAACATATCGGCATTGGCGAGGATCTTGGCGCGGTTGGGCTCCAGACTGTCGAACGCACCCGCACCAGCAAGTCCCTCCAGCTGGCGGCGGTTCATCGAGCCGGCGGGCACCTGGGCGAACAGCTCCTCCAGGCTTTCGAACCAGCCATTCGTCTCGCGCGTCGCGACGATCGCATCCATCGCCTTTTCGCCGACGTTGCGGATCCCGGCGAGCGCATAGCGCACCGCATAGCCCTCGTCCGTCCGCTCAACGGTGTACTCAGCCTCGGACCGGTTCATGTCCGGGCCTTCCAGCGTCACCCCGGCGCGGCGCATGTCATCGACGAAGACCGAAAGTTTTTCCGACTGGTGCATATCGAAACACATCGAAGCGGCGTAGAATTCATGCGGGTAATGGGTTTTTAGCCAGGCAGTTTGATAGGCCAGCAGTGCATAGGCCGCCGCATGGCTTTTGTTGAAGCCGTAACCGGCAAATTTATCGATCAAGTCGAACAGCTCACTGGCCTTCCTCGCCTCGATCCCGGAGAGTTCCTGGCAACCGGAAATGAAGCGCGCGCGCTGCGCGTCCATTTCCTTCTGGTCCTTTTTGCCCATGGCGCGGCGCAACAGATCGGCATCGCCCAGCGAATAGCCCGCCAGCACCTGCGCGGCCTGCATCACCTGTTCCTGATAGACGAACACGCCGTAGGTTTCACCCAGGATCCCTGCCAGCTTTTCATGCGGATATTCAATCGCTTCCAGCCCGTTCTTGCGGCGGCCAAACAGCGGGATATTGTCCATTGGTCCCGGCCGATAAAGCGAGACGAGCGCGATGATGTCCCCAAAGCCGGTGGGCTTCACGGCGGCCAGCGTGCGCCGCATCCCCTCGGATTCGAGCTGGAACACGCCGACCGTGTCACCCGCTTGGAGCAGCCGGTAAACTGCCTCATCGTCCCACGGCAGCGCCGAAAGATCGATCTCGATCTCGCGCCGGCGCATCAGCTGCACCGCCTTCTTGAGTACCGAGAGTGTCTTGAGGCCGAGGAAATCGAACTTCACCAGCCCCGAATCCTCGACATATTTCATGTCGAACTGGGTGACCGGCATATCCGAGCGCGGATCGCGGTACAGCGGCACCAGCTGCGCCAGCGGGCGATCGCCGATCACCACGCCTGCGGCATGGGTCGAACTGTTGCGCGGCAGCCCTTCCAGTTGCATTGCCAGATCGACCAGCCGCTTTACTTCGTCGTCATTGTCGTACTCGCGGCGAAATTCGGCAACGCCGTTCAGCGTGCGCGGCAGATCCCACTGGTCGGTCGGGTGGTTGGGGACCATCTTGCACAGTCGGTCGACCTGGCCATAGCTCATCTGGAGGATCCGGCCGGTATCGCGCAGCACTGCGCGCGCCTTGAGTTTGCCGAAAGTGATGATCTGGGCGACATGATCGTGGCCATATTTGGCCTGGACATAGCGGATCACCTCGCCTCGCCGGGTTTCGCAGAAATCGATATCGAAATCCGGCATCGAAACGCGTTCGGGATTGAGGAAGCGTTCGAACAGCAGCCCCAGCTTGAGCGGATCGAGATCGGTGATGGTCAACGCCCAGGCGACCACGCTGCCCGCCCCCGAGCCGCGCCCCGGCCCGACCGGGATGTCGTTATCCTTGGCCCATTTGATGAAATCGGCGACGATCAGGAAATAGCCGCCGAAGCCCATGCCGTTGATGACATCAATCTCAAACTCCAGCCGGTCGAGATAGACCTGCCGTTCCTCGGTGGTCAGCTCCGCATTAGGGGCAAGCCGCGCTTCAAGCCCGGCGCGCGCATCTTCGGCCATCATCCGCGCCTCGCCTGCCTGATCGCCGGCCAGACTGGGCAAAATCGGCTGGCGCTTGGGCGGGGAAAGCGCGCAGCGCTGCGCAATCACCAGCGTGTTGGCAGTAGCTTCGGGTAGATCGGCGAAGATTTCCTGCATCATCGGGGCCGACTTAACGAAGGCCTCGCGGCTCGAACGCGGGCGCTCAGCAGCGTCGATATGGGTCGAATTGGCGATGCACATCAGCGCATCATGGGCCGAGAAGAAATGGGGGTCGGCAAAATTAGCCGGATTGGTGGCAACCAGCGGCAGTCCGCGAAGGTTGGCCAGCGTAATCAGCAGATCTTCCGCCGCCTCTTCCACCACATCGCCCCGGCGGGCAAGCTCGATGTAAAGCCGATCCGGAAACAGCGCCTCGAGCCGTTCGCAATAGGCATCGGCGGCATCGATCTTGCCGTCCGCCAACAGCCGCGCCAGTGCGCCTTCGCCCGCCGCCGTCAGCGCAATCAGCCCGTCGGTATGCCCGTTCAGGCAATCGAGCGTGACATGCGGATCAAGCTCGAGCGGCCGGGCCAGATGCGCCGCGCTGACCAGATGGCACAAGTTCTGCCAGCCCGCCTCATTTTGCGCATAGAGGCCCAGCCAGTCGATCGGCTCGCCCGGGGCCCGCTGCACCGCCAGCATCGTGCCGATGATCGGCTGGATCCCCATATCACGGCTCGCCGACGCGAATGGAATCGAGCCATACAGCCCGTTACGATCAGTGATCGCGATGGCCGGAAAGCCGCGCTCCTTGGCCAGCTTGGCAATCGCCTTGGGATCAATCGCCCCGTCGAGCAGCGTATAGCTCGAAAAAACGCGCAACGGGACGAACGGAGCAAAAGCCATGCACGCAAGCTAACCGTTGGGCGATGATTCGGGCAGCCCGAGGTTGCGCTTTTTCCACCGGGTCAAAGCAGCTTTTCGATATCCTTGGCCAGATCGGCCGGCTTGTCAGTCGGAGCATAGCGGCGAACCACTTTGCCATCGCGGCCGATCAGGAATTTGGTGAAGTTCCATTTGACCCCGCGCGAGCCGAGCAGACCGGGCGCTTCCTTCTTCAGCCAGTCATAAAGCGGCGCCGCGCCTGGGCCATTGACTTCGACCTTGTCCATCAAGGGGAACGAGACGTCATATTTAAGGCTGCAGAAATTGGCGATTTCCTCGGCATTTCCGGGCTCTTGCGCGCCAAACTGGTTGCACGGAAAGGCAATCACTTCAAATCCCTGATCGCCATATTTCTTGAACAGCGCCTCCAGCCCCTCATATTGCGGGGTGAAGCCGCATTTGCTGGCGGTGTTGACGATCAGCAGGACTTTCCCGGCCTTGTCAGCAAGCGATATCTCTTCGCCGTTCGGCAGTTTGGCGGTAAAATCGGCGATAGTGTTCATTCGAGCACTCCTTCATGCAGGCGAACCACGCGGTCCATTGATTTGGCCAGACGCTCATTATGGGTTGCAACCAGTGCCGCGCTGCCTTCGCCGCGGACCAGTTTGATAAACTCGCCCAGCACCTTGTCGGCGGTGGCTTCATCGAGGTTGCCGGTTGGCTCATCCGCCAGCACCAGCTCGGGCTTGTTGGCGAGCGCCCGGGCTACCGCAACGCGTTGCTGCTCGCCGCCGGAAAGCTGGCTCGGGCGGTGGCTGAGCCGCTGACCCAAGCCCAGAGCGTCAAGCAATTCACGCGCGCGCCGATCACCTGCATCGCGGCTGATCCCGGCTACCAACTGGGGCAGAATGACATTCTCGATCGCGGTAAAATCGGGCAGCAGATGATGGAACTGATAGACGAAACCGATGTGATCGCGGCGCAGCGTGGTGCGCTGATCGCCCGACAGGGTAGAGGCATCGGTGCCGGCAATTTCGATCTTTCCACCGAATCCGCCTTCGAGCAGGCCGATAGCCTGCAGCATGGTCGATTTGCCTGAACCCGATGGTCCAAGCAGCGCGACGATCTCGCCCGGCTCGACCGCCAGATTACAGCCGCGCAGCACATCGATCCGCACGCCCCCTTGCTCAAAGCTGCGGGTCAGATCGGTAAGCCTGAAAACCGGATTACTCATATCGCAGCACCTGAACAGGATCAGTGCTTGCGGCCTTCATCGCCGGATACAGCGTGGCCAGGAAGCTGAACACCAGCGCCATGATGCTGATCACGGTGATTTCAGCCGGATCGCTGCGGCTGGGTAGCTCAGCCAGAAAGCGGATCGAGGGGTCCCACAGGTTCTGGCCGGTCACGAGTTCAACCCCGTGGACGATCGACTGGCGGAAGAACAGGAAGATGAAGCCCAGCGCCAACCCGGCCAGAGTCCCCAGCACCCCGATGATGAAGCCGGTGGTGACGAAGATCTTGAGCAGGCTTTTGCGGGTTGCGCCCATGGTGCGCAGGATCGCGATATCGCGGGTCTTGGCGCGGACCAGCATGATCAACGACGAGAGGATGTTGAACACCGCAACCAGCACGATGATCGACAGCACCACGAACATCGCCACACGCTCAACCGCCAAAGCCTCAAACAGGCTGGCGTTGATGGTTTTCCAGTCAGTTACCACCGCTTGACCGGCCAGTTGCTGCTTCAGGGGGGCGAGCGTTTCGGAGACGGTATCGGGATCGGTTGTCCGCACCTCGATCATCCCGACCGAGTCGCCGGACAGCAGCAAGGTTTGCGCGTCGGCCATTGGCATGACCACGAATGCCTCGTCATAATCATAGATGCCGACTTCGAAGATTGCCGAAACGTGATAGCCAATTTCGCGCGGCACCGTGCCGAACGGCGTCGCCCGGCCCTGCGGATTGATGATGGTAATCGTATCGCCAACCCGCGCGCCAAGGTTTTCGGCCAGCCGCGCGCCAATCGCAACATTGCCCGCGCCCGGCCGAAGTTCAGCCAGATTGCCGACCTTTTTCTTGTCTTCCAGCCGGTTGATATCCTCGGCCAGATTGCCGCGCACCAGAATCGCCTCGACCCGGCCGTTGAAACTGGTCAGCAATGGCTGTTCGATCAGCGGCGAGGCATGGACCACACCGGGCGTGGCTTTCACCTGTTGCAGCACGCCTTGCCAGTTTTCCAGACGTCCACCGTAAGCCTGAATGATCGCGTGGCCGTTCAACCCGACGATCTTGTCGAGCAGTTCGGCGCGAAAGCCGTTCATCACGCTCATCACGATCACCAGCGCCGCCACGCCCAGCATCACCGCGGCCAGACTGATCCCGGCGACCAGCGCAATAAATCCCTCGCTGCGCCCAGGCATCATATAGCGCTTGGCGATAGTCCATTCGAAGGGGGAGAGGATCAAGCGGTGTTCCCGGCTGCGGAATTGTTACTTGCGATGTAGGGTCCGGCGGGCTTGCTGGCAATGGGGCGCGATCCCCATTGCTTTCACAGCCGACACGCTCCAAAGGCGCTGCGACAGGGCTTACCACTGGCCGGGCGCATCCTTCTATGAACCTTACCCATCCGTTCTTTGATCCCGATGGTGACAAGCTGCGCGAAGAGTGCGGCG